>DASUMX010000179.1:0-8998 GCA_036277455.1 Thermoleophilia bacterium
GTCACCGTGGCGAAGCTGCTCGCGCCCTACACGCCGTTCGTCGCCGAGGAGATGTACCAGAACCTGGTCAGGTCCGCTGACCCGGAGGCGCCCGAGAGCGTGCACCTCTGCGCGTGGCCGGCCGCCGACGAGCAGGCGATCGACGCCGGCGTGAGCTTCGACATGGCGGCTGCGCGGCGCGTCGTCGAGATGGGCCGCGCGGCGCGCAACGCGGCCGCCGTCAAGACGCGCCAGCCGCTGGCCGAGGTCGTCGTGGCGCTGCCCGAGGCCGAGCGCCGCGCGGTCGAGCGCCTGCAGGACGTCGTCCTCGACGAGCTCAACGTCAAGGACCTGCGCCTCGTGGGCGGCGAGGAGGAGCTCGTCGCCTACGTCGTCAAACCCAACCTCAAGGTGCTCGGCCCCAAGCTGGGCAAGCGCCTGGGGCCGCTGCAGGCGGCGCTCAAAGAGGCGGACGCGGCGGCGCTGGTCGCCGCCGTGCGCGCCGACGGCGCCGCCGTCATCGCCCTGCCGGACGGCGAGATCAGTCTCGCCGAGGACGAGCTCCTCATCGAGACCGGCTCGCCCGAGGGCTACCAGGTGGAGAGCGAAGCCGGCCGCGTCGTCGCGCTCAAGACGCACGTCGACGACGCGCTGCGCGAGGAGGGACTCGCGCGCGAGCTCATCCACGCGGTTCAGCTCGCGCGCAAAGCTGCCGACCTACGTATCGAGGACACCATCAGCCTGACGCTGGACGTGCCGGAGGAGCTTCGCCCGCCGGCCGAGCGCCACCGCGGCGCCATCATGGCCGAGACGCTGGCCAGCGCGCTGGCACTCGGCGAGGCGGCCGGCGACCACCGCGAGACCGCCAGGGTCGACGGCCACGAGGTCGGCATCGGTATCAGCGTGACCGGCACCATCTTCACCGTCACCTACGGCTGACGGGGGGGACCGGCCGGCGGCCAGCCGGCCGCGGACCCGGCCGGCGACCCGTGCTCGACGGGCGGCCGGCGACGAAGGGAGGAGCCGTGGAACAGATGCGTGACCCGTCGCTCGACCTGCTCGTCGACCTCGCCCGGCCCACGTCCGACGACCGAGTGCTCGACTACGCGACGGGCGCCGGCATGGCCGGGTTCATCGTTGCCCCGGACGTGGCGACCGTGGAGGCCGCCGACGAGCAGCCCGACATGCTCGAGGAGGGCATGCGGCTCTCCGCCGAGCTCGGCCTCGTCAACGTCGCCTTCACGCTGGTCGACCTCCACGCGCTTCCGTACAAGGACGGCACGTTCAGCCTCGTCGTCTCCCGCAACGCCTTCCACCTGCTGCCCGACCCCGGCACCGCGCTGGCCGAGCTGGGGCGCGTGCTCGCGCCCGGGGGACGCGTCGTCATCCTCGACGCCGTGGTGGACGAGACCACCGACACGGCTTTCAACGAGATCGCACGCCTCCGTGAGCCGGCCCACCGCCGGCACTACCGCCCCGACGAGCTGGATACCATCGTGGCCGGCGCCGGGTTTTCCGTGGCCGGCCGGGGGAGCGTGCGCAGCACCATCGACCTCGCATACTGGCTGCAGGCGGCCGCGGTGCCGCCGCCGAAGGCGGCGCTCATCCGCGGCCGCTTCAAGGCGCTTCCGGTCGAGGTCCAGATGGGCATGGACGTCGCCTTCTCGGACAAGTCCGTGAGCTTCAGCTACGACGTGGCCGGCCTCCGGCTCGAGCGCGTCTGAGCGCTCCCCAGCGGGCCTGAACCTCCCGAGCGGCCTGAACGCCGCCCGGCGCGGACCCGCTCGACCCCGCCGGGCTCGTCCGGCGCGAGGTGATGTGCGAACGCCCTGCTACGCTTGGCCGTACGCTTGGGAGTACAGCGGTACATCCGCGCGTACATCCGGGCGTGCGACTCCCTGCGGCACTACACCTGCCCGGGTCCTGCAGTGTGCTTGGACGCCGGGGGTCGCGCCCGCTCGGGTGTATCAGCCCAGGAAGGCGCCGAGCTCCTCGACGAGCTTGGCCTTGGGCATCGCGCCGACGATGCGGTGCTTGGCCTCGCCGGCCTCGAAGGCGAGGATCGTGGGGATGTTCATGACGCTGAACTGCTGCGCCACGGCCGGCGCCTCGTCCACGTTGAGCTTCACGAACTTGACGTCGGGGTAGTCGCCCGCCATCTCGTCGAGGACCGGGCCGATCATGCGGCAGGGGCCGCACCACTCGGCCCAGAAATCGACCAGGACCTTGCCGGGAGCCTTGATGACCTCAGCCTCGAAGTTGTCCTGTGAGACAGCGTCCACCTACATCCTCCTGTGAGTCGTTGTGAGCCGGCGCGCATCAGCGTAGCGCGCCGGCGCGCGTTCGTCAGCGTTGCGTGGTCGCGGGGGGTGCGGCGGCGCTCTCGCCGGCCGCCGTGGTGGTCCCCGGCGCGGAATCGAGCTCGTCGAGATAGTGCCCGACCTGCACGGCCGCAAGCGCTCCCTCGCCGACGGCCATGGCGATCTGCTTCAGCGGGTTGGCGCGGGCGTCGCCGCAGGCGAACACGCCCGGCAGCTTCGTGCGCAGCAGTTCGTCGGTGACGATGTGGCCGTACTCGTCCAGCTCGACGGTGTCCTTGAGCCACGCCGTGTTCGGGATCTGGCCGATGTACATGAAGACGCCGTTGACCGGGAGGCTGCGCCCCTCGCCCGTCTTGACGTTCTCCACCTCGAGGGCCTCGACCATCTCGGCGCCGTCGATCTGCTTGGGGATGGAGTCCCAGACGAACTCGAACTTGGGATTGGCGAACGCGCGCTCCTGGGCGATGGGGGCGGCGCGGAGCTCGTCGCGGCGATGGACCAGGTACACCTTCTCGGCGAACTTGGTGAGGAACATGCCCTCCTCGACCGCGGCGTCGCCGCCGCCGATCACGGCGACGGTCTTGCCGCGGTAGAGGGCGCCGTCGCAGGTGGCGCACCAGCTGACGCCGCGGCCGATGAACTCGGCCTCGCCGGGGATGCCCGAGCGCCGCGGCTCCACGCCCGGCGCGAGGATGACCGCGCGCGTGCGGATCTGCTCGCGGTCGGTGGCCACGATCCAGCAGCCCTCGGGGTCGCTGCGGAGCTCGGCCACGCCCTCGATCTCGCGCATCTCGGCGCCGAACTTCTCCGCCTGCTCCTTCATCTTCTGCGAGAGGTCGAAGCCCGAGATGCCCTCGGGGAAGCCGGGGTAGTTCTCGACGAGGTCGGTGAGCGCGATCTGGCCGCCGGCCATGTTGCGCTCGAGGACGGCCGTCTTGAGGCGGCCGCGGCTGGCGTAGATGGCCGCCGTGAGCCCCGCGGGGCCGGCGCCGACGATGACGACGTCGTACACTTCGGCGCCGGTGTCACTGCTGGGATCAGACATGTCGTTCCTCGTGGTGGGCGGGCTGGTCAGTGGATGCGCGTGAGTATACCCGCCGGGAACGGGCGCAGTCGGAGATTCCGGGCACGGCGGCCGGCCGGCTCAGGCCCGGGCCCGGAGCAGATCCCGGGCCACGAGCTCCTCGGCGATCTGCACCGCGTTGAGCGCCGCGCCCTTGCGCAGGTTGTCCGCCACGACCCACAGGTCGAGGCCGTTGGCGATGGTCGCGTCCTCGCGGATGCGGCCGACGTACACGGGGTCCTCACCCTCGGCCGGCAGCGGCATGGGGTACTGCAGCTCCGCCGGGTCGTCGACGACCACCACGCCCGGCGCCGCGGCGAGGATCTCGCGCGCCTCCGCGGCGCTCAGCTTGCGCTTCGTCTGGACGTTGACGGCTTCGCTGTGCGCGCCGAACACGGGCACGCGCACGCAGGTGGCCGTGACCTTGAGGTCCGGGTCGGCGAAGATCTTGACGGTCTCGTCGACCATCTTCTGCTCCTCTTTGGTGCTGCCGGTGGGCAGGAAGCCGTCGATGTGCGGCAGCACGTTGAAGGCGATCTGGTGGGGGTAGAACTGCTGCTCGACGGGCTCGCCCGCCGCCCACTGCCGCGCCTGTGCGGCGAGCGCGGCGATGCCGCCCTGGCCGCTGCCGGAGACCGCCTGGTAGGTGCTGACGACGACGCGCTCGATGCCGGCGGCGTCGTAGATGGGCTTGAGCGCGACGACCATCTGGATGGTGGAGCAGTTGGGCGTCGCGATGATGCCGGTGTGCGCCGCCAGGTGATCGGCGTTGACCTCGGGCACCACCAGCGGCACGCCGGGGTCCTGGCGGAACATGCTCGACTTGTCGATCACGGTGGCGCCGGCCGCGACCGCCTGGGGCACGAACTCCTTGCTCACGGACCCGCCGGCGGCGAAGAAGACGAGGTCGACGCCGGCGAACGAGCCAGGGCCGAGCTCCTGCACCTCGACGTCCTCGCCCCGGTACGGCAGCTTGCGGCCGACCGAGCGCGTGCTCGCGAGGAGCCGCAGTCTTCCGATGGGGAAGTCGCGCTCCTCGAGGATCGCGCGCACGGTGCCGCCGACGACGCCGGTCGCGCCGGCGATGGCGACGGTGTACCCGGCGGCCATCAGCAGCTCCCCCTGTCGGACGGCTCGTGGCTCACCGCGTCCTCGTCGAGGTCGAACACGGTGTGCAGCGAGCGCACGGCCTCGTCGACGTGCTCCTTGGCGATGACGCAGGAGATCTTGATGGGCGAGGTGCCGATCATGTCCAGGTTGATGCCGAGATCGGCCAGCGTCTGGAACATCTTGGCGGCGACGCCGGGGTGGCTGCGCATGCCGGCGCCGATCAGGCTGATCTTGGCGATCTCGGCGTCGGTGTCGTACTCGCGCGCGCCGATCTCCTTGACGATCTCCTTGAGCGCCTTGTCGGCGGCGGGGATGTCCTCGGCCGGGATGGTGCACGAGATGTCGCTGTGGCCGCTCTCGCTGGTGTTCTGGATGATGGTGTCGACGTTGACGTGGCCCTTCGCGAGTGCGGTGAAGACGCGCGCCGCGACGCCCGGCCGGTCCGGGACGCCGCGCAGCGTGACCTTGGCCTCGTCGGTGGTGTAGCTGACGGCCCTGATGATCGGCTGTTCCAGCTGCTGCTCGGTGTCCATGCGGTGGCCTCCGTCGGTGACCCACGTGCCCTCGGCCTCGGTGAAACTGGAGCGCACGTGGATGGGGATGTCGTACTTGCGCGCGTACTCGACCGAGCGCAGGGCGAGCACCTGCGCGCCGCTGGCCGCCATCTCGAGCATCTCGTCGTAGGAGATGGCGTCGATCTTGCGTGCCTTGGCGACCAGGCTGGGATTGGCGGTGTAGACGCCGTCGACGTCGGTGTAGATCTCGCAGACCGCCGCGTCGAGCTGGTGCGCGAGCGCCACGGCGGTCGTGTCGGAGCCGCCGCGCCCCAGGGTGGTGACGTTCTTCTCCGTGGACACGCCCTGGAAACCGGCGACGAGGACGATCTTGCCGTCGTCCATGGCGTCCTTGACGCGCGCAGGGTGGATGTCGAGGATGCGCGCCTTCATGTGCACCGTGTCGGTGACGATGCCCGCCTGCGAGCCGGTGAGGCTCACGGCGTCGTAGCCGAGGCGGTGGATCGCCATGGCGAGCAGGGCGCAGCTGATGCGCTCGCCGGCGGAGAGGAGCATGTCCATCTCGCGCTCGGGCGGGTTGGGGGTGATCTCGCGGGCCAGCTCGAGCAGCTCGTCGGTGGTGTCGCCACGGGCGCTCACGACCGCGCAGACGCTGTTGCCCTGCTCGAACGTGGCGACGATGCGCCGCGCCACGTTGCCGATGCGGGCGGCGTCGGCGACCGACGTGCCACCGTACTTCTGGACGACGACAGACAAGGTGAACCTCCGAAAAAGGCGGGCTTAGGCGCCGGGCTTGGGGGCGATGCGGGGGAGCGCGCGCTTGTGCTCGCTGGCGGCGTGCATGGCGTCGACCTTCGCCTTGACGGCGGGCGACGCCTCGGACGTCAGCAAGCAGGCGTCGAGCTCCTCGTAGGTGAGGCCCATCTCGGCCTCGTCGGTCTGGTCGGCCCACAGGCCGGCCGACGGCGGCTTGGCGACGATGCGCTCGGGGACGCCCAGGTGGCGGGCGAGGTCGCGGACCTCGCCCTTGACCAGGTCGCCGAGCGGGAGGAAGTCGGCGCCGCCGTCGCCGTACTTGGTGAAGTAGCCGACGGCCAGCTCGCTGCGGTTGCCGGTGCCCAGCACGCGGTAGTCGAGCTGGTTGGCGAACGCGTACAACGTGGTCATGCGCAGCCGCGGCTTGAGGTTGGCGGTGGCCAAGCGGCTGTCCGGCATGTCCGTACAGCTGACGGCGAGCTGCTCGAGCAGCAGGTCGTAGACCGGCGCGAGGTCGACGGTGCAGGACGGCACGTCGAAGTGGTGCGCGACGATGGCCGCGTCCTCGGCGTCCTGGGGATCGCTGTGGCAGGGCATGAGGACGCCCAGGGTGTGGTGCGGGAACGCGCGCTTGGCGAGCGCCGCGACGACGGCCGAGTCGATGCCGCCGGAGAGGCCGAAGACCGCGCCGCTGCCGCCGGCCGCGGCGACCTCGGCGGCGATCCAGTCGGTGAGATGTCGGGCGAGAGCTTCCATGCGTCGCTTTCGGAAGGGCAAGTCTACCGTACGGCGAACGGGCCGGGAGGCGCTGCGCCCCCCGGCCCGTCCGGTCCCCTCGCGAGGCGCGAGCCTCAGATCTTGGAGAAGTACTTGCGGATCTCCCAGTCGGTGACCTGCTCGCGGTACTCGTACCACTCGTTGAGCTTGTTCGTCACGAAGCGCTCGAACACGTGGTCGCCGAGGACGCGGCGGACCATCTCGCTGTCCTGGGTGTGCTGGATCGCCTCGTACAGGTTGTTGGGCAGGGCGCCGAGGCCGATGTCCTCGCGCTCGCCGGCGGTCATCTTGTAGATGTTGGGCTCGACTCCCGGCGGCAGCTCGTAGCCCTTCTCGATGCCGTCGAGGCCGGCGCCGAGCATGACGGCGAAGGCGAGGTACGGGTTCGCGCCCGGGTCCGGGTTACGCAGTTCCGCCCGGACGGTGCTCTCCTTGCCCTGCACGTACAGCGGCACGCGGATGAGTGCGGTGCGGTTGCGGTGCGCCCAGCTGATGTACACCGGGGCCTCGTAGCCGGGCACCAGGCGCTTGTAGCTGTTCACGTACTGGTTGAGGATCGAGGTGAACTCGCGCATGTGCTTGAGCTGGCCGGCGATGAAGCCCTTGGCGATGTCGCTGAGGTGATCCGAATCGGTCTCGCTGAACATCGCGTTGGAGTCGCCGCGGAAGAGGCTCTGGTGCACGTGCATGCCGCTGCCGTTCTCGCCGTGCATGGGCTTGGGCATGAAGGTCGCGTGGACGCCGTTGTGGGCCGCGACCTCCTTGACGATGAGGCGGATGATCATGACCCGGTCGGCCATGAGGAGCGCCTTGTCGTAGTGCGGGTCGATCTCGTGCTGCGACGGGGCGACCTCGTGGTGGCTCGCCTCCATGGGGATGTCAAGCTTGTCGAGCGTGCGCATGGTCTGCTTGCGCAGGTCGTTGCCGAGGTCGGCGGGCAGCACGTCGAAGTAGCCGCCGTCGTCGGTGAGTTCGGGCTTGACCGAGTCCTTGAAGTAGAAGTACTCGAGCTCGGGACCGACGTAGAAGTCGAGGCCCAGCTTCTTGGCGCGCTCGAGCTGGCGGCGGAGCACCCAGCGGGGGTCGCCCTCGAACGGCTTGTAGTTGCGGTCGAGGACGTCGCAGAAGACGAACGCGGTACGCTCGCTGCCCTGGGACCACGGGAGGACCTTGAAGGTGTCCCAGTCGGGCATCGCGACGATGTCGCTCTCCTCGATCTCGGCGTAGCCGCTGATGGAAGAGCCGTCGAAGGCAGCGCCGCTCTCGATCACGTTGGGGAGCTGCCGGTCGGGGATCTCGACCATCTTGAGATTCCCCAGGATGTCCGTGAACCACAATTGGATGTGCTTCACGTTCTCGTCTTTGACGAGCTTCTCGATTGCGGCCTGGCGCTGATCAGTCATAGTCATCCTTTCAGGCCAATCGGGTTTATGGCGGCGGGTGGCGCCGTATGGACCCGGCGATTCTGACCGGTCGGCGGCGCGGATTCAAGTGAGGGGTGCTGCAAGTCACGCAGCGCCCCCCTCGCTGACCCAGCTTCGCAGGTCAGTCGCGGAGCGGGCGCCGGTGGGCTACAATGTCCCAACGTCACCCGCCCGGTAGGACTGCTTGTCTAAACGTCGCTCTGCGATCGACCTCCCGGGTGCGGCGGTCAACGGGGCCCGCCGCGCTCACCCTCCACGTTCCGATGGGGCCGTCGCGGCGTGGCACGCCGGCGGGCGCGACGCCGGCGGGCGCGACCACTCCGCCTGCGGCGTCGGTCTGGTCGCGCGTATCTCGGGCGAGCCGGACCGCGAAGTGGTCGAGCTCGCCCTCGGCGCCCTGGCCG
Organism: Thermoleophilia bacterium; assembly: GCA_036277455.1. Classification (GTDB taxonomy): domain Bacteria; phylum Actinomycetota; class Thermoleophilia; order UBA2241; family UBA2241; genus CAIXSE01. The sequence goes on from DASUMX010000179.1 coordinate 8,350, forward strand.
CGATGGAGCATCGCGGCGGCGTCGGCGCCGACGGCGAAGCCTCGGACGGCGCCGGCGTCCTGACGGCGATCCCCTGGCGCGTGCTCGAGCCGTGGCTCGCCAACCAGCGCATCGCCGAGCCGCGGCCGTTCTCGACCGCGGTCGGCATGGTGTTCCTGCCGCGGGAGCAGGGCAAGCGCACCCTCGCCCGGGAGCTCGTGAACAAGGCGCTGCGCGACGAGGGCCTCGTCGTCGTGGGCTGGCGTGAGGTGCCGCTGCGCCCGGAGGCGCTGCCCCCGAGCGTGCGCGAGCGCCACCCGCACGTGGAGCAGGTCGTGGCGCAGTCGCCGATGCTGGCCGGCGACGAGCTGGAGCGCGCCCTGCTCCTGGCCCGCAGGGCCGTCGGCAGGGCGCTCATCCGCCAGCCCGTGATCCGCCGCCTGGAGGACCTCTACATCTGCTCGCTCTCCTCGCGGACCGTGGTCTACAAGGGCATGGTCACGGCGCCGGTGCTGCCCCATTTCTATCCCGACCTGCAGGATCCCGGCTTCGTCAGCCAGTTCGCCGTGCTGCACCGCCGTTTCAGCACCAACACGGCGCCCAAGTGGAGCCTGGCGCAGCCGATGCGCCTCCTGGCGCACAACGGTGAGATCAACACGCTTCTGGGCAA
>DASUMX010000180.1:0-6606 GCA_036277455.1 Thermoleophilia bacterium
GGGGCCCGAACGCGCGGTCGACGCCGCCGTCGCCGTGCTCGGCAAGCCGGCGGTGGCGAGCGCGGCGCCGCGCATCCAGCCGCTCGCGCTCAGCACGGCCACGCGCAAGTCGCTGGTGGCGCGCAAACCGCTCTGCGACGAGCTACGGACGTACGCCGGCGAGGCGAGCGGCGCCGGCGACGTCGAGCCCCAGGACCTGCAGCGTGTCAAGTGGCGCACGGTGCTCATCTTCGTCTCGCTCGGCATAGCCTTCTACGTGCTCATCCCGCAGCTCGCCGACGTCAGCGGCGTGTGGTCGAAGTTGAAGGCGGCTGACTGGACGTGGGCACTCTACGCACTCGGCGCCTCGGCGCTGACCTACTTGGGCGCTACGCTCACCGTGACCGGCGCCGTTTCTTCCCGCGTCCCCTTCTTCAGCACCCTTGGGACGCAACTGGCCGGGTCCTTCGTGAACCGCATCGTCCCCGCCCGCGTCGGCGGCATCGCGACCAACGTGCGCTACCTCCAGAAGCAGGGCATCGACCTCGCGGTGGCATCGTCGAGCGTCGGACTGCAGCAACTCTCCGGCCTTCTCGTACACGTCACCCTGTCCCTCGTCTTCCTGCTGTGGGCCGGGCGCAGCGGTGCCGAGGCCTTCGACTTCCTGCCTTCGGGCGAGACCGTGCTCATCGGCCTCACGATCCTCCTGGCTCTCAGCGGGCTCCTGTTCCTCCTGCCGGCGGGCCGCGGCGTGCTGCGCAAGCGCGTCGCGCCGATCCTCCGTCGCGCCGGGGAGGGCGTCGGCGAGGTCGTGCGCCGGCCGCTCAAGCTGGCGGAGCTCCTCGGAGGGTCGGTGTTCCTGACCCTCTCGTACATCGCCGCACTGGTCTTCTCCGTGTATGCCTTCGGCGCTCCTGATGTGAGTGTGGCCAGCATCGGCGTCGTGTTCCTGGTCGGCTCCGCCATCAGCTCAGCCGCGCCGACTCCGGGAGGCATCGGCGCGGTGGAGGCGGCGCTCATCGCCGGGCTCACCGCGGTCGGCCTCGACCGGGACGTGGCGGTGCCCGCCGTGTTCCTGTACCGCATCGCCACCTTCTGGCTGCCGATCCTGCCGGGGTGGATCGCCTTCGTGGTGTTGCAGCGGCGCGGCGACCTGTGACGACCGACGACCTCCGACGACGGAGCCGCTGAGCCTCTGCTCCGCTCAGGGCTGGGTCGGGCCCCGACCGGCTCTCGGCCGCGGCAGCAACGTCGCGACGACGACGCCGATCCAGATCCCGGCGAGGAGCCACGACCCAAGCAGGTCGGTCGGGAAGTGCATCCCCCGGTAGAGGCGCGTCAGGGCGACAAGGACCGGCACCGCGAAGCACAGCGACGCGAGGGCGAGCGCGAGCCCCCTCTGGGTCACGATCCGCAGGATGATCAGCGCGAGGCCGCCGTAGAAGGCGACCGCGATGCCGGCGTGGCCGGAGGGGAAGCTGGCGGTGCCCGCCGTTTCCAGCATCGGTCCGGGACGCTCACGCGCGACGGCGCCGTTCACCAGCCGGAACAGGACCCACTCCCCCAGGACGCAGACCACCAGCACCAGCGCTTCGCGCCAGCGCCCCAGCCGGACGCGCATCACGACGGCGACCACCGCGGTCATGACGAACACCGCGAGGGTCATGGCGAGGTCGCTGCCGACAGTCGACAGGGCAGTGAGCGTCGGCGTGCGCTGGGTCGCGAACCAGCCGATCACCTCTGCGTCCAGGCGCGACACCGGCGAGGGCGTGAGCACGCGAGTGAGGAGCAGGCCGAGCGCCGTCAGCGCCGCGAAGAGGAGCGCCGCGGACAAGCCGAGGCGAGCCGCCCGACGGACCGCGTGTGGTGGGCGAGACATCCCGTTCTCGAGCATCGACGGCCTCTCGTGGTGGCGGCCCTTGTCTCGTAGTAGGTCTCCGCAACCGCCGCATCTACACTCCCCACGCGTTGGGGAAGGCCCGGCCGCGCAACGGTCATCAACGGACGACTGCGGGAAGAGGACTACCGGGGCTCCTCGCAACTCCCGACCACCGCCGCAGACGGAGGGAACGTGATGACCCAGGCACACGCGGTGACATCGCCGTTCCCAGCGCCTCCGGAGATCGAGGAGCCGGCCGTCGAGCGCCACGTGCGCTCGCCGGCGGACGCTCTGCGCCTGACCGTCGGCGTCATCGTCTCGCTGCTGGGCCTGCTGCTTGCCGCCGGTGGCTCCAACGCGGCGGTCGGCTTCGACCGCGACATCCTCGGGGTCTTCGAGAACCTGCCCGACGCCGTGGAGCGCGTCCTTATCGCCACCGCCCAAGCGGTCGCCACGCTGTTCCCCTTCGTCGTGCTGGCCCTCGTGCTGTACCGGCGGCGGTTCCGCCTGCTGGGCATGCTCGTCGTGGCCGGAGTCACCGCCCAGGTCGCGCTGGCCGGCATCAACGCCGGCGTCGTCTCTCTGTTCGGGCAGCCGGAGCTGCTCGAGGCCATCGCTCGCCCCGGCTGGGTAGCCACGGCCGCGTTCCCCGACTCGGAGTACATCGCGGGGATGGTGGCGGTCATCACCCTGGCCGCACCCTGGATGAACACCCGCTGGCGGCGCACGGCTTGGGGAATGGTCGCACTGGCGCTGCTGTTCCGCGTCGTCTCGGGCACCGACCTCCCCAGCGACCTCGTGCTTGCGCTCGGCGTCGGCATCACGTCGGGCTCCGCGTGGTTGCTGGTCTTCGGAGCCCCCAACCGGCAGCCCACGGGAGCGCATATCGCCGAGGCCATGCAGCGGACCGGCATCCCACTGTCACGGCTCAAGCCCGCGTCGGTCGACGCCCGCAGCTCGGTCCCCTACTTCGGGGAGACCGCCGACGGGCGTCCCGTCTTCATGAAGGTGCTCTCGACCGACCAGCGCGACAGGAACCTGCTGTTCCGCATCTACCGCTTCCTTCGCTTCAAGGGCGTCGACGACCGCGGCGCGTTCGTGTCCCTGCAGCGCTTCATCGAGCACGAGGCGCTGGTCGCGCTCTACGTGAACGACGCGGGGACGCGCACGCCCCGGCTGCTCACGGTGACCGACGTCGGTGACGACGGCTTCCTGCTCGCCTACGAGCGCATCAAGGGAGACTCGCTGGACAGCGTGGAGGACGACACCCTCACCGACGACATGCTGCGCCAGATCTGGCGGGAGGTGCGCCGCCTGAGAAGCCAGCGCGTCGCGCACCGGGACCTGCGGCTCTCCAACGTCTTCCTCGCCTCCGACGGACGCCCGTGGATGATCGACTTCGGATCCGCGGAGATGGCGGCGACGGACCTGATGCTCGACCTGGACGTCGCCGAGCTGCTCGCCTCCACGGCCGTGAAGGTGGGCGCCAGGCGAGCCGTCGACCCGGCCGTCGCGGAACTGGGCAAGAAAGCAGTCGCCGGCGCGGCGCCTCACCTCCAGCCTCTCGCGCTGACGAGGGCCACGAGCACCTCGCTGGCCGCCAAGAAGCCGCTCGTGAAGGAACTGCGCGAGTACGCCGCGGAGGCGAGCGGAGCCGGGAGCGTCGAGCCCGTGGACCTCCAGCGGGTCAAGCCGCGCACGCTCCTCACGTTCGCGGCCCTCGCGCTTGCCACGTATCTGCTGGTGCCCCAGCTCGTCGGCGTGGCGGCGTACTGGTCGACCCTGACGCGGGCGAGCTGGGTCTGGGCGCTGTGGGCCATCGTCGCGTCGGCGCTCTGCTACGTGGCGGGCGCGTTCGCGCTGAAGGGCGCCGTCCCCGTCCGCATCCCTCTCATCCCCACCATCGGCGCGAAGCTGGCCGGCGCATTCTTCAACCGCATCACGCCGGCCACGCTGGGGGGGATGGGCATCACGGTGCGCTTTCTGCAGAAGCGCGGCGTCGACCTCGCCGTGGCCACGACGAGCGCGGGCCTGCAGACCATCACCAGCATGGTCGCGACCCTGGCGCTCGCGGTCGTCTTCCTCGCGTGGGCCGGCGCCAGCGGCTCCGTGACCAGCCTGCTCCCCGGCACGTGGACACTCCTCGCCATCGGCGCCGTTCTCGCCTCACTCGGCCTCTTCCTCCTGCTCCCCTGGGGGCGGAAGCTCTTCCGTGCCCGCCTGCTGCCTCTGGTGAAGCGGGCGGGTCTGGGGATGGCGGAGGTCGCGCGCCGGCCCGCCAAGCTCGCCGAGCTCCTCGGCGGCCAGCTCGCGGTCAGCCTCCTCTACATCGCGGCGCTGGCGCTGTCGGTGCAGGCGCTGGGGGGCGGCCCGAGTCTGGCCACCATCGGCGTCGTCTACCTCTTCGGGACCGCGGCCGCATCGGTTGTCCCGACGCCCGGCGGTATCGGCACGGTCGAGGTCGCCCTGATCGGCGGCCTCACCGCGGCCGGCATGCCCAGCGAGGCGGCCGTGCCGGCCGTCTTCCTGTACAGGATCGCGACCTTCTGGCTACCGATCCTGCCGGGCTACATCGCCTACGTGGTGCTCCAGCGCCGCGAGTCGCTGTGACCGGGCGGCATGGGTCACCAGGGACGAGGGTAGAAGCCGGAAACAAGACTTATCCTCTCCGCAAAGGGGCTTGTCATGCGACCAAGGCTTCTGCTCGGCGTGCTCGCCGTCGTCCTGCTCATCCTCGCGATCTGGCTCGTGCCGATGGCGCTCGCCGCGGCCGGCGGCTCTGCCGGCTCTCCCGAGCCGAGCGGCCAGGCCCAGGCGCCGCCTTCAGGCACGGAGTGCCCGTTCCTGCAGGCGCATCCGTGGCTCGACCCGCACGGCTCCGCCGACGGCGCGGGAGGCCCGGCTGCGACGAGCGGTGCGAACGGCCAGATCGACTACTACTGAGGACTGCCCGCCGGACGCGGGCTACGCGACCACCCGCATCAGCTCGGAGAGGCTCGTCTCTCCGGCGAGGACCTTCTGGACGCCGTCCTCGCGCACGGACTCGACGCCGCGCAGGCGAGCGGCCTCGCGGAGCTCGCGCACCGGCAGTCCCTGCTCGATCATGTCGGCGAGCTCCTCGTCCAGCGAGAGCACCTCGAAGAGTCCCGCTCGCCCCAGGTAGCCGGTGCCGAAGCAGCGGGTGCAACCGCCGGCGTCGTAGACCTTCATCTGGCGCCGTGGCGCCTCGCCCAGGCCGAGCTTCTCCCAGGCGCTCGCGCGCACGGTCCTCGGCTTGCGGCAGTGCGGGCAGAGACGGCGTACGAGCCGCTGCGAGACGACGCAGGTGAAGGCCGCGGCGACCATGTACGGCGGCAGGCCCATCTCGACCAGGCGGTGCACGGCCGAGGCGGCGTCGCGCGTGTGCAGCGTGGAGAACACCAGGTGCCCGGTCATGGCGGCCTCGGCCGCCATGCGGGCGGTCTCCGCATCCCTGACCTCCCCCACCATGATGAGGTCGGGGTCGCTGCGCAGCAGGGTGCGCAGCAGGCCGGCGAAGTCGAGCCCGATGGCGGCCTTGACCTCGCTCTGCATGACTCCCTCCAGCTTCCGCTCGATGGGGTCCTCGACCGTGTAGATCTTGCTCTGCGGTGACTTGACCAGCTCGAGGGTGGTGTACAGGGTGGTGGACTTGCCGCAGCCCGTGGGCCCGCAGATCAGGATGCCTCCCTCCGGCCGGCGGATGGCCTCCTCGAAGCGCTCCAGCGAGGGTCCGGTGAGGCCGAGTGAATCCAGCGTCGGCGGCAGGGGAGAGACCTCGAGGATGCGGATCGAGACGTTCTCGCCGTGCAGGGTGGGGATCGTGGCCAGGCGCAGGTCGACGGCCTTCCCGCTGCTGGTCTCGAAGGAGGTGCGGCCGTCCTGGGGCATGCGCCGCTCGGCGATGTCCAGGTTGCCCATGATCTTGATGCGGCTGACGATGCCGGCCTGGACCTCCGTGGGGAACTCGCGCAGCTTGTGCAGCACGCCGTCGATGCGGCAGCGCACGTGCAGCGCCTCGGCGTGGGGTTCGACGTGGATGTCGGAGGCCTTCATGCTGACGGCGTCGGAGATGAGGCCGTCCACGATCTCGATGATCGAGGCGTCGTGGGCGAGGGCCGCCTCATCGGAGACGAGCGACTCGTCCTCCTCGCTCAGCTCCCGCAGCTTGCCCCTCGTGTTGAAGAAGGTGGCGCTGGCCTCCTCGAAGGCGCTCTCGGTGCAGATGACCGGACGCACGATGCGCTTGGTGCGCAGCCTGACCTCGTCGATGGCGACGATGTCGAGGGGGTCGGTCATCGCCAGCACCAGGGTCCCGTCGTCCTCCACCTTGAGCGGCAGGACGCGGCGGTTGACCATGAAGTCGCGCGGCAGGAGGCCGAGCGTCTCCGGCGAGAAGTAGACCTGGTCGAGATCGGCGACCTCGAGGCGCAACTGCGCCGCCAGGGCTTCGACCAGGTCCGCCTCGGAGACGAGCCCCTCGCGGACGAGCACGTCTCCCAGTCGCCGCCGATCCACCTGCTGGCGGGCGAGAGCGGCCTCGATCTGGTGCTGGCTGACCAGGCCGTCTGCGACGAGCAGCGCGCCCAGCCTGCGGCGGCCCGCGGAGATCGCCGTCACGGCGGGGGTGTTCAGGCTTGCCTCCATGGCGCACTCACCTTCCTGCCGCCCGGCCGAGGGCTCGACTGTGGATGTCCGGGCGACATCCAAGTGCATCGGCACGAGCGCGG
>DASUMX010000181.1:0-6670 GCA_036277455.1 Thermoleophilia bacterium
GCCCTGACGGTCCAGGATGCCGTCCTGGCCTACGAGGCCATCCGCGCCGCCGGGCCCGCGGGGCTGGGCGCGAGCGAGCGCCACGACGTCCGCGAGCGCGAGGTCACCGTGACGCTGCTCGAGGCGATGGGCGAGGCACGCCGGCGCGACGCCATCGCCCGCGAGTACGTCACCGGCTTCCGCCTCTCCTTCTCGCTCGGCGCGGACACGATCCTCCGCTGCTGGCGCGACGGCGCCCGTTTCTCCGCAGCGGTCCAGACGGCCTTCCTCACCCTCCTGGCGGAGACCCCGGACACGCTCATCGCGCGCAAGAACGGCGTCGCCGCTGCGGCGGACGTGTCACGACGCGCGGCCGAGGTTCTGGCCGCCGGTGGGGCCCTGAAGGAAGAGGGGCGCGCCGGGCTTCGGGCGCTGACGCGCGAGCTCCGGGACGAGGCTCACGCGCTCAACCCCGGCACGACCGCGGACCTCGTCGCGGCGTCGCTGTTCATCGCCCTGACGGAGGGCGGCCTGCTCGGTGAGGTGTCCGCGCTCACGGACCGCTGGTGAACGGGTGGCCGTCCGAGCGCACAGCGCGGATGTCCGGCGCGGCGATCCAGCCGCGATGAAGCGCGGTGGCGAGGAGCACCCCGTCGGCGCCGCACGCGGCCAGCCGGCGCAGGTCCTCGGAGTCGCGCACGCCGCCGCCCGCGATCAGGCGCAGCTTCGGGAACGCCGCCCGCGCGGCCCGCAGCGTGCCCACATCTGGCCCGGCGCCGGTACCCACGCTGGCCAGCGCGAGCAGGATGACGTCGCGCAGGCCTTCGGCGGCGAGGACCTCCAGCGCCTGCATGGGCGCCCGTCCGCTCAGCGCGGGGCATCTGCTGAGGACGCCACGCTCGCCCATGTCGAGGCTGACGACCACCTGCCCGGCGGACAGGGCATCACCGAGCGCCCTCAGCGCACCGAGCTCGGAGAGGGTCTCGGTGCCGACGATGACGCGTGCGGCTCCCGCGCCGAGGAGCCGCTCCGCGGCGCCCTCGGAGCTCACGCCCGCGTCCACCCACGGCTGGGCCCCAAGGCGGTCGGCCAGCTCACCGACGGTCGCGAGGTGGTCGCCGCTGCCGGCGATCGCGTCGAGGTCGGCGACGTACACCGCCGGCCCGCCGCACTCGCGGCACAGCGCTCGCGCGATCGCCACGGGCTCGCACCCGGGGGCGAGCACGCTGCGCACGGCCTGGTAGGCCTGCCGCTCCCCACGGAATCCCTGCACCACCCGACCGCCCATGAGGTCTAGGACCGGGATGACGTCCACGCCGGCTCTCCCTTCAGCGATCCTCGTGCACGAGTACGTCACCGGCGGCGGCTGGCAGGGACCGAGCATCCCTCCCGGACTCGCGCGCGAGGCGCTGGCCATCCTCCGAGCCTTGCTTGCAGACCTGCGGGCCTGGGGCCGGTTCACCGTCGTGACGACGCGCGACCGGCGTCTGCCGACGCCGGGGCTGGACGCGGATCGCATCGTCGATCTCGACCATGCAGTCTATCCCGGATCGCTGCTCGACCTCGGCCGGGCGTGCGGAGCGGCGCTGGTCGTGGCCCCGGAGAGCGGAGGGGCACTGGAACACGTGAGCGCGCTGCTGGCCGACGCCGGAGTCATGCTCCTGGGCAGCCCGGCGCGCGCGGTCGCCGTCGCCGCGGACAAGTGGGAGTGCCACCGTCGCTTCGTGCGCGCCGGGCTGCCGACGCCGCCCACCGTCTGTGTCACGCCGGCCGGCGCCGAGGCGGCCGCGGCGAGACTGGGTTACCCGGTCGTGGTGAAGCCGCTCGACGGCGCCGGATGCGACGGCGTCAGCCTGGCCGCGGATGCTCGGCGGCTGAGAACGGCCCTGCGCTGCCCGACCCTGAGCCGGGCTCCCCGGGTGCTCGTGCAGGGCTACGTCGAGGGCCAGGCGGCCAGCGTCTCCCTCCTGGTCGCCCGGGGGCGCTCGATCGCCCTGAGCCTGAACGGGCAGCAGGTGCGAGCAGGCGCGCCGTTCGCCTACGATGGCGGGGTCGCGTCCCTGCCGCACCCACGGAGCGCGGAGGCGCGGCAGCTCGCGCGAAGGGCGGTCGCCCTGGTGCCCGATCTGTGCGGGTACGTGGGCGTCGATCTGGTGCTGGGTGAGGGCGGATGCTGGCTGATCGAGATGAATCCGCGGCCGACGACATCGTACGTCGGGCTGCGCCGCGTGATCGGTCTCAACATGAGCGCCGCGGTCTGGGACGCCTGCCGCGACGGCGTCCTGCCGGACGAGGTCGCGCCGCCGGCGCCGGCGGCGTTCGGAGCAGGGTGGGCCGATGACGCCTGACCCCCTGGTGACCATCGGCTGGGACGTGGGCGGCGTGCAGGTCAAGGCCGCCCGGGTCGAGTCACGGGCCGGCCGTCCTCGCGAGATCCGGACGGCCGTGCGTGCTCTCGAGATCTGGCGGCGAAGAGACCAGCTCCCGGACATCCTCAGGGAGCTGGCGGGCGAGCTCTCCGTGGACGCCACCGCCGCGCACGCCCTCACCATGACGGCGGAGCTCTCGGACGCGTTCCGGGACAAGCGCGAAGGCGTGCTGTTCGTGATGGACGGCCTCGGCGCAGCCTTTCCGCGCAGCGCCGTCCTGGCCTTCGACGGCGACGGCGTGTTCGTCCCCCTGCCCGAGGCGCGGACACGACCGCTCGCGTTCGCAGCCACGAACTGGATCGCCTCGGCCCTGTACGCCGCCCCGCGCATCGGCGAGGGCATCCTCGTGGACGTGGGGAGCACGACCACCGACATCGTCCCCATCCGCGACGGACGGCTCGCGTGTGAAGGACGCACGGATCTCGACCGGCTCATCGCCGGAGAGCTGGTGTACAGCGGCGTCCTGCGCACCAATCCCAACACCCTGGCGAGTACGGTGCCGGTCCGCGGCCGCCCCTGCCGGCTCGCGGCCGAGCAGTTCGCGGTGATGGCCGACGTCTACCTGATCCTGGGGCAGATCGACGCGGAGGACTACACCTGCCCCACGCCGGACGGACGGGCCGCCTCGCCCTCCGCGTCGCGCGAGCGCCTGGCACGCCTCGTGTGCGCCGACCGCGAGATGCTGAGCGACGGCGAGATCCTCGGGATCGCGCGCTACCTGCGCGAGCGACACCTGCAGGCGATCGGCGAGGGTCTCCTCCAGGTCCTGTCGCGGTGGGAGGCGCTCCGCCCGGTCGCCGTGGCCCCGTGTGGCGCCGGCGCCTTCCTGGCGTCCGCGGTCGCCGCGCGGCTCGGCCTCGAGATCCTCCCGGTGGCCGGCCTGTGGGGAGCCGCCGGCGCGACCCTGCCGGCCGCCGCCGCCGCGTGCCTTCTGGCGAGCCACCTCGAGAGCCTGCCCGATCCCGACGTCGAGGCGAGTCAGCGAGACACGTTGCCGTGATCGACGCGGTCGTCAAAGTCGGTGGCAGCCTGGGCCGCGGCGAGCGCCTGCGCGAGGTGTGCGCCTGCCTGGCCGAGGCGGGGCGTCGCCATCGTCTCCTGGTCGTCCCGGGCGGCGGGGCGGCGGCCGATGTCGTGAGAGAGCAGGACGCGCGTTTCGGGCTGCGGCCGTCGACAGCGCACTGGATGGCCGTTCTCGCCATGGACCAGTACGGGCTGCTCCTGACCGACCTCACGCCCGGCGCGGAGGCGGTCCGCTCACTCGACCGGGCACGCACGCGCCTCGCGGAGGAGGGCGGCGTCGTCGTCCTCCTCCCGTCGGAGCCGCTGCGGCGCGCGGACGCCCTGCCGCACAGCTGGTCGGTGACCTCCGACGCCATCGCCGCGTGGGTCACGCAGGCGGCGGATGGGCGCCTCCTGGTGCTGCTCAAGGACCACTACGGCATGGCGAAGCTCGCGCCGGCCGCGGCGAGCGAGACCCCGCGCCTCATGGACGTCGCCGCGGTGGCCGCCTCCGGCAGCGTCGACGGTCACCTGGCAGGACTCTTCAGCGCGGCCGCGTTCGATCTGTGGATGATCGACGGCGAGCAGCCGCGGCGCCTCGCGCGCCTGCTCGACGACGGGAGCACGGAGGGGGTCAAGCTTGTGCGACAAGCTCCTTGAGGCGCTGGACGGCGTCGCGATCCAGCGTGCCCTCCCGGCGGCCGTCGCCACAGGCGGCGCCGCGAAAGCCGACGATGTCGGGAGCGAGCTCACGCAGCCGGGGAACGTCCGCAGCGCTCAGCGAGCCGGCCAGCGCGCAGAGCAGGCCGGCCTCTGCGCAGCGGGACACGAAGCGCTCGAGCTCGGCCGCGGCCAGCGCGGTGAACAGCGTCCCCGCCCCCTTGGCGGCGGTGTCGATCATGCAGCCGTCCGCGCCGGCTTCCGCGGCGACGGCGGGCAGCTCCGCCGGCGGCAGAGAACCGGTCGTGTGAGCATCGGCGTAGGCGGTCGCCATGACCCGCACGCCGGGGGCTTCGTCGCGCGCCGCGCGGCAGACCGCCGCCAGCACGGCGTACGCCTCGTCGTGGTCGCGCGGTCCGAGCAGCCCGACCTTGACGAACTGCACGCCGCAGCCCGCGGCTCCCGCCGCAGCCAGGGCGGCCATGCCGGGCAGGTTGGGGACGTCGCCGATGGCGACGCTCACGGGAACGGCAGCCGGCGTGAGCTCGCGCACGCGCCGGATCACGTGGGGGAAGTTCGCGCCGAGCGAGCCCTCTCGCGGGTTCTTGACGTCGACGATGTCCGCGCCGCCGGCCACCGCGGGATGGACTTCACCCTCGCCCACCACGCTGATGAGTAGGTCCATGACGGTCGGCCCTCGACTCTCCTCGACGCCCGCCAGCGTACATGCGCTGCCGACGGGCACGCAAGCGGGGTGCTGACGATGCCGGCGAGCGAGCGGCGGCGCGGATCGGCGCTCGAGGGCGCCGCCGTCGAGACCCGCGACGGCTTGCTGTTCACGGTCAAGGGAGTCCTGCACCCGCCCGACCGCATCGTCGCCTATCTGCGCTACGTGCCCGATCCGCAGGGCGAGCGAGAGCGCGGACGGGACCGCTACCGCAGGGTCTACAGCAGCGCCGACCGCGAGGCGGCGCTGCGCGCGCGGGACATCTCCTGGCGGCTCGACGACCCGGCGCTCGGCGTGCCCGTGGACGCCGTGCCGTGGACCGAAGTGGCGCGCGTCCACGACCCGCGCGCGCGCCTGCGCGAGCTCCAGGCGAGGGGGCCGGCGGATCCGCTCGAGAGAGACGCGCTCGCGCTCGCGGCGCTGCTGTGCGAGGCCTCCGGCGCACCTTCCGGCGCGCTCGGACTGACCGGGTCGCTGCTGCTCGGCCTCCACACGCCGGCGTCGGACATCGACCTCGTGGTGTACGGCGACCGGGAGTGTCGCCGGGTGCACGCGGCGCTCTCGCGCCTGCTGGACGATCCTTCCTCGGCGGTGGCGCGCCCCCAGGGCAAGGAACTCGCGGCCATCCATGCCGTGCACCGCGCGGACACGCCACTGTCCGCCGACGATTTCGCCCGCCTGCAGGCGCGCAAGGTGAACGAAGGCCGGTTCGCCGGCCGGCCTTTCTTCATCCGCTTCGTCAAGCTGCCGGCCGACGTTGGCGAGCGCTGGGGGGATCCGCGCTTCGCGCCGGCGGGAGAGGCCCTCGTGGAGGCCCGGGTGACCAGCGACCGCGACGCGATCTTCACCCCCTGCCGCTACGCGCTCGACGAGGTGAGGTCCCTCGAAGGCGCCTCCGTCGACGGCCTGGGCGAGGTGATCTCGTACCGGGGACGCTTCGCCGAGCAGGCGCGCGCCGGTCACCGGGTCCGCGCGTACGGCGCGCTCGAGCACCAGATCTGGAGCGACGGTCGTGAGGCGCTGCGCCTCGTCGTGGGCAGCCGCCCGGGCGACTACCTGCTGGCGCTCGAGGAGGACTCAGACCCGCCGCGACCGGCGGGCCGGGAGGCGCCGTGAACGCGGCGGGCACCTCCCCCCGATCCGTCGAGGTCGGCGTGCTCATCGCCGGCGGCGGAAGCCGGCGGGCCGGCCTGGACAAGCGCTTCCTCGTCCTCGAGGGACGTACGCTCCTCGTCCGCAACCTCGCCTTTCTCCGCAGCCTCTTTCCCGAGGTGGCCGTGGTCATCGGCCGCACGCAGAGCCTCGACCTCGGTGACGAGGCCGGCGTCCACGTCCTCAGAGACGCGTGGCCGGGCTCCTCGCCGCTCGTCGGCATCGCCACGGCGCTGCAGCACTTCGGGCGGCCGGTGTTCGTGCTCGCGGCGGACATCGCCTTCCCTCAGCGGGAGGCCGCGGAAGCCGTCATCGCGGCCTCCCGGAGCCGCGACGTCGCGATGCCCGCGGGCGCGAACGACTTCCGCCAGCCGCTCTTCGCCGTCTACGGGCCGCGCTGCCTCCCCCCCATGGCGAGGCTCCTCGAATCGGGTCGCCACCGCATCGTCGACATCTTCCCGAGCGTCTCCGTGGCCGAGGTGAGCGGCTTCGACGAGGCTCTCTTTCGCAACGTCAACACGCTCGCCGACTTCGAGAGCGCCCGGCGTGAGAGCGCCCGGCGCTCGCCCACGGGCGCACGGCCCGCCCTCGTCGCCATCGTCGGCAAGAGCGACTCCGGCAAGACCACCCTGATCGAGAAGCTGGTGCCCGAGCTGGTGAAGCTCGGCCTGCGCGTCGGCACCGTCAAGCACGACGCGCACTCGTTCGAGATCGACCACCC
>DASUMX010000182.1:0-23432 GCA_036277455.1 Thermoleophilia bacterium
GCCGCCGGCGCCCTCACGAAACGCACACGCAGAGCAGACCAGATGGGCAAGCCCCCGGGACGGCCTGGGACTTCTGACAGCGACACAGTGGAGGCCGTATAGATGGCAAAGATCCTCACGAGAATGGGTGACAACTCGAACGTCGAGTTCACCATGGACGAACTCCGCCAGGAGTTCATCGACGGGTCGGAGTTCGCGGCCAAGAAGGCCAAGGTTCCGCCGCTGACCGAGAACGAGATCGACTGGCTCGTCGACATGTTCGCCGCCCCGACACGCATCTGGGGCGTGGAGCGTGGCCACGAGGTCGTCATGACCAAGGACGGGTGCGTCAACGCGCTGAACTCGTCGCAGATGTCCAGCGGTGTCGTGGCTCCGGTCAACCGCGAGGTCGGCGTGCGGCTCTACGAGTCGATGCTGGGCTTCGACTCCATGGAGATCTCGCACAACGACTACTCGGTCAAGCCGCAGCGCTTCCTCAAGAAGCTCGAGATGCTCCACGTCGAGATCCTGCAGGAGACCACGATCCTCCCGCTGCTCTACGGGTTCATGCCGAACCTGGGCCTGTACTTCAAGACCGACGGTCCCTTCGACAACCCCTACGACCTCATGCAGCAGGGCAAGATCAAGGAGTCGCAGGAGACGCAGGAGGCGGCCGGCGCCAAGTGCCTCGAAGACTGCATCGAGATGAGCGACTGCATGGTCGAGATGGGCGCCGACGGCATCGACTACGACACCGTGGCGTCCACCGGCGACGGTGAGTTCGCGGCGGTACTCAAGAGCACCGAGCACGTCGCCAAGGAGACCGGCATGCCGGTCGAGATCGGCATGTCGACCGAGATGGTGACCGGCATCCACGGCACCATCGAGTACAACGGCAAGAGATTGGCCGGCATGTGGCCGCACCAGCAGCTGCAGGTGTGCGAGGAGGCCGGCGTCGCGATCTTCGGCCCGGTCAGCACCACCAACACCAAGAAGTCCACGCCGTGGAACCTCGGCAAGGCGCTCGTCTTCGTCAAGTCGTGCACCGACATCGCCAAGGTGCCGATCCACCCGAACGTGGGCATGGGCGTCGGCGGCGTGCCGATGTTCGAGACCCCGGCCGTCGACGTCGTGACCCGCTGCAGCGCCGCCATGATCGAGATCGGCAAGGCAGACGGCTTGTAGGTGGGTACCGGTGACCCCGCCGGCATGCACATGGCGCATCTGTTGGCCTCGTCCATGGGCGGCATCAGGGCAGCGGGAGATCTCGTTGCTCGTATGCAGCTCAGCAAGAAGATGAGGATCGACGAAGCCAAGAAGTACGTCGCCGACAAGCTCCACGTGACCCCGCTGGAACTCAGCGATCCCTACACCATGCGGCTTCTCAGGGAGGAGCTCGACATCGGGACGATCACGGGTGTGCCGGGCGTCGCCAAGGGCATCGCGGCCAAGGCTCGTATCGCGCAGCTGCTCGACATCGAGATCAACTGCGTCGAGCAGTTCAAGAAGAAGACCGGACTGCACTACTGAGTCTGTGAGCGGGCCGGTCGGCCGCGCGAGCGGCCGGCCGGCCCGTCATTCTGTCGTGAGACGAGAGGACGTCGTGGACCAGGACCGCCGGGACCTCGTGATGTTCGACTTCGACGGCGTGATCGTCGACTCGCTCGACGTGTTCGGCGCCGCGTTCCTCGACGCCTGCGCGGCGACCGGAGTGGAGGGGTTCACCCGGACGGACGACCTGCTGGCGGTGATGGAGAGCAACTTCTTCACCGGCATGCGCGCACGCGGGATCGACGACGAGCGGGTCGCGGAGGTCTTGCGCCGGGTCGGCGACGCGCTGATCCGCGCCCGGCACTGGCTCAAGCCGTTCCCGCTGGTCCCCGACGTGCTCGAGGACCTGGCGGACACGCGCACCGTCGTCGTCGTCACGTCGAGTCCCGGAGAGGTCGTCGCGGGCTGGCTGCGCACGCACCAGGTGCACGGCGTGACCGAGGTCGCCGGGGCGGAGTCCGCGCAGAGCAAGGTCGAGAAGATCCATGCTCTCCTGGCCCGGTTCCCCGGCCAGGAGGTCTACTGGTACGTCGGCGACACGGCCGGCGACATCCGCGAGGCGCGTGAGGCCGGCGTGACGCCGCTGGGCGTCGCCTGGGGCTGGCACGAGCCGGAGATGCTCCTGGAGGCCGGCGCGGAACGCATCGTCGCCTCGCCGGCCGAACTGCTCGCGGTCGTCGCGCCGGAGCAGGCCCGGGACTTCTTCGGCGCCGGCTGACCGGCGCGGACGCCTGCCGCAGCGGTCAGCCTTCGCGGCGCCCCAGTGCCGCGGCGGCGGCGACCAGCTCCTCCGCCGCCTCCTCGCCAAAGCCGCCGGCGTCGTGGAACGCGACCACCCCGGCGCCGTCCAGCAGCACCACCTGCGTGCGCTGACCGCCGCCGTCCCCGATGAACGCGCGTGCGGCGGCGCCTTCCTCGTACAGTGTCACGACGCTCCCCCAGAGGGACGGCGGCACGCCGCCGCGCATGCCGCCGTCGATCCAGCCCTGCAGCGGCCTCCACAGCCGCGAGGAGATGATCGGCAGCTCGCGGACGGCGAGGCCGGGCAGCCTGCGCTCTGCGAAAGCCGCCCAGCGGTCGACGTCGGCCTGGGTGCCGCGCCGGTACGCGCAGAGCAGCAGCACCGGCGCGCCGGCGAAGTCCTCGGGCACGTGCACGAGCTCGCCGGAGAGCGCCGTGCCGGCTACGGACGGGAAGCGCCGGCCCACGATGCGCGGCGCCCCGGTCAACGGGCGCCTCTCTTGCCGGCGGCGCCGGCGGTGGCGCGCCGGGGGAGCGTGGCCGCCACCATCTAGCGCCGCCGCGCCGGCCGGAAGGCGGCGAGGTCTCCGGGGCGAGGGACCTCGTCGTCCGCCGCGGCTCCGGCATCTCCGGCGGCACGCCACGACGCGCGTCCGTCGCCACCGCCGCCCAGGCCGCGCAGTCCGTAGCGGCCCTGCCCGAGGTCGCTGATGATCGGTGAGTAGGCGATGCGGTTGTTGAAGCTGGAGAGCTTCATGCCGGCGGCCACACACGCACGTTCGAGCTCGTGCCGGTCGGCCTCGCCTCCGGCGCGCATCAAGGCGCGCAGCAGCGTGAGCTCGGTGGTCTCCAGGACCTCCTCGGGAGCCTGCGGCTGGTCCGCGATCACCAGGCTGCCGGAGACGGTGACGCCCGGGACGCGCGCGCAGAGCTCCGCGAGGATGTACTCGGGCATCACGAACTCGCGCATGCGCTCGTCCCGGCGGATGCCCGCATGGAGGTCGGCGAGGCTGACCGCCCCGCCGACGCTGAGCACCTTGGCGAGGCGTGAGACGACGGCGTTCCTGGCGACCGACGGCAGGGAGAACCAGCCGGTGCGCCGTTCGAGCCAGGCGAAGTCGGCCGGCTCGGAGACGACGGCGGTGACGAGCTCGTCGTCGACCCACACCGCGAGGTCGGCGGCGACGCGCCCCGTGACCTCGCCGACGCGGGCCGCGCCGGCGCGACGCACCAGGCCGCGGGCGGTGTCGGCGATGGCGGCGATGACGTGGACGGTGTCGTTCTCGGGATCGGGCGGGGAGGGCAGGGCGACGCGGACGCCCTTGACGGACTCGAGGGTGAACGTGGCGTCGCGTCCGAGCACCGCGGCGGCGGTGAGCACGCCCGCGGGGTCGAACGGCTGCGACGCGATGCGCGCGTCGGCCAGGCGCCGGGCGAGGTCGTGCGCCGTGGTCGGCGCGGCGTGGGCGGCGAGCACGAGGGCCCGCTCGAGCGCCGGCGCGGCGACGCGCGGCTCCGCCAGCCGCCCGGCGAGGCGCTCGCAGAGCTGACGCACCCGCTCGCGCGTGATCCCGCCCAGCTCGCGTCCGGTCGTCTCGAGCGTGGCGCCGCCACGTCCGTCCCAGCCCCAGTGGCGCACGGCGAGGCGCGCCGTGCGGCCGGGCTCGGCGTGTTCGGCGATCTCGGCCAGTTCGGCCTCGAGGGGACGATCAGACAGCTCCACGGGCACTCCGCTCCACGCTGCTCACCTGGGGAAGAGGATACACCGTCGGGTCTGCGCGCACTCCCGCGTCTCGAGCGCCTGCACTATGATGTGGCGGACCGCTCACGTCTGCGTCCGGGGGGAGCTCGATGGCCGACAAGCAGAAGGACAGGAAGAAGGCCGAGGCTCCGGAGAAGGGCGGGCCGCTGCCGAGCATGAGCACGCCGCCGGCGGAGAAGCCCGGCCACCACAAGAAGCTCGACCGCGAGCAGTACGAGGCCGAGCTCGAGAAGCTCCAGGTCGAGCTCGTCAAGCTGCAGGAGTGGATCAAGCACGCCGGGCTACGCGTCGCGGTGATCTTCGAGGGCCGCGACGCCGCCGGCAAGGGCGGCACCATCAAGCGCGTGACGGAGCACCTCAATCCACGCGTCGTCAGCATCGCCGCCCTGGCCACGCCGACGGAGCGCGAGCGCACGGAGTGGTACTTCCAGCGGTACGTGGAGCACCTGCCGTCCGCCGGCGAGATGGTCCTCTTCGACCGCTCGTGGTACAACCGCCCCGGCGTCGAGCGCGTGATGGGCTTCTGCACCGAGGACGAGGTCTGGGAGTTCTTCCGCACCTGCCCCGAGTTCGAGCGCATGCTCATCCGCAGCGGGATCATCCTGCTCAAGTACTGGTTCAGCGTGAGCGACGAGGAGCAGGAGAAGCGGTTCCAGGCACGCCTCAAGGATCCCCTCAAAGTCTGGAAGCTCAGCCCGATGGACCTCGAGAGCCGCATGCGCTGGGTGGAGTACTCGCAGGCCAAGGACGAGATGTTCGCCTACACCGACACCAAGGACTCGCCCTGGTGGGTGGTCAACGCCGACGACAAGCGGCGGGCGCGGCTGAACATGATCCGCCACCTGCTCAGCCAGATCCCGTACGAGGACGTGACCCACAAGGACCTCAAGTTGGCCGAGCGGCCGCCTGACAAGGGGTACGTGCGGCCGCCGATCGACAGCCAGACCTTCGTGCCGGAGATCTACTGAGGGCGAGGGCGCGGCCGGCGCGCGCCGGCGGCGTCAGCGCACCGTGACGACGGTGTGGGCGGTGGCCGCCTCGCGGTTGCCGCCCAGGTCGACGGCGCGGTAGGTCACCGTGTACACGCCGCGCGCCCGCGGTCGCCAGGAGATGCTCTGCGCAGTGCCCGTCGGGCGCCAGCCGGGATGACCTGAGGCCACCCGCCGGCCCTTGGCGTCTGTGATCGCGTACCTCACGTCGGCCTTGGCGCTGAACGGGTCCGTGACCTTGAAGCCGAGCTTGGCGGCGGTCCCGACGGAGGTCGTCCTGCCGCCGGCCGCGTAGAGCCGCGGCCGGTACAGGTCGACCACCAGCCCCTTGGTCACGCGGCTCTCTCCCAGCGTGGACACGGCGGTCACCGTGAACGTGGGCCGGGAGCTGGCGAGGTCCTCACCCGACTCTGCCCGCCCGTCCCAGGTGGCCGAGTGGGCGCCGGCGGCGAGCGCGCCCAGCGACAGCGTGCGCACGACGACGGCGTCGAGCAGGACGCGCACGGTGACGGTGGCCTTGCGCGTCAGCTTGAAGGTGAGGGCCGTCGCGTCGCGGACGCCGTTCCCGTCGGGGGAGAGGGTGACGGGCACGGCGGCCGGGAAGCCGATGGTGCGATCGACAGAGATCCTGACGCCCTGCCGGGCGATGTTGCCCGCGGCGTCGCGGCGCTCGACGGTGAAGCGATACTGCCCGTCGGGCGCGGCCACGAGGCCGCCGCCGGAGGTGATGCGGCCGTCCCAGCCGACCGAGTACGACCGGGTCTCGCGGGACCGCCAGCCGTGGAGCCAGCGGAGCGCGTCGCCTTGCGCGTCGAGGATGCCGACGCGGACCGCACAGGCCTCCGCAGGGGTGTAGGCGACCGCGGCGGACTCGGCCTGCCCGTCGCCGTTGGGGCTGAACGAGCCTGTGGACGAGGCTCCACTGAGCCGGGGCGCGACCGTGTCGACGGTGATCTGCACGCTCGTCACGGCCGGCTCGCCGCCCTCCGGTGTGGCTGTGAGCTCGGCGGTGTAGACGCCGTCGGGGACGCGCGCTCCGCCGGAGGCGCCGTTCCACGTGATGGCGGCGCTCGTGCCCTGGCCGCTCCACGAGGCGACCGCCTGGCCGCCGGCGGCGCGCACGGCGACGCGCCAGTCGGCGGGAGCGCTGACGCCCACGTCGAGCACGGTGGTGTCGAGCACGCCGTCGCCGTTGGGGCTGATGAGCGGCGTGCTCGCACGGAGCGTGGCCACGAGGGCGCTCCCGACACGCTTCGCCACGTTGGCGCGGACGGACGGGAGGAGCCCGTACAGGGCCGCGCCCGGGCACTCGGTGTAGTTCGCCTGGCGGTGCCCGGCGATGACCGGGAACGCGACCGTGGCGCCGGCGGCGTACTTGTCCCCGGCGCCGCAGGTGAGCCTGGCCGCGCCCTGAGGGTCGAGCCCGTGGACGGCCAGCTTCCAGGCCAGCAGTCGCTGCAGCGCCGCCACCGCCTCGGCCGGCGGCGCCTCGTCGATGAAGGTCCCCATGACGGAGACGCCGGTGCTGCCGGTGTTGAAGCCGTACACGTGTGCCCCGGCGACCCCGCGGGACACGCCGCCGTATCGTCCCTCGTAGACGTTGCCGAAGCGGTCGACGAGGAAGTTGTAGGCGATGTCGTTCCAGTGCAGGGACTTGGTGTGGTAGGCGTAGATGCCGCGCACGAGCGCGGGAGCGTCGTCGCGCGAGTAGACGTTGCCGCTCGCGGTGTGGTGCACGAACGCCATCTTCACAGGAGCGTACGACGGCGCCGCGTTGCGCAGGGACTCGTCGGCGCCCCACTCCGAGCGCGTGACGATGACGGGGGCGGCGGCGGCCGCGGAGGCCGGTGAGTCGAGGCTGACGCCGGCCACGGTGGCGGCGAAGCGCCGGGCTGCGCCCCCGACGCGCGCGGCGATGCCTCCGGACTCGGTGGGGTCGATGGCGACGAGACGCACGCCGGTGAGCGCCGCCGGCCCGCCCCGGGCGCCCGTCGCCGCCGCGACTTGCGCGAAGCGGGCGGGGCCCGTCCAGAGGGCGTCGGTGAAGGCGGTGGCCACCGCGCCGTCGCCGCCGAGCTCGAGCGGCGCCTCCAGCCACGGCCCCCAGGCGGAGCCGTCCAGGCTGGTGCGCAGGCGCAGGGTCACTGCGCCGGTGGCGGGGACGTCGCAGGTCACGCCGGCCATGGTGAACTCCATGCCGGCGTCGAGAGTGACCGGGGCGCCGGCGCCTCGGGCGGAGGGCCCGGCGACGACGAGGCGCCCGTCGTCCGATGGTGAGACGGAGTGCAGGCGCACGGACGGTGTCCGGATCCAGTCCGCCGCCGCGCCGCTCGCCCGCGGCGCGACCCAGACGGCGACGAGCAGCGCGGCCACTGCGACGCAGACGGTCGCGAGGGCGCGCTCGAGGCGTGGATGCCGAACCGTATGAGGGCGAGTCGCGTGGACGCCGGTCTCCCGCAGTCGCTTGCTCCTGCTCCAGAACGCCGGCGGCGGGCGGACCCCGGCCCGGCGGGGGAACAGGCCTTGCCTTCACGGGGTCGGCCGGCCGCGTCGGTTCCTTGAGCAAGAAGTCGGCTCAGGCAGGCGATTACGCCTGCCTGGCCTGCTGCGGGATGCCTGCGAAGCCTGCTAGTCGGTGCCCTCTTCGCCGCCGAAGGGCTCGCCGACCAGGGGCAGGTCCGGGAGGTCGTCGAGGTAGCCGGCGACGGCCCGTGCCGCGGCGTCCACCAGGTCGGCGTCCGAGAGCGCCGCCTCGAGGGCCGGGCCGCCGGCCGCCGCGAGGGCCGCCGCGAGCTGCACGCAGAGGTGGACGAAGGCGGCGGGGGACGGCGCTCGCGCCGTGCCGAGCTCGAGGGCCGGGACCGCCGTGACCCAGACGAGCTCGTCGTCCACGGCCACGGCCGTCACCGGCCGGCGACGCGGGCCGGGCACCGGGACGCACCCGGCGAGCGGGAGCAGCGAGCCACCGCCGGTGGAAGAGAGGCGGCGCCCCTCCGCGGAGGGGCCGGAGAGAGCGTCTGGACTCGGCATTGCGGCTCCTCGGAGGTCGCTGTGGATCGGGCGTTCGCGGGCGAGAGTAGCAGCCGGGGCGGACAGATGTTCGTGTGGGGGGAGGTTCCCATTCCGCCGGTTCCGGCTAAGATACCTCACCATCCCGTGACCACAGCCAAGCGAAGGAGTCGCCATGTCGGACAGCGTCTACCGGGTGATGGAAGTCATCGGCTCGAGCAGCGAATCGTGGGAGCAGGCTGCGCGGAACGCCGTGGAGAAGGCCGGCATCCATCGTGAGGACCTGCGCATCGCCGAGGCCGTCGAGTTCGACATGAAGATAGAGGGCAAGCAGATCGTCTCGTACCGGACGAAGGTTAAGATCTCGTACAAGTATCACGAGATCGTCTGAGAGGGGCGGCCGTTACTCGAGCCCGAGGCGCGCGAGCTGCTCCGCCAGTCCGCCGGGCTCGAGGTGGAGCATGGCGGCGGCGCCTTCCAGGCTCAGCCGGCCGCCGCGGACCGCCGAGAGCGCCCAGGCGCGCATGGCGGCCGGCACGCGCAGCACCGCCGGCCTTCCATACTCTCCCGCCGGGAGCGCCTCGTCCGGGGTGAGGTGCGTCAGGGTGTCTCGGAGACCGCCCAGGTAGGCTTGGCGCGGCAGCAGTTCCCACTCGTGCCGCCGCAGTTCAGAGCGCAGCACGTGGAACTGCTTGCCCTGCAGCCGTCCGGCCGCCCGGGAACGGTACAGCGCCGCCCAGGCGCTGATGCCGAACGCGTTGCCCAGATGAAGGAGATCGTCGACACCGGTCACGCGCGACGCGGCGCGGCGGTCGTACCAGCGCTGGACCGCGCGGACGGGCGCGAGCAGTTCCTCTGCGAAGTCGTTGGCGGCCGCCTCCGGCGGCGCGTTGCGGCTCCACTCGATGTGATGGTCGACCACGTCGCCGTGTCCGAGGACCAGGTGGGCGAAGGCGTGGGCGAGCGCGAAACGCTGCAGGACGACCGGCCTGGCGGCGTTGACGAAGACGAACGGGACACCGGCGTCCGCGAAAGCGGCCGCGACGGGCGTCTCCGCGGCCGGCGGGGTGTCGGCGCCCGAGACGGGTGCGGTCGCGCCGGCCACGCGAGCAACGATCACCTGCGCGCCGTACCCGTCCTCGAGCAGCGGCACGAGGTCGGGGAGCGGCCCGTCGTCGGGGTCGACGTGCAGCTCACTGCGCCAGAAGCGGGCGACGCGGTCGTAGAGCACGTCGGCGTCCGGTGCTCCCCCGCGCGGGGAGGCGGCGCTGTGCGCGACGCGCCCGGGCTTGCCCTCCGCCGAGTGTCCGGTGCTCCAGCGCTGCGCCGGCTCGGGATCCTTGGCCAGCTCGTGCAGGGCGAACCAGTCGCGCGCCACCCCGGCCACTTCGCCGGGCAGTCCGGCGAGACCAGGACGACCGAACGGAGCGTCGGGGCCTGAGACGTAGGAGCGGAAGGCATGACGGGGAGCCGGCCGGACCACGCGCTCGAGGGCCGCGTGTTCGGGCGCCGCCTGCGAGGCGTGCATCAGGTGTGCGCGCGCCGAGGAAGGCGGCCCGGCTGCCGACGCGGCCGCGTCGTCGGTCACGAGGGAGTGGATCGCCGGCGCGGCTCCGAGGAGCTCGTCGGCCGAGACGTGCAGCGCGTCCGCGAAACGCTGCAGCTCATCCGCGGAGAGGCGTCGCCGGCCCGCCTCGATGCGGCTCACGGCGGACTGGTCGATGCCGACCCACTTCGCCAGGGCGCGCTGGCTCCATCCCTGCTGCTCGCGCAGGCTCGCGATCAGCGCGCCGATGCTCGTCTGATGTTCGTCGCGCATCGTTTCCGTCACCTCCTCCTTCTACACTCTGCATCAGTCTACGTGAAGACATGCCCCGTTTCCTGCATCGAGCGAACGTGACAGGTCTTCAGGATGATGTGCTATTGTCATCATCATATGGTACTTTACCGAAGACTGTGATGCCGCTGAGGCATCGTAGTCCATCAGGAGGGCGCCGCTCGTCGGCCGGGCCGGGCCGGCGGGCGGCCACGGAGACGGAGGTGTGTCGTGACGAAGAACAACGAGGTGCCCGGTGGCGCCGCCCTGGTGGAGGCGCTGCGACTGGGGGAGCGTCAGGCCCACGGGCCGCTGGCGGTGTTCCCGCTGCGGCTCGGCCCCGGCGACGGCCCCGGCTACATCACCCTGCGTGAGGCCATCGGCCGGCAGCAGGCGACGGTCACCGAGGTGAGCGATGGCGGCTCGGTGCCGGAGCTGCGCGTCGTCAACAAGGGGGACGAGCGCGTCCTCGTGCTCGACGGCGAGGAGCTGCGCGGCGCCAAGCAGAACCGCGTCCTCAACACGACCATCCTCATAGGCGGGCACAGCAGCCTGGTCGTCCCGGTCAGCTGCACCGAGCAGGGGCGCTGGTCCTACGCGTCGCGTGAGTTCGAGGAGAGCGAGATCGTGGCCGACCGTCAGGTGCGCTACGCGATGAAGGAGAGCATCAACGCTTCGCTGGTGGCGGGCGCCGGTCACAGGTCGGATCAGGGCCGGGTGTGGCACGAGGTCGGCGAGCTGCACGGCCGGCACGCCACCACCTCGCCGACGGGCGCCATGCGCGACGCCTACCAGATGCGCAAGGGAGACCTCGACGCCGTGCTGGCTGCCTTCCCGCTGCAGGACGGCCAGCAGGGCATGCTGGTGCTGCACGGCGCCCGCGTGGTCGGCCTCGACCTCGTCTCGCGGGCGCCGCAGTACGCCGAGCTGCACGACAAGTTGCTGCGCAGCTACGCGTTCGAGGCGCTGGTGCGTGACGGCGAGCCGGGCGACAGGGCCGTCGCCGACGCCTTTCTGGAGCGCATCGCCGACCTGCCCGGGAGCCGGTACAAGAGCCCGGGCCTCGGCTGGGACGTGCGCTACGAAGGCGGCGGCGTGCTCGGCTCCGCCCTCACCTACCGCGGACACGCGGTGCACGCCGCGTTCTTCGATGTCGGCGGCGTACGCGGGGCCTCGGATGACGGCGGCTCCGGCGGAGACCCGCGTGGCGCGAGCCGGCCGCGCCCGGACTGGCGCATCGCCGACGCACGCGAGCGCGCCCGCAGGCGCCAGGCCCACTGAAGGAGGAGACCATGACAGAAGACACCCGTCAGCGCGCCTACAAGGCGGCCGCCCACATCACCCGCGAGCAGCTCAGGCGTGACGATCCCGAGCGCGCCGTCATCCTCGAGCAGGTCGAGAGCAGCGACGTGATCGTGGTCGCCGGCATCTACGACCACGTCGAGTCGGTACTCGGCGCGCTCGACGTGCCGCACCTGGTGGTGCAGCCGCACGAGCTCGATCAGCTGGCGCTGCGCCCCGAGCAGCTGCTCATCGTCAACTGCCCGGGCCAGATCGCGCCGGCGGCGGTCCGCCGCGTCCGCGCCTTCGTCGAGGCCGGCGGCAGCCTGTTCACCACCGACTGGGCGCTCAAGCACGTGATCGAGCCGGCGTTCCCCGGTGTGCTGGCCTTCGACACGGCGCCGACGCGGGACGACGTGGTGCGCATCGAGGTGCTCGACGGCGACAACATCTACCTGCAGGGCGTGCTCGACGGCCAGGACGACCCGCAGTGGTGGCTCGAGGCCTCGTCGTACCCCATCAGCGTGGTCGACGAGGCGCGGGTCGAGGTGCTCATCACCAGCCGCGAGCTCGGCGAGCGCTACGGCGAGCGTCCGGTCGCGGTGTGGTTCCGCTGGGGCGAGGGCGACGTGTTCCACATGATCAGCCACTACTACCTGCAGCGCACGGAGGAGCGCAGCGCGCGTCACGCGGCCCCTGCCGGCGCCTACTTCGCCGAGAAGGGCGTGCCGATGGGCCAGGAGATGTGTCAGGACGTGGCCGACCTCAGCGTGGCCGACGTGGAGTCGGCCAAGCCGTCCACCACGTTCATGAGCAACGTGATCATCGAGAAGAAGCGCCGGCAGGCGAGGGAGGGGTGATGAGGGTCACCACCGACCTGCGGCCGGGCATCGCGGTGGAGTTCGAACAGGTACAGGGCGTGCCGATGGCGTGGGTGAGGCTGCCGGATCTCGCCGACGTCCCGGACGATGATCTGCGCAGGGCGTGCAGGCACGCGGTGAACGAGGCGTTCGTGGCCCAGGGGGCCGAGCGAGGCTCGGTCCTCGCTCGCGCCCTGAAGCCTCTCGACGAAGAGCTGCGTCGCCGCGGCCTGGAGCCGGACGGCTGGCCGGTGGTCGGCCCTGATCCGGCGTGCGCGCCGTCCGCCGCGTGGGGTGAGGGGCCGGGACGAGAGGACGACGTCCCCCCGCCGCGCCAGGGACTTCCCAGTCTCCGCGGTCTCGACGAGGCGCAGTTGCGACAGGCCCACCTCTGCGCGATGCGCCGGGTCTTCCACGCCACCGGGCCGGCATGCATCGGCATGCGTGCGACCCTGCTCGAGCCCGTCGAGGCCGAGATGCGCCGCCGCGGCCTCGCGGCCCGCTACTGGTCCGCGCTCGATCGCTCGCGCCGGGCCGCCGCCTTCTGGTCCGCGCTGAACTGAACGAGGCTGATCCGGAACTGGGAGTCCTGCTCCAGTCTCCGAGTCCAGTCGCGCGAGTACTGTGCTCACAGTATGCTCCCCGGACAACGGTGGCCCGAGGGGCCGGATGCCGGCATCCGGCCGCTCCTCGCCGCTGTGCCTGGGGTAGGCTGGAGGCCATGTCCGCCTGGTCGCCGCTTCGGTACCGCGTCTACCGCTATCTCTGGATCGCCCTGCTCGTGTCGAACATCGGCACCTGGATGCAGGCCGTCGGCGCCGCGTGGCTGATGGTGGAACTGGATGCGTCGCCGGCCGTCGTGGCCCTGGTGCAGACGGCGACGTATCTGCCGGTGGTGGTGCTCGGCGTGCTGGCCGGCGCCGCCGCCGACCTCATCGAGCGGCGCCGGCTCCTGCTCGTGACGCAGATGATCATGCTGTGCGCCGCCGGCGCCCTGGCCGTGCTCTCGGGGCTCGGCCTGGTGACCCCGTTCTGGCTGCTGGTGCTGACCTTCGCGCTCGGCGTCGGAGCCACGCTGAACGCCCCCGCCTGGCAGGCGATCCAGCCCGAGATCGTGCCGCCCCAGGAGCTCAAGCAGGCGGTCACGCTGGGCGGCGCCAACATCAACCTCGGCCGGGCCATCGGCCCGGCCGTCGGCGGCCTGCTGATCGTCGCGGCGGGGCCGTGGCTGGTGTTCGCGCTCAATGCCGCGTCGTTCGCGTTCGTGCTCGCCGTGCTGTGGCGCTGGAAGCGCCCGGTCGAGGAGCAGGTCGGACCGCCCGAGCGCTTTGCCGGGGCGGTCCGTGCCGGCATCCGCTACGCGATGTTCTCGCACATCCTGCACGGCGTACTGGTGCGCTCGTTCGCCTTCGGGGTCGCCAGCTCGGGCTTCATGTCGCTGCTCCCGGTGTACGCCAGCGAGGAGCTCGGCTGGGGATCCGGCGGTCTCGGCATCCTGTTCGCCGCGATGGGACTCGGGGCGGTACTGACCACGGCCGTCGTCCCGTCACTGCGTGAGCGGCTCAGCGCCGACGGCGTGTTCGCGGTGGGCAGCGCGCTGGTCGCGGCCGGGCTGGTGACGCTGGCGCTGCTGCGCGCGCCCACGCCGGCGGTGGTCGCGTCGTTCGTGATCGGCACCGGGTGGCTGTGCTGCCTCTCGACGCTCAACGTCGCCTCGCAGGAGGTGCTGCCCGGCTGGGTGCGTGCCCGGGGGCTCGCGCTCTACCTCACGGCGATCTCCGCCGGCATCGCGCTCGGCAGCGCTCTGTGGGGCAAGCTGGCCAACGGTACCGGGGCCCCCGCGGCCTACGCCTGGGGTGCGCTGGCGATCGTGGTCACCGTCGGGCTGGCGTGGCGCTGGCGGTTCGACCGGATCGCGGATGTGGACCTGCGCCCGGCGCCGATGGCCGCCCCGGAGGCGCGGCTGGTCGCAGGCCAGGACGCCGACAGCCCGGCCCTGGTGGTGGTGGCCTACGAAGTGCGGGAGGACGCCGAGGACGACTTTCTCCGCGCCCTGCGCCTGGTAGGCCGGGTGCGGCGTCGTACGGGGGCGACCGACTGGTCGGTCTACCGCGACGCGGACAAGCCGCGCCGCTTCATCGAGACCTTCGTGCTGCCCAGCTGGCAGGAGCACCTGCGCCAGCACCAACGGCGCACGGTGACCGACCTGGAACTGCAGGAGGACGTGCGCCAGTACCTGCGTCCGGGCGCCGAGCCGACGGCGAAGCACTTCGTGGCGCCGCCGGAGCCGTCCATGCGCTTCTGGTCGCGGTAAGGCGGGCTCACGGCGGCGAAGGGCCGGCCGCTCCCGGCGCCGCGTCCTCCTCCTGCGGCACGAGCTCCGGGAACAGCACCTCGATCTCGGCGAGCCGGCCGGCGATGAGCTCGCGCAGCTCGGCGCCGGGCTCTTCGGCGAGCCAGGCGCTCAGCGCCTCGTGCTCGCCGGGGTCCGGCGCCTCCACCAGCTCCCGCAGGAACTGGTGGACGAAGCCCGAGGTGCTGTCGACCGTGAACAGCGCCGCGTCGCGAGCCCGCGTGACGCCCACGTACACGACGCGGCGCTCCTCCTCCACCTCGGAAGCGCTCCAGCGGGACACGTCGCAGTCGTAGTCGGGGATGACGATCGAGTCGTACTCCCTGCCCTTGGCGGCGTGGATGGTGCCGATGACCACGCGGTCCTCCTCGGACTCCTCGCGCGCGAGTGTGTCGTCGGCCAGGCCGGCGTGTGCCTCCTCGTCGGCGCGCAGGCGGTCCCACGTGCGCAGGTACTCGCCCGGGTCCGGGTAGGTCTCGGCGAGGAGCAAGGCCGAGTCGAAGACCTCCAGTGGGCCGGCGCCGTCGGAGCCCGCGCCGTCGCCGGCCGCGGCGGCATCGGCCTCCGCGGCCCAGAGGTCGTCGAGCGTGAATGCCTCGACGACCGTCCAGACGAGGTCCTCGGAGGTGAGGACCTCGGCCGTCGCGAGCTCCGGGCCGAGGCGGTCGACGAGCTCGACGAGGGCGGAGAGCGGGCGCGGCCCGGCCGGAGGCTCCTGGGCTCCGATCGCTCGCAGCCTCGCCCACGGCCGCGAGGCCGCGCCGATGGCCTCCACGACCGCGGCGCTCAGGTAGCGGTTCGGCCGGTTGAGCAGCCCGGCGAGTGCCGGTCCCGGCAGCTCGTCCGGAGCGCGCACCAGGTCCAGGTACGCGCGCAGGAGGGTGGCCGCCGGGTGCGTGAACAGCGTGCAGCCGAGCGCCGGTGTCCGCGGCACGTCGCCGGCGTCGAGCGCGAGCGCGACCAGGAGCTGCTGCGAGCGGTAACGGCAGAGCACGGCGAGGTCGCGCCAGTCGCAGCCGAGCCGCTGCTTCTCGGCGTGCAGGAACGCGCAGATCGTCGCAGCGCGCTCCGGCCAGGAGGCCGCGCCGAAGAAGCGGACGGCGCCGTCCTGCGCTCCCTCTCGAGGGCGGATGTCCTTGGCCTCGCGGACGAGGTTGCGCGCGACCAGGCGAGCGCCGGTCTCCACGACCGCACGCGAGCAGCGGTAGTTGGTGCACAGCGTGTACGTGGCCGACCAGGGCCTGGGCGGCATCCGGCGGTGGAACTCGAGGATGCCGCGCGGGTCGGCCTGCCGCCAGCCGTAGATGAGCTGGTCGTCGTCGCCGACCACGAACAGCCGCCGGTGCGGGCGGGAGAGCACGTCCACCAGCGCGAGCTGCGCGCCGTTCAGGTCCTGGAACTCGTCGACCAGGACGTGGTCGAAGCGCGCCTGGATGAACGCGCGGTGGCTCGGCTCGGCGAGCATGTCCGCGACCGCGAAGTAGATCTGGTCGTCGAACGACTGGAGCCCGGTAGCGGCCTGCGCACGGGCGTACTGCGCGTGGATGGGGGCGAAGGGCAGGTCCAGCAGCGGCGTGTCGCCGAGGGACTCGATGCGGACCTCGACGCCGGCCGGGGGCTCGAGCGCCGCGCGCACGCGCGTGAGGCCCTGCATGAAGGCGCCGACCGGGTCGCTGCCGCGGCGCGGCTTGAGCTCCCGCAGGGAGACGCCGGCGGACTCCATGGCGCGCGCCATGAGGGCGCGGAGCGAGCGGCCGTCGTGGTCGAGCGAGAAACGCGCGCGCAGCACCTCGCGCTGGTAGCGGTAACCGAAGGCGTTGAAGGTGGCACAGTGGACGCCGGACGGGCGGCCGGGGTGGCCGGGCGGTCCGCCGCGGCGGCGCGGGCGGCGCGAGGGCGACGCCTCCTCCAGCGGCGACCCGAGGCGGCGCGTGCTCGCGATGCCGAGCGCCGCCAGCCGCTCCTCGAGCTGCTCCGCGGCCTTGCGGTTGAAGGCGAGCATGAGGATCCCGGACGGGTCCGCGCCGCGGTCCACGAGCTCGACGACGCGGCTGATGAGCGTCTTGGTCTTGCCCGAGCCCGCGGGCGCGAGGACGCGGGCCGGCCCGCGGGCGTGCTCGACGGCGGCCCGCTGCGCCGCGTCGAGCTGGACCGCGTCGGGGCCGCTCGAGGGGCGGCCGTCGCGGGTGGGGAGCGGGGCGGTGGGCAGGCCGGCGGCGGGAAGGCCGACGACGGCCGGCTCTGAAGACCCGGCAGCGGCGCGGGCAGGAGGGTCTCCGCGCCCGGCCGTCGCCGCCCGCAGGAGCCGGCCGATGTCCTCCAGGTCGAGCCGCGCGGCATCGCCGACGGCGAGACGGCGCGGCTCGAGCACGTCCTCCGCGAACGGGAGACCGAGGCAGAACGGGAGGCCGCGGGCGACGAGAGGGTGGACGAGGCGCAGAAGGATCTCCGTCGCCTGCGCCTCGAACTCGTCGCGCGACCCCTTCCAGTACCAGAGTCCGACCGGGACCTCGCCGCCCAGGAGGGGGCGACGGGGCTCGCCGGGATCCTCGGTCCACGCGCGCCGTGAGGCGAAGCGCGCGCCTGGGGCGGCCGCCGCAGCTCGCTGCGCGAGGTCGCGGCGGCTCGGGACGTCGAAGAACAGCAGGCGCGGCCCGCTGCGGTCACCGTCGGCGCATGCCGCTGCGGCTGCGTCGCGTGTGGCGAGGGGCGGCGCGGGGCGGTCGGCATCGAGGTACATGGGCGAGGACGGTAGCAGGCCTCGCCCGAGAGGACGAGGGTGACGAGGGTGGACGTTGACGCGCCCCGGGCGGCGCCGGGCGTCTCTACTTCAGCGCCGCGTACAGCCGATCGGCGAACCCGATCTGGTCGATCGCCTCCGGGTGCCGCAACTGCCGCGGGTCGGCGCGCTCGCCGAAGCCGAGACGGACGCGGTCGAGCGCGTCGGCGTCCTTGAGCAGCCAGAGGATGCGGAGGGCGCGCTCCGGCCGTGCCGGGCAGCGCGCCGGGTCTTCGGCCACGGCGAGCTCGGCCGCTTGTGCCGCGGCGCCCCCGTCCGGTAGCGAGTGCCGGGTGATGGCGAAGCGGACCAGGGCGGCGTCGTCCGGAGCGAGGCCGGCGGTGAGCCCGAGCTCGTCGGCGCGAGCGGCGCCGCGGGCCCCGTGCGGAGGTTCCACGCCGTCGGTCTCGCGGCCGATGTCGTGCCAGAGAGCGGCCCGAAGGACGAGCCGCGCATCAGCCTCGTCCCAGCGCAGGCGCTCGAGCAGGCGCTGCGCGTGCACGTGTACGCGCCGCGTGTGGTTCTCGCCGTGGAGCCGCGACGCACGCCGGAACCACCACGCGGGTACGTCCGGCGCGCGTGCGACCCACGGCGCCACGCGCTCGATCCGGGGAGTCGTCATGGAGGCAGCATAGCGCGCCGGCCGGACGAGACCGGCGGCGGCGCGGTCCCCGGCTCAGAGCCACTCCACCTGCTTCATGAACGCGTCGTCGCACGTGGAGCAACGGAACTTCTCGTCGGGCA
The DNA here is from genome assembly GCA_036277455.1 of Thermoleophilia bacterium. Taxonomy (GTDB): domain Bacteria; phylum Actinomycetota; class Thermoleophilia; order UBA2241; family UBA2241; genus CAIXSE01. Next base: position 17,865 of record DASUMX010000182.1, read on the forward strand.
GATCCTCGTGGTGACTCGCCTTGATGTGGTGCTCGAGGGACTTGAGTGAATCGAACTCGGCCGGGCAATGGGGGCACGGGTGCATCTCGAGGCTCACTGTGACCTTCCTTTCATCGGCAAGCGTTGGGGCGCGGACGTCGAGATACCCAAGGGGCCGCCGTCGAAATCTGACCGTGGGGGCAGGCAATGGTGAGACGCGGCCGCGGCAGCAACCGGGGGCTGCGGCGTTCCCGTCTGGTACTCTCAGACCATGGATGCGCACCCGCCGGACATGACTCTCGCGGACCGTATGCTGGTCGTCGAGGGGGACATCACCCGCCTCGACGTCGACGCGATCGTGAACGCCGCCAACAGTTCCCTGCTCGGAGGGGGCGGTGTGGACGGCGCCATCCACCGTGCCGCCGGGCCGGGCCTGCTGGCCGAGTGTCGCGGCCTCGGAGGCTGCGCGACGGGTGAGGCGCGCATCACCCGAGGCTACGACCTCCCGGCGCGGCACGTGATCCACACCGTCGGGCCCGTCTACCGGCAGCACGACCCGGCCGAGGCTGAGCGCCTGCTGCGTTCGTGCTACACGGAGTCGCTGCGGCTGGCATGCGAGGCGGGACTCGAGACCGTCGCCTTCCCCGGTATCTCGACCGGCGTCTACGGGTACCCCAAGGCCGAGGCGTGCGACGCGGCCGTGCGCGCCGTGGCCGCGTGGCTCGCGGCGCACGCACTGCCCCGCGCCGTCACCTTCTGCTGCTTCGGCGCGGAGGATGCGGCGCTGCACCGGGCGCGGCTCGGGCTGACGAGCTAGCCGCGCCTCCCGACACCACGCGACGAAGAGGTGGCCAATGGCGAGTCCCCGCTGGAGCGACTTCGGCAGCATCTGGAAGACGATCCGCGAGGTGGACGTCCTCGCCATCCGCCGGGAGGCGGAGCACGACCTGACCGTCGCGTGCGCGGGCGACCGTGAGGCGCTGGAGTACCTTCGCGGCCTGCTGCTGGAGGGACCCGACCGCTATCCCTCGCCGTTCACCGCCCTCGGGCTGGTCCCTCTCGATCAGGTGCACGCGCGCGAGCGCCTGATCAGGGAGGCGGACCTGCTGCTCGTCGCGCTGCGCGCCGACGTCTCTCTCAGTCCCGGCGAGGTCGCCGGGCTGGAGCGCCTCGAGTCGCTCTCACCGCGACGCCGGCTGCTGGTGCTCGTGGGCGAGCCGGCGGCTCCGTCCAGGAGTTGGCTGCGGCGGCTCGACGAGGGCAAGACCCTCGTCGTCCGGCCCGAAGCCGCCGGCTCCCCGGACCGGCTCGCCGCCGCGGTCCTCGAAGCCCTGCCGCCGCAGCGGCAGCTGGCGGCCGCGCGCCGCCTGCCGGGTCTGCGGCTCCAGTACGCGCGGCGGTTGACCGCTGAGGTGTCCCTCTCCAATGGAGCCTTCGCCCTCGCCTCCGGCGTGCCGTCGCTCGTGCCATTCCTGGGCGTGCCCATCACCGCCGCCGACACCGTGGTGCTCACCAAGAACCAGGCGCTGATGGTCTATCGGCTCGCGCTCGCATTCGGTGCGCCGCCCGAGTTCCAGCGGCGCATGATGGAGATCACCCCGGTGATCGGCGCCGCGGTCGTCTGGCGTCAGGTCGCCGGGGGACTGGTAGGCCTCGTGCCCGGCTACGGGATCCTGCCCAAGACCGCGGTCGCCTTCGCCGGGACGTACATCACCGGGCGGGCGGCGGAGCTGTGGTACGCCACCGGCCTGGTGTCGAAGGACGACATGCGGCGGATCTCCGCCGAGGCGACGGCCAAGGCCAGGTCGATGGCCGGCGAGCAGGCGCGGCGTGCCCGCGAGGCGCGGGACGCCGCCGGCCGGGCGCGCCGGGCGACGACCCGCGTGCGCGAGAACGCCCGGCGGCTGACCCGCCGGCGTGGCCCGCGGACCACCTCCGACGCCCCTCCGGCCGGCCAGCCGGCGCCGGGGGCCTTCCTGGATGCGCCGCCGGCGTCGCCCGAGAAAGAGTAGCAACTGCGGGTGCCGGGGGGCCAGCCGGGCCCGAGAAGAACCCGGCGGCGTTGAACCTGGCGCATCAAGGTTCGCCGTGCGAGTCGGCGAGGGACGCTAGCCGGCGAGCAGGCCGCGGCGGGCGCAGACCTCCGCGGCTTCCCGCACCAGGGCTGCGCACAGGGGTGCGTCCGCGGTCTCGAGCCGCGCGGCGATGGCCTCGAGCCCGGCGAACGTCGAACGCCCGGGGCGCAGCGCCTCGTACACCGCCAGCACCTCGGCGTCGGGCAGCGCCGTGAGCTCTGCGGCGCGGCGCAGGTTCTCGCCCAGCTGCGGGTTGCCGTGTTCCTCAGCGACCGCGGCCTGGTGGCGCAGCACGTCGGGGTGGACGCGCAGGTCGGCGGGGGAGAGGTCGCCGCGGACGGCGGCCTCGAGGGTGATCTCCTCGACTGGACGGCCGCTGAGGGCGCGGGGCGTGCGCGCGACGCCGGGCGTCACCGGCGCGTCTCCAGGTCCACGGGCGGCGCGCCGGGCACCGACTCGCCGCGTTCCACGGCGATCAGGGAGACCACCTCGGCGTGGTAGCGCGCCTCGATCGCCTGGTCGGTGTAGGGGTTGCGGACGGGCGCCGGCCGCAGACCCTTTGCGTGGCGGCCGGCGTTCGCGCCCAGCTCGCGATACATCGCCGCGGTGAGCAGCGGCGCGATCGAGAGCAGCTCCAGGCACGCCAGCGGCGCCTGGTCCTTGCGGTGGATCAGCGCCGTACCCTTTGCCTGCAGACCGACGCCGACGCCGGAGCCGGCGAGCTCGGCGGCGGTCAGCCCGATCACCCCGAGGTCGACGGTGGAGGAGACGCGCACGACGCGGGGAGTGCAGCCCTCGGCGGCGATGCCGGCCATGACCTCGGCCAGCGCCTCGCCCACCGGCAGGCCGGACATCGTGAGCCAGAGCTTGGTCGCGAACGCGGGGGAGACGCCGATGCAGACCTCGCGCGGGTCGGCGCCCACCTGGGCTGGACCGCGCTCGACCAGGCGGAACGGCTGTGGGCCGGCCGTGGCCGGCGGCGCGCCGGCCGCGTGGCGCGCCAGCAGGTCGGCGCGTGAGCGCTGCTGGCGGATGGCGGCGATCTCCTCGCGGCGCGCCGCCGGCACCTCGTAGCCGGTGCCGGGACCCCGGTAGTCGTTGGGGTCGGTGACCTTGGAGAGGCAGTCCATCTGCTCGTCGAAGATCGCCGCCGTCTGCAGGTAGTCGCCGGCGACGCGGGCGCGGCCCATGGCCAGGACCCGCCGCGCCTCCTCCTCGAACCCGGTAGCGAAGAGCGCCCGGACGACGTCGAGGATGCCGATCTGCCGCTCCATGATCGCGTCGGACGCCGCCAGGATCGCCTGCGGGTCTGGCGGCGTGACGTCCTTGGAGCCCGCGGCGACGACGACCTCGCCCACGTGGTCGTCGGTGAAGCCCGCCGTCGGCTCATCGCCCGGCGCGATCAGCCCCAACTCGCGGTACACCGCCAGGCACGCCTTCGCCGCGCGTTCGCGCACCTCCCTCATGCGCTGTTCCGTCACCGGCCGCAGCCCGCCGTCCACGCCCCAGTCGCGCTGCAGCACGAGGTAGTCATCCAGGTCCTCGGCATTGAAGTTGCTCGGGCCGAACATGTTGTCGTAGCGCGGGATGGAGCCGAAGCCGCTGAAGAGGAAGTCCGAGCCGGCGAGGAACAGCGGGACGGTGTGGGCGGTGCGGCGCATGTCGGACTCGCTGACCAGCGCGTCGTTGCCGGAGCACGACTCGAGGTCCCTGAGCATGACGAGGAGGTTCTCGGCGAGCAGCTCGCGCATGCCGTCGGGGACGCAGCCGACGACGCTGGCGCCGTCGATGCCGCCGTTCTGCACGCCCTGGGCGCCCATGGCGCGGGCGAGCGCGACGCAGCGCGACTCGAGGCTGAACATGGAGCGGCCCTCGGCGGCGCCCATGAGGGCCTCCGCGCCGCCGCCGCTGGTCACTCGCATCTTGAGCCCGCGGGAGGCGTAGGCGGAACACAGGAACGCCTTGGACCACGGCGTGTCGTCGCCGTCGATGAAGGCCTTCTCGGTGCCGTAGAGGCTGACGGTCTCGGCGTAGGTGGTGAGTCCCCTGAGGCCGAGCTCGAGCTCGAGGGCCTCCTCGATGGAGCATTGCGTGAGCGCGCCGCAGGCCCCTACCTGCGAGCCGATGAGAACGGCGAGCGCGTTGGAGGGCGCGTCGGCGTTGACGGGCACGGTCGTCTCGACCTCGCGGAAGCCGTAGGCGACCGCGGTGGCCGCGTCGGCGGCCAGCAGCAGCGGGTCGTCGAGCCGGTTGGTGACGTGCGCCTGGTTGCTGGGCGTACGGCGCACGCGCATCTTGGCGACCGCCATCTGGAGCTCGACCGGCTGCAGCAGCGCGACGACGCGAGCGAGCTTCTCGGGCGTGGCGCCGGCGGCGAGGCGGACGACCTCCGCGCGCGGGGTGCCGGGGTCGACGATCAGGCGTGCGAAGGCGATGTCATCGACGGCGTTCGCCTCCATCGCGACCACGGGGTCGAGGCCGCGCGCGGCGATGAAGGCGTCGATGAGGTCGTAGTCCGCGGCCGCCCGACCGTCGAGCTCGACGACGCGACCGTCCGCGTCGAGGGCGACGGAGGGCTCGGGATCGTTCGCCGAGGCGAACGCGACGAGCCCCGCCTCGTCGTCGCGCTGGGCGAAGCCGTCCAGATTGACCGGCCGCTCGTCCAGCGCGTCGAGCCGGCCGAGGCGGGGCGGGACATCGCCGGCTGCCGGGATGCGCTCGTCGCCGTTCGTCATGCCCGGATACTACCGAGGCGGCGCCCGTGCTCCAACGTCCGCGGCGTCGCGAATGCCAACCTGGGGCCGGCCGCCGGGGGCTTGTCAGGGACCCTGTCAGGGCGCTCTCTTCTCGTAGAGACGTTGTAGAGACGAAATCGGAGAAGACGCCGAGCCCTGCCTGTCTTGTAGAGACATTGTAGAGACGCGTTCAGAGGCCGGGAACCGGATGAGGCCACCGGGAGCCGGCGGAGTGGAAGGGCAGGCACTGAGGAGCACATGATGAAGGCGAAGGTCCAGCGGTGGGGGAACAGCCTGGCGGTCAGGATCCCCATGTCCCTCGCGCGGGAGCTCGGGCTCCATGACCAGTCCGCGGTCGCGCTGCGGCAGGACCAGGGCAGGATCGTGATCGAGCTGCTGCGCTCGGCCCCGACCCTGGAGGAACTGCTCGCGGAAGTGACGCAGCAGAACAAGCACACGGACCTCGACTGGCGCCCCGCGGGCGGGCTGGAGACCGGCGAGAGATGAAGTACTGGCGGCCCTGGACGCCGGCGTGCGGCGACATCGTGTGGGTCCGGGACGCGACGCAACGGCGGCGGCCGGCCCTCGTGCTGTCGCCGGCCGCGTACAGCGCCAGGGTGGGGCTCGCCCTCGTGTGTCCGATCGCCAGCGAGCCCAAGGGCTACCCCTTCGAGGTCCTGTTGCCGCCTGGACTTGCCGTGTGCGGAGTCGTCGTCGCGGACCGGGTCGCGAGCATCGACTGGCAGGCATGCGGCGCCAGACTGGCCGGCGCGGCGCCC
>DASUMX010000183.1:0-5497 GCA_036277455.1 Thermoleophilia bacterium
GACAGCGCGATGACCTCCTCTCTACATCCGGACCGTCAAGCAGTCAGCGCCGCACGCCTGTGACCCTCGGCGGTTTTGCGCACGTCCGCGGCGCCGGCGCTCAACTCGTCTGCAGTGCATTCCGCCGGTTAGCGCTTCACCGTGAATGTCTTGGCGTTGCTCGTCCCGCCGGCGGTCGTCACGCGCACGGAGCGCTTCCCGAAAGCAGCCCTCACCGGCACCCTGACCTTGATGCGCGTGTTGCTCCATGAGACGTAGGTGCCGCACTTCACCGTTCCGAACTTCACCCAACTCGTGCGACTTTTGGAGCCGAAGGCTCTGCCGGTGATCGTCACGGTGACGCCGCGCTTGCCTGCGGTAGGCGACAGCCTGGTCACCACGGGCCGTGGAGAGGCGACGGTGAAGGCCCCTGCGCTGGTCGCGGTGCCTCCAGGAGCGGTCACGCTGATCGTGCCGCTGGTCGCGCCGGCGGGCACCGCAGTCGTGATCTGGGTATCGCCGACCACGCTGAAGCTCGTCGCGGCTGTGCCGCCGAATTTGACCGACGTGGCGCCTGTGAAGCCCGTGCCGGTCAGGGTCACCGAGGTGCCCACCGTACCCGAGGCGGGGCTGAAGCCCGTGATCACGGGCAGCGCTGACGGCGGCGAGATAGAGACGTACGCGTTACCGGCGCTCCGGGTCATCGAGGTGTCCACGGCCGACTCGACCCAGTAGCTGGACCCCGCTCCGCCGCCTCCGCCGTAGGTGCCGTCGCCCCCTCCACCGCCGCCGAAGTAGCCGCCGCCTCCGCCACCCGCGAAGGTCACGTAGACGTTGGTCATGAAGAAGTCGTACCAGCCCGCCGAGCCTGCTCCGCCAACACCAAGTTGCCCGGCCTCGGCAGCGATGCCGGTCGAGCTGGGGGCCAGGGCACCCGCCGTGGCGCCCATGGTGCCGCCAAGGCCCCCGTTCCCTGCTGCGGATTCTGTGGCCGACGCGTCGCTGCCGCTGCCGCCGGCTCCCGCGCCGGTGACCGCGCTGAAGCCTGCGCTGCCTGCAGTGCCGCCGCTGCCCTCGCCGGAGCCGGCGCCACCGCCGCCGCCGGCGACCACGAGCCGCGAATCGGTGTCGGTCAGCGCGACACTGATCGGCTGGGTACGCACGTCGGAGGCGCCGCCGCCTGAGCCGCCCCAAGATATGATGCTCGCGCCTCCGCCGTTGAAGCCTCCCGGGGCGCCGCTTCGGTCGGACGCGGGAACGCTACCCGGTCCGCCGACCACGACGTAGAGCACGGTCGTGCCCAGCGGCAAGGGCACGGTGGCCGTCACCACCGCACGTCCGCCGCCAGGCTTCGCGTTGCGCCAATCGGCCCCGCCGACGGCGCCTGCGGCTGTGATCGTCACAGCGGTCGTCCCGGCCGGCACCAGATAGATCTGCTCGGTTCCCGTGTACCAGTATGTCGTCGCCCCAGCCTCAGCTCGGGCGACAACCTGTGGAGTCCGGTCAGCCGCCAGAGCGGGCGCGGCGATGACCAGTACGGCGAAAGCGACGAAAACGAGCGCGAGTTTCCTCTTCCTGCTCATGACTCCCCCTGTCCCCTTGCGGCTCTGTCTGCGAGACCGTAGGAGATGGCCGATTTCGCGACATCACCCGAAAAGGGTGGCATTCGCGCCGTGGCGCGTCTCAGGAGTCTCGCATGCGGTCGGTCTACGCCCGGGCGGCGGGGAGTGCAAGCGTTTGGAACTGGAAGCAACACTCTCCCAACTGAGCTAGAGGCCCACGAGGGGACTCCGTAGACCGCGCGTAGTAGGGGGAGGACCGGCTTGAGCCCGGCGACCGTCGGCCGGACGCGGCCTCGTCAGCGCACGCGCAGCGTGTTGACCGCCGGCCGCGTCTCGCGGTTCCCGCCGGAGTCACGCGCGTGCACGCTGTAGCGGTACCGGCCGCGCGGGAGGTCGCACAGGAAGCGACCGTGGAGCCAGGTGTTCACCCTGCGGCGCGGGAGCACCACCGTCTTGATGAGCCTGCCTCCGCGCGTCCTCACCTTGATGGTGACGTCGGCCCTGGGGCCGAACGGACGCGGATCGTTGACGCGCATGCGCACGTCCGCCATCTCGTCCTGGTCCACGATCTCGGCGTCGGGAGCGGCCGGCGTGGGTCGCTGCGTGTCGTTCCACACGACCTCGTGCAGGTCGATCGTCTCGCCGGCGGCCAGCGTGAAGGCCTTGGCCTCCGAGCGCAACGCGGTGTCGGGGTAGTAGCGCTTGTGGCTCGGGCGGTCGGTGTCCCAGAAGGCGACGATGTAGGTGCCGGCCGGGAGGTGGAAGATCCGGAAGGACCCGTCTTCGTGGCAACACTCCCCGGACCAGTCGACCCAGCGACCGGTGTCGCTGAGCCGGAAGGCCTGCGCGGCCACGTCGCGCGCGGGCAGGCCGAAGCGCGTGGTGATGGTGCCGTCGATGTGCGCCGACGTGAGCATCTTCACGGCGACCGTCGTGGTCTGGCCGGAGGTGACGGAGAGCGGCGTCGCGTCCTCGAACACGCGCTGGCCGTCCCACCACTGGTAGACGTAGTCCTCGTTCTCGGTGTCTTCGAAATACAGCTTCCAGGCGGCGCCAGGCAGGAGGCCGCCGATGTCGAAGCCGCCGTCGGCGGCCGTCCTCCCCGTGCCGGCCTGCCCGTCCATCCCGACCCAGATACTGATGCCGCCGAGAGGAGTCCCGTACTCGTCGGTGACCACCCCGGCCACGCGGCCGGCGGGCAGCAACTCGACGTCGGCCGCGTAGGCGGTGTCGTTGGCGAGCACGATCTTCGTCGCCTCGGCCCTCGTGAAGGCGTCGCTCCAGCAGCAGGACGCATAGGCCGAGGCCGGGTCGTGGAGCTCGAGGACGTAGGTGCCGGCGGCGAGCCCGTCGAAGCGCACGCCTCCCGAGACCGGGTCGCTGTACCCGCACCGCCAGTCGCCGCCCCAGCCCCACGGCATGGACTGGTACAGGTCCGCCCGGATGCCCGTGAGGGGAAGCAGCGTGTCCGCGGCTCGCACCTGGACTGAGATGCTCGCGGCACGCGCCGGCTGCGCAGCGGCCGCCAGCGCCGCCGGCGCACAGCACGCGAGGAAGAGCAGGAACAGCAGACCCGTCCCCCTGCGAACGCCCATGCCGACCCCCGACGCCGCCGGCGCGCCCTCCACGCGCCGCACTACCTTCATCATACACCCGGGAGGCGGCGCTCTCCGATGGTGGACGCCGAAGAGAAGTACTTCGACGGCGCCCGGACGTACCGGCTGACGCTGCCCAGGGACATCCCCGCCGCCCGGTTCTGGTCCCTCACGGTCTACGCCGGCCAGACCCGCTCCATGCACGCGACGCCCCAGGGCTACCCGCGCGCCGGCAGCCGGAGGCGTGGCACTCGGCAACTGGATCCAGACCCTGCCCGGCAGGAGCTGGTACGTGATGCTGCGCCTCTACAGCCCGCTCGAGCCGTACTTCGACAAGTCGTGGCGGGTGGGGGGGTCGAGCTGGTGGGGTGAGGAGCGGGCCTGGTGCAGCCGCCTCACCCCACGGGCTGCGGCTTGGGGAACCGATAGCTCCCGTCGGCGATGGCCTCGCGTGTCCCGTACAGCCGGACGAGGTAGCACCAGCCCTCGGGCGTGTAGATGAAGTTGGGCTGGTCCGGATCGCCGCCGAAGTGGATCGTGATGCTGCCGTCGTCGTTCGGCTTCGCCGTGACGCTGTTGACGATGTAGGCGTCGTAGTCGTTCTTGTTGAGGCTCAGGTTGCGGTCGTAGACCGTGACCGACCAGAACCCGTCGACGGGGACATCGCGCACGGTGAGCGTGTGTGGCGTCGTGCCGTCGTTCCGGGGCGGGGAACCCTGGAGGATCAGCGCCTCGTGCGGCTCGGGCACCCCGGTCCACCCCGAGGCGCTGGCGACGTAGAACTTCACCGGGTCGACCTCGCCGACGTCGCCGAACGCGTTGGACCAGTCGTCCATCGTGTAGTAGAGCACCCTGAACGCCCCATCGATCCGCCGGTATGACTCCCAGTCCCAGTCGGGGATCTCGAACGAACCGGCAGACGCCTGCTCCACCACGATCGCGTCCTGGATCGCCTGGACTTCTCTCACATCGGCCGGGTCGTTCGGGTCCACGAAGGTGCGGAAGTTCACGCCGATGTAGCGCGTGCCTGCCTGCTCCCGCGTGATCGTGTACCTGCCGGGCCCGGTGGTGCTCAGCTTGAGGTACTGGTCTTCGTTCTGGACGAGCATCGACTGGTACCGTCCGCTGGTCTCGGGCTTGGTGATCGTCACCGGCTCCGTCAGGTCGAAGACGCCCAGCGAGTAGAGGGTGTCCCGGTTCTCCCCGATGCCCAGCTGGCCCTCGTCGACGGGCGCGAGATCCCTCACGTGGTAGAACCTGCCGACCCCGACCCTGCCCACGTTGGCCCGGAACGAGGCGTGGCAGTTGGCCCGCGGGTAGTTCTCCCACGTGACGGAGACCGTCCCGCCGGCTTCTGCGTTGGATTGTGTCCCGTCGCTCATCCCCGATGCTCCCTTCAGCCGCTCCTGGGTGCTCCGCATGCAGCCCCAGCCTGCTTGAATCCTCGGGTAGGCCGAGGCGGCACACAATGTCTCGAGGGACAGTCGGGGGACAGTGTGGCGGGACAGTCTGACTCAGGCCACCGGCTCCACCTCGCCGCCCTCCGTCACGCCTCGACGAGCTCGATCTCGCCGGGCCGCCAGGTCTTGTCGAACCAGGGCTCGAGCGGCCCGTAGAGGCGAAGCACCAGGAACCAGCCCTTGCCGGGCACGGTCTGGAGCCAGTTCGCCTCGTTGCCGGCGGGCGGCTCCGGACCGAAGTACACGTCCACTGAGGTGTCGGCGTTCGCCTGGAGGCCCGGCCGCTGGCTGCCGACCATCGGGAAGCGCTGGTCGGTCTGCAGCATCGACCGCGTCTGCGGGTCGTACACGGTGAGGGACCAGAAGTCCTTGACGGGGATGTCCGGCGGCAGGTGGAGTGTGTACGTCCTGCCGCCGTCCAGGTACCGGCCCTCGGCATCGTGGTCGGCCCAGGCGTACTGCGAGGCCTTCCCCACCATCTTCACCCACATCGCCGGGCTGATCTGGTCCGTGATGCTGAAGTAGAACGTGCGCGCGTCGAGGTCGAGCACCCCGCCCGGCGAGAAGTCGGTGCCGTCGCCCTTGTACCCCATCTTCCACGCGCCGTCCGGATAGTAGAGGAGCTCCGGGTCCCGGGGACTGAAGAGGACGGCACGCGCCGTGGCGTTGCCGACCGCGGCGGCCTCGGCGAGGATCGCCTGCATCCGCGCGTCGGGCGCGAACGGCGCGTCCTTGCGGATGCCGACGGCCGCGAGCAGGCCGCGCGTCTCCGGGTCGACGGCCTCGAGCGGCTCCTCCTGGACGACGGTGGCGACGGACTCGAAGAGCGACGCGTCGCTGGGCGGGATCGCGTTCATGTACTTGCCGGAGATGTCTACGAAGTCGGTCGCCGGCCGGTCCT
>DASUMX010000184.1:0-25429 GCA_036277455.1 Thermoleophilia bacterium
GAGGTCTGGCGCGCGGGCCGCGAGATCGAGCTCACGGCCACCGAGTTCAAGCTGCTCCGCTACCTGCTCCTCAACGCGCGCCGCGTGCTCAGCAAGGACCAGATCCTTGACCACGTGTGGAACTACGACTTCGGCGGCAACGCCAACATCGTCGAGACCTACGTCAGCTATTTGCGGCGCAAGGTGGACGCCGAGGGCGCGCCGCTCATCCACACCGTGCGCGGCGTCGGCTACAGCCTGCGCCTGCCCAAGGACTAATCGGCGAAGATGGACGAGATCAACGGAGCTCTATTGAGCGGCCGCCGGCCCGCAGGGACCCAGCGGCGGACGGACTGAAGGCGACACCGTGAGCCTGCGCACCCGTCTGCTGGTGGCCGTCCTGGGCTGCGTCGCGGCCGGCCTGGTCGTGGCCGGCCTCATCACGTACTTCTCGCTGCGCGGGTTCCTGCTGGAGCGCGTCGACGCGCAGCTCAGGGACGCGCGCGTGCCCACCGCCATGGCGCTGGCGGGCAGCCAGGGTGGCCTGCCGGGCGGGCCGGGCGAAGAGGCCAATCTGCCGCCCGGCACGTACGGACAACTCCGCAGCACCGGCGGCGACGTCCTCAACGCCATCCAGTTCAGCTACAGCCTGGAGGAACTGCCCACGCCCGTCCTGCCCGACCCCCTGCCGGTCGCGACCGACCGCCGGGGTACAGTGTTCACGGCCGGATCCACAGCCGGAGGGCAGGCGCCCGGGTTCCGGGTGCTCGTGGAGAACGTCCCCGACCTCGGGCGCGTGCTCGTCGTGGCCATCCCTCTCAACGAGACCCGGCAGACGCTGACGAGACTGCTGACCATCGAGGTCGTCGTCTCGCTCGCGGTGCTCGCCGCGCTGGCGGCCGCCGCCTGGTGGCTGATCAAGCGCGACCTGCGGCCGCTCGAGACCATGGCCGTCACGGCGGACGCCATCGCCGCCGGGGACCTCGCGCGACGCGTGCAGCCGGCCGAGCCGCGGACGGAGGTCGGACGGCTCGGCCTCAGCCTGAACACGATGCTCGGCCGCATCGAGGAGGCGTTCGCGGAGCGCGCCGCCACCGAGGAGAAGCTGCGGCGCTTCCTCGCCGATGCCTCGCACGAGCTGCGCACCCCGCTGACCAGCATCCGCGGCTACTCCGAGGTGTTCGACCGCGCCAAGGACGACCCCGCGGACCTCGAGCTGGCGATGCGCCGCATCGAAGAGGAGAGCAAGCGCATGGGCGTGATGGTCGAAGAGCTGCTGGTGCTCGCGCGGCTCGGCGAGGGGCGCGAGCCGGAGAGGCTGCCGGTGGACCTCGCGCGCGTCGTGGCCGACGCCGTGAGCGACGCGCGCGCCGCCAAGCCGGAGCGCGACATCGCCCTCGAGAGCCCGGAGGCCGTCGACGTCCTCGGCGACGACCACCAGCTCCGCCAGGTCGTCGCCAACCTGCTGGACAACGCGCTGCGCCACACGCCGGAAGAGGCGCGAGTCCAGGTGGCGCTGCGGGCCGAAGACGGCCGCGCCGAGCTGGCCGTCGCCGACGACGGCCCCGGGCTCGCGGCGGACGTCGCCGCCAAGGTGTTCGAGCCCTTCTACCGCGCCGACACCTCGCGTGCCCGCGAGACCGGCGGCGCCGGCCTCGGCCTCGCGATCGTCGCCGCCATCGTGGAGGCCCACGGCGGCGGCGTCCGGCTCGACACCGCGCCGGGCGCCGGCGCGACCTTCACGGTCACGCTGCCGCTGCTCGGCGGACGTTAGACCCCTGTGCCCCGCGCCGACCAGGCGTCCGCCTCCGCCAGCGCGGGCCTGGCCTCGAGCCGTGCGAAGACATCTCTGGCTTCGGCGAGCGGCCCTGCCGCCTCCCGCGCTCTCCCGAGCATGGTGAGGCAGCGCGCAAGGCCGAACAGCGCGTGCGCCTGCTCCGCTGGGACGCCCCACTCACGCCAGCGACCGGCGGCGTCGGAGAAGCCGGCGGCGGCGGCCTCGTGGTCGCCACGCGCTTCCGCCAGCGCCGCCCGCACCGTCGTGTCGACATGATGATCCCAGGGAGTGCCTAACCGCTCGATGGAGCACAGGCGCAGTGCGAGCCCGACGTCGCCCTCGTGAAGCACGTCCCGCAGCACCGGCAGGACGATCTCCTGCCCGATCGCTGCGACCACGCCGCGCTCCAGCGCGCCGACCTCCCGCAGGAGTTTCATGGCCCTCTGCCCCTGGCCGAGCGCCTGGAGCGCGACGGCGCTGCCGGCCAGGGCGAGCACCTTGCACCACCTGATCTCGTTCTCGCGACCCTTCTCGATCAGCCACTCCACCCACGGCGACGCCTCTCCGGCTTGACCGCGCTCGACCAGAAGGACGGCCAGGACGGATCGCACCAGCACGTGCGTGAAGACGTCGTCCGCCCGGTCGAGCTCCGGTTCGAGGTCGCGAGCCTCCGCGAGGGCCTCGTTCCACGCGCCGGCGTGGCGAAGCCCAACGAAGAGTCCGGCGCGGTGAGCGCGCAGAAAGCTTGAGCTCCCACGAAGCCGGGCCGCCTCCATCCCGCTCCTGGACATTGCCATCGAGGCCTCGACGCCGCGCAGAGCAAGGAGCGCGGAACCAGTGTTGAACTGCAGAACGAGAAGTTCCTCACCGAGACCGAGCCGGCTCGCGGCCGCAAGGGCGTCTTGCAGGTCGTCGAGTCCGCCCACGTCGCCAAGGTCGATGCGCGCCATCCCTCGGCAGTCCAGGGCGTCCACGGCCTCCGGGACATCAAGGTCTCCGCAGGCCGCGATGGTCCGCTCTGACCGGCGGATCGCCTCCTCGGGGCCTCCGGCCGAGCGTTGCTGCAGCGGCACCCACGAGAGCCTCGACAGGACCCGGGTCAGCTCAGGCGACGGCCCATCATCCGCAAGCAGAAGGCCGGCTTCCTCGACGAAGTGGACGTACGGCTTGCCGAGCTCCGCCGCCACATCGCTCTGGACGCAGAGAGCCGACGCTGTGCCTCGGAGGTCTCCGGCGGCGCGCAGGGACGCCACGGCGCCGTCTATCAGAGACTCGGCCTCGTGATTCCGTCCCGTCCGGAGCAGGGCCCTAGCGCGACCTGCGAGCGCCCGCCCGTACATCGCATCAGCCCGATCGATGAGCTCGAGCGCCCGAGCGAGGTAGCGCTCGGCAGCGGGGACGTCGACCGCGAGCGCATGCGTGCCGGCGAACTCCAGGCTGCGGGCGGCGAGCGGCCGGAGCGCTTCGGCGAGCTCGAGGCGACCTGCTGCCTTCGCAAGGTCGTGCGCGGTCGCGTAGTGGTGGGCGACGACGCCCGCGTGATCCTCGGGGCGCTCCCTCCCCTTCTCCTCCAACCACGCGGCGGCGGCGGCGTGGCGGCGTGCCCGCTCCGCCCTCGTCTGCTGGCCGTACGCCACGTCGCGGGCCAGCGCGTGCCAGAAGAGGTACTCCTCCTCTCCCTGGAGCGAGGACGTCGCGGCTGGACGTACGAACTGGCGATCGACGAGCGCAGCGAAGATCCTCGCCAGCTCTGCGCCCGGCAGTGGAGACATCGCCTCCACGCCGCCCAGCCAGAAGGCCTCACCGAACACGGAGGCGTCGGCGAGTGCCGTCTTGTGCGCGCGCGGCAGCGTATCCAGGCGTGCGGCAAGCACGGCGCGGATCGCGTCCGGCGCGGGCGGGCTCTGCCCGCCGGCCACTCCCGTCGGGCCGGAGGCCGGAAGGACGCCGCCGTCGGCGAGCAGCCCGGCGTACGTCTCGGCGAAGAGCGGGTTTCCCCCGGAGAGCTCGGCGATGGCGGCGGCACGTTCATGAGACGGCCCCCGCTGCGACCTGGCGACGAGTCGCTCGATGTCGGCCGGCGTCAGCGGCTGCAGCAAGCTGCGCGACCAGCCCGAGCCGGGCGCGGCCAGGGACGGTCGCCTGGCGAGCAGTTCGGGTCTGGTGGTCGCCACGAGCAGCAGCGGCTTGGAGCCACTCTCAACCACGAACGAGTCGATGAAGTCCAGCAGCACATCGTGCCCCCAGTGAAGGTCCTCGAAGACGACCACGGCGGGATGTGAAGTGGCGAGGCCATCCAGGATGCGTCGCCACCCCGAGAAGTTCTCGTCGCGGGGCGAAGCGGGGGCAGGCAGCCCCAGGAGCGCGCGCAGGCGCTGCCGCAGCCACGCCGCATCCGCCGATGGCGGCAACGCCGCCTCGATCCGCCGATCCATTGCCCGCGGATCGTCGCTGTCGAGGATCCCGCAGTGCGCCCTGAAGATCTCGGCCAGCGGAGCGAGTGCGACTCCCTCCCCGTAGGGAAGGCAGCGCCCCTGCCGCCATACCAGGGACTCCGGGTCGCTCTCCAGCGTCCGCGCGAACTCCAGCACCAGCCGGCTCTTCCCGATGCCGGGCTCGCCGACGATCAGGCAGGAGCGACGCCTGCCGAGGGCTCGGACTGCGGCGAGCGTCTCCTCAAGCGCATGCAGTTCGTCGTGGCGCCCGACAAAGGGCCCGCCTGGATGGATCGACGTGCGCAGGCCGGTCCGCGCGACGGGCCTGACCGGCCGCCACACCGCAAGGGGAGCCTTCTTGCCTTTGGCGGCAACAGGTGACAACTCCTCGTACACGAAGACATGCCGGGTGAGCTCGTAGGAGCGCGCGCCGACTGCGACGCCCATCGGCGGCGCCGCCGCCTGCAGTCTGGCAGCGGTGTTGACGGCGTCCCCTACGAGGAAACCACACCCGGACGCCGGATCGACGTCGAGGCGCACGACAGCCTCTCCCGTGTCCACGCCGCACCGGGCCTCGAGAGCGGAACCGTCCGGGCGGGTCATACCAGTAAGCGCTTGAACTATGCGCAGACAGGCGCGCACGGCGCGCTCCGCGTCGTCCTCGTGCACGGACGGAACGCCGAACACTCCGACCACGGCGTCGCCGATGTATTTCTCGACCACACCCCCGTGGGCCTCGATCACACGACACACGGCCGCGTGATAGTGCCGTAGCGTGGCGTCCACGTCCTCGGGATCGGCCTCATCACTCATCGCCGTGAAAGCGACAAGGTCGCAGAAGAGCGTCGTGACCACTTTGCGCTCTTCGGTCGCCCCGTCCGCCGCCGGCGCGAGCGGCGAACCACAGCTGGGGCATGCCCACGTCCCCTCCGCACAAATGAGCCCGCAGTCAGGACAAGGGTCCATAGCCCCCCCCATCACGCGCCGTCGCGATGCGAGCTGCCTCGACTCCCCTTGCAGTCGCTCACCCGATTGTATGCCCGGACAGACCCCACGGCCGTTTCGGGGTCCACGCGCCGGGCAGGAAGCAGCGGCATCTGCGGCGTACCCCACGGGTAAGACGGTCACGATGTATGCCGCGCGACTGCACCGGGAGTCCGCGGGGGCAAGCGAGGCACTCCGAGGAGGCGCGACATGACACAGAGCTCAGGCTCACAGAAGTCGGGCGGCAACGGCTTCCTGATCGGCGGCGGCGTCCTGCTGGCGCTGCTGCTCATCTTCATCTTCCAGAACACCGCCGAGACGACGTTCAAGTTCCTGTTCTGGTCGTTCACGTTTCCGCTCTGGCTCGGGCTCCTGATCACCGCCATCGTGGCGTTCGTGGTCGGGCAGTTCGCGCTGATGTGGCGGCGCCACAAGCGCCGCCAGGCGCGGCGCGACGCCCGGTAGCCGCTCCAGGAGACCGTTACGGCGGGCGGGGCGCCGGCGCGGCCGCGAAGCGGCTCCTCCGGCGCCCCGCCGCATCACCCGGTCACTCCGGACGGCACTGCAGCCGGTCGCAGCGGTCGCGCACGAACAGGCGGTACTTCTCCAGATCGCGCTCGAGCGTGGCCTGCGCGCGGCGCAGCTCCTGGTCGGCCGCGGACTTGCTCCTCGGCGTGTAGTCCAGGCGCACCTCGACCCTCACCAGTCGCTCACCCTCGGTGATGAACTCGACCTTACCGGCCTCCATGTCGTCCTCGTCGAGCAGGGGTTCGGCGTCGATCAGGCCCCTGGCGTAGCCGTGCAGCAGAGAATCCATGAGGAACTCGCTCCACTCGAGATCGGCGAACTCCAGTGGTGCGTCGACTTCCACGGACGCTTGGATCGTAGCCACAGCGCCTCCCTTCAGCGTGGTCCGCCCCCAGACGCCGCTGGGAGCCTCACGCAGAGTCTCCCCACAGAACGGATCGCGCAGCGGCCCGGCGTGTTTGCCGGCCGGACCGGCGCGGAGCTTGAGCAAGGTCAAGAATGACGCCGTTCACGCGGTGGTACCATCGCCCCGAAGGTAATCCCAACCTATGGAGTCGGGTATGAACACCGCGCCGCCGCTGACCATCACGCCCAAGACCACCATCCACACCCTGCTCAAGGAATATCCCTTCCTCCTGGACTTCCTCGCGGAGTACCACCCGGAGTTCAAGAAGCTGACCAATCCGGTGCTGCGCCGCACGGTGGGCCGCATGGCGACGCTGGACGCGGTGGCGGAGCAGGGCAACGTGCCGCTGAACCGGCTCACCGACGACATCGCGACCGAGGTGGAGAAGCGCACCGGCACGCGCCCGCCCGTGGCCGACGTGGCCAATGCCGAGACCATCGACCCGGCGCGGCTCGCCGAGCTGCACGCCATCGTCAAGGACCTCCACGCCGGCAAGTCGGTGGAGGAGGTCAAGCCTCGGTTCGAGGAGCTGATCCAGGACGTCGAGGCCACCGAGATCGCCGCCATGGAGCAGAAGCTCATCGAGGGCGGCGTGCCGGACACCGAGGTCAAGCGCCTCTGCGACGTGCACGTGCAGGTGTTCGCCGACGCGCTCGAGGGCCACGCCGCGGTCACCGCGCCGCCCGGCCATCCCCTGGACACGTTCCAGCGCGAGAACCAGGCGCTGCTGCAGGTGACGGCGTCACTGCGCAAGGTGGCCGAGGCGATCGGCGAGCCGCCGGACGGCGCCGCGTGGGCGCGCCTGAAGGGCGCGCTGAGCGACACCGTGGAGCGGCTCGCCGAGGTCGACAAGCACTACCTGCGCAAGGAGAACCAGCTCTTCCCCTTCCTCGAGGACCACGGCGTCGAGGGTCCGAGCAAGGTCATGTGGGCCATCCACGACGACATCCGCGCCCTCGTCAAGCAGGCGCGGGCCACCATCACCGAGGACGACGCAGCCATGGCGGTGAGCACCTGCCTCGCGCTGGCCAAGATGGTCGACGACATGGTGACCAAGGAGGAGAAGGTCCTGCACCCCATGGCGATCGACACGCTGAGCGAAGCGGAGTGGGCGAAGATCCGCGCCGGCGAGGACGACATCGGCTACGCCTTCATCGAGGACGTGCCGGCGTGGCCGGCCGCGGGGACGGCGGCGGAGGCCGGCGCCGCAGGCGCTCCGGCCGGAGCGGCCGAGGCCGGAGCGCTCGCTGCCGCCGGCCTGCTCGCCCTCGACACCGGAGAGCTGAACCTCGAGGAGCTCAACCTCGTGCTCGGCGTCCTCCCCATCGACTTCCAGTACGTCGACGAGCACGACAGGGTGCGCTTCTACAGCGAGGGGCACCGGATCTTCCCGCGCAGCCCCGGCGTCATCGGGCGCAAGGTGCAGAACTGCCACCCGCCGGCGAGCGTGCACAAGGTGCAACAGATCATCGATGCGTTCCGCGCCGGCGAGAAGGACACGGCGGACTTCTGGATCGAGATGCAGGGCAAGTTCCTGCACATCCGCTACTTCGCCGTCAGGGACGGCGGCGGCGCCTACCGCGGCGTCGTGGAGACGGTGCAGGACGTGACCGCGATCCGGGCGCTGGAGGGACAGCGCCGGCTGCTCGACTGGTAGCCGGCGCTCCGGCCGGCAGCGGTGCGATACGATGACCGCTGCAGGCAATCACTCCGAGAGGCGGTCCCATCCCATGTTGTGGAAACACGGCGGTCTCACGCCCGAACTGGCGGACCTGGTCTTCACCTTCCTCCCGCTCGACCTCAGCGTCGCGGACGAGAACGACGTCCTGGTCTACTGGAAGGGCGACACCTACAAGACCTGCGACGCGCGCTACATCGGCCGCGACGTGCGCGACTGCCACCCGGAACACAGCATGGCCTGCCTCGAGGAGATCCTGAGCGCGTTCAAGGCCGGTACGAAGGACGTGGCCGAGGGCTGGGAGCAGAAGGGCGAGACGATGAAGCGCACGCGGTACATCGCCCTGCGCGATCACGACGGCGCCTACAAGGGCATCCTCGAGGTCAACGAAGACGTGACGAGCGCGCGCGCCCTGGAGGGCGACCAGGCCCTCCCCGGCTGGTGACGCACGGACGCGTGAGGGAGTGAGGACATGACGACCCTCGTCGCCGCGACCGGCGCCGGCGCGTGGCTGCTGCTCATCGGCGCCGCCATCGCCGGGCTCGCCTTCGGCATGATCATGAACAGCGTCCTGACCGGGCGGCGGAAGAAGAAGTAGAGCCGCGGCGTCAGTCGACGCGGGCGAACGCGCCGCGGCGGCCGTCGAACGTGAGCTGCGTGAGCGTGACGGCCTGGGCCCGGCCGCCGCGCACGGCGAAGACCGCGGCCGTCCCCGAAGCCATGTCCCGCCAGATGTCGGCGCTCCAGGGCGCGTAGCGCAGGGTCTGCCCGCGCCCCAGGCGGACGACGAGCCCGTCGCCCGCGTCCGGCCGCACCGTCACGCGCCCGTAGTACCTGTTCTCGTACACCCCCGCGTACACGTCGCGCGCCCGCGGCGCAGGGGCGGCCGCCGGCGCCTGCGGCGGCAGCGCGAGGCCGGCCGCAGGCACGGACGCACGCTCCGTTGCGAGCGCGGCCTGCTCGCGCGCCAGCCAATCCTCCTGAGGGGCACCGAGTACCGCGAGATCGGTGAGCGTGCGCGCGATCGCCCCGCCGAGCGCCGCGCCCTCCGGGTAGGCGTTGGCGAGCACGATCACCGCGACGCCATCGTCGGGCAGCAGGGTCACGGTGGCGCTGGAGCCGCTCGCGAGGCCGCCTTCGGCGCTCGCCAGCAGACGCCCGTCGAACGTAGACAGCATCCACCCGGGCGCGGCCGCCTCGGGCCCGGACGGCGTGTCGGCCACGGCCGTCGCCGGGCGCAGCGTCTGCGCGAGCAGCCCGGCCGGGGCCACGCGCGCGCCGGCGACCGCCCCGCCGTTGAGTTGCAGCCGGGCGAACGTCACCAGCCCGCTGAGGCTCGCGCTGACGCCGAGCGAGGGCGCGAACACGCTCTCGTCCGCCGGGTCCTGCGGCACCATCGTCCCTGCCACGAGCCGGTGCGGCGTCGCCTTGTCGACGGCCCGCAGGAAGCCGCGCCACGTGAGCACCGTGCCGTGGTCGCCGACCGGCTCGAGCACCCGCTCGCGCACCAGGCGCGCCCACGAGCGACCCGTGGCGCGCTCGGCGGCGGCGGCCGCCGCCGTGACCATCCCGTCCTGGGGCGCGAACTCGGCGCGGAAGCCGGCGGCCGGACGCAGCTGACGCAGACGCCGCAGCACCTCGGCGCGACCGTACCCGAACGCGAGCAGCTCGTCGCCGGCGTGCGCCGGCATCCCGCTGCGCCCGGCCGTGAGGTCGCGGAACGTCGCCTCTCGCGTCGCCCAGGGGTCGCGCAGCCGGAATCCGGGCCACGCCCGCCGCACCGGCTGGTCCCAGCCGAGCTCGCCCTCTCCGGCGAGTGCGGCCAGCATCGTCGACGTATACGCGCGCGACACCGCGCCCAGCTGGAAGAGCGTGTCGTCGTCGACCGGATCGGGACGGCCCATCTCCCGCAGACCGAAGCTGCGTGAGTACATGACGGTGTCCCCGGCGACGACGGCCACGGCGGCGCCGGGGACGCCGCTGCGCGCCACCATGCTCGCGACGAGCGGGTCGAGGGCGGGGAGCGCCCTGCGGACGGCGGCCGCGGCGGACACGCGCCGCGCGGCGGCCGCGAGCTTCGCCGCGCGGCGTCCGGACAGGGCGGGTGCAGGAGCGGCGGACGGTGCGGCCGTCGGCACGGCCGAGGGCACGTCCTGGGGAGGCGCCACCTGCGGCGACGGCGCCGCGGAGGGCGAGGCCGGCGCCGAGGCGACCAGGGTCGCCGTCCGTGCCGGCGCGGTTGAAGGCGACGGTCCCGCGGCCACGCGGATGCCGCAGCCGGCGAGCAGCGTCGCCGCGCCGGCCGCCGCGAGCACGCCCGCGCGCCATCTGGGTCTCACCTCAGCCTCCCGGAAGCTCGTCCCCTTGTTCGCCGCGGCCGCCGGCATACCCTCGCCGCCGGCCGGGTGTAGACTGCCTCCCACGGGGGGTCGAGGAGACGGATGACGATGGACGGAGACACGGCCAGCGGACGGGGGCGCCGTGCGGCGACCGCCGCTCGCGAGAGGAGTGGCTCGCGGTGACGCCGCACGTCGAGGACCGCGAGCGCACCGACATCGCGACCTGCCTCGGGGAGATCGACCGGGCGCTCACGGATGTGCTCGAGGGGCGCGGCGTCCACTACGTGGCCGAGGCGACGTGCTCTCCGGTCGCACTCCCGCTCGTGCACACCGTCAATCGGCTGCTCCGCCAGCTGGAGGAGATCGTCCGCTTCGTGCTCCCGCTCTCCCGCGGCGAGCTCTCGGCTCCGCTCCCACCGCCCGACAACCGGATGGCGGCGGCGCTCGTGCAGATGCACGCGCGTCTCAGACAGCTCACGCGGCAGACCCAGGAGATCGCCCGCGGCGACTACACCCAGCGCATCGACTTCATGGGCGAGTTCTCCGAGGCCTTCAACGCCATGGTCGCCCTCCTCGAGGAGCGCGAACGCACGCTCACCGACGAGATCGCCCGGCGCCGGCAGGCCGAGGACGAGCTGCAGCGCGAGCGCGACCTGCTGGTGGCGGGTCCGGTGGTCACGTTCCGCTGGGGAGTCGACGACGACGGGACGGTGGAGTACGTCTCCCCCAACGTCAGCGCCTACGGGTACGCGCCGGAGGAGTTCACCAGCGGCCGCCGCGTGTACGCCGGCATCGTGGATCCGGCGGACATCGGCTGGATCAGCGAGGACGGCAACGACAAGTCGAGGGCCGGCCTCGACTGCTGGACGCAGGAGTACCGCATCATCGACGCCGAGGGCCAGACGCACTGGGTCCGCGACTTCACGCACACGGTGCGCGACGCCGACGGCGCGGCGACGGCCTACGAGGGCTACATCATCGACATCACCCCCCAGAAGGCGGCCGAGACCGCGCTCCGCCAGCGCGAGGAGCAGCTGCGCATGCTCTCGCTCGCGGACGGTCTCACCGGCCTGTACAACCGCCGCGGTCTCTTCGCGCTCGGCGAGCACGCCATGCGCAGCGCGCGCCGCCGTGCCGGGGGCCTCGGGGTCGTCTACGTGGACGTCGACGGGCTCAAAGCCATCAACGACCGCTTCGGCCACGCCCAGGGCGACCAGGCGCTGTGCGCGGTGGCCGACGTGATCCGCGCCAGCATCCGCGAGTCGGACGTGGTGGGGCGCGTCGGCGGCGACGAGTTCGTGGTCCTGGCCGAGGACGATCCCTCCGTGACGCGGGAGCTGGTGGCCCGGCTGCGCCGCCGCATGGACCGCGCCAATGAGCGGTCGGGGCGGCCGTTCCGCATCTCGCTGGGCATCGGCGCAGCCGACTGGGAACCGGGCGAGCAGGTCACCCTGCAGGAGCTCATCGAGCGCGCCGGCCAGCGCATGCACGACGACCGGCGGGAGCGCCGGCGCTGAGCCCCGGTCACTCGCAACACCAGTGGTCGCCACGGGTGAGCGCGGCGATGCTCGCGCGCCTCGCGGCGCGCGCCGCCGTCGCCGCCCCCGCCGGGGCGACGCCGGTCGAGGCCCCGTTCACCGGCGCCGTGCTGGCCACCGTCCCCAAGGGCCGTCCCGCCGACGTGGAGGCTGCGTGCGCCGCGGCGCGAGAGGCTCAGGTGGAGTGGGCGCGCCGCCCCATCGAGGAGCGCGCCCGGGTGTTCCTGCGCTACCACGACCTCGTGATCGCCTGCGCGCAGGGACTCCTCGACCTCATCCAGCTCGAGAGCGGCAAGGCACGCATCCACGCGTACGAAGAGGTGCTCGACGTCGCCATCCAGGCACGCTACTACGCGCACGCCGCCGAGAGATACCTGCGCGAGCAGCGCAAGCAGGGCGCCCTCCCGCTGCTCACGTCCACGAGGGTCTATCACCGGCCGCGCGGGGTGATCGGCATCGTCACGCCGTGGAACTACCCCTTCACGCTCGCGATCAGCGATGCCCTCCCCGCGCTCGTCGCCGGCAACGGGGTCGTCCTCAAGCCCGACACGCAGACGCCGCTGACGGCCCTCCGGGCGGCGGACCTGCTGGAAGAAGCGGGGCTCCCCCGGGGCCTGCTGCAGGTGGTCACCGGTCGCGGGTCCGAGCTCGGAGAGCCGCTCGTCGACGCCGTCGACTACGTGATGTTCACCGGCTCGACGGCGACGGGGCGCACGGTCGCCGCCCAGTGCGGCGCGCGACTCAAGGACTGCTCCATGGAACTGGGCGGCAAGAACGCCCTGCTGGTGCTCCCCGACGCCGCGCTCTGGAGGGCGGTCCCGGGCGCGCTGCAGGGCATCACGTCCAGCAGCGGCCAGCTGTGCATCAGCATCGAACGGCTCTACGTGCACGACGCCGTCTACGACGTCTTCGTACCGCGCCTGGCCGAGCGCCTCAAGGCCGTGCGGCTCGGGTCGAGCCTCACGTTCGCCGACGACATGGGCTCTCTGGCCAGCGCCGACCAGCTCGCCAAGGTCGCGGCGCAGGTGGACGACGCCGTCGGCAAGGGAGCCCAGGTGCTGGCGGGCGGCAGCGCCCGCCCCGACCTCGGCCCGTACTTCTACGAGCCGACGCTCCTCGCCGGCGTCACCGAGGACATGGAGCTGTGCCGCGCCGAGACCTTCGGCCCGGTCGCGGCCGTCTACCGCTGCTCGTCGGTGGACGAGATGGTGGCGCGGGCGAACGACAGCGAGTTCGGGCTCAACGCGAGCGTCTGGACGCGCGACGTCGAGGCCGGTCGCGCGATCGCCGCCCGTCTCCAGACCGGGACGGTGAACGTCAATGAGGCCTACGCGGCCACGTGGGCGTCGGCGGCGCCGATGGGCGGCTGGAAGCAGTCGGGGCTGGAGCGCCGCCACGGACGGCACGGCATCCTCAAGTACACCGATCCGCAGACGGTCTCCGTCCAGCGCCTGCTCAACATCGGTACGCCGCCACTGCTGAGCCACGGCCAGTACGCGACGGTGATGACGCGGGCCCTGCGCCTGCTCAAGCACGTGCCCGGCATCAAGTGACGAGGGTGGAGGCGCTCGGCGCCTCCGGAGCGCGATCTGGGCGAGCGCCTAGAGCTGGAACTCGTGGCGGCAGTACGCGTCGCCGCGGCTCAGCGCGCGCGTCTGCGCGTGGACCGAGGCGTCGACGCCGAGCATGCCGCAGAGCATGCCGCGGTCGAACGCGCAGACGACGTCCGGGTACTCCTGGGAGAGCTCCCGGTAGACGCAGTTGTGGACCTCGATGACCGTCGCGCCGTTGCCGTTGGCCGAGAGCGTCGCACCGTAGCCGGCGAGGTCCATCCAGTCCATGACCGCGCGCGGCGAGAGGGCGGCGGGAGCACGCGTGTCGCCGCCGGCGAACTCCTCTGCCGTCTGCTCGCCGCAGGTGCGGCCGAGAGCCGCCGCGGTGGTGGCCGCGACCTCGGGCTCGAGCGTCTCGTGCACCAGGCGCAGGAGCAGCCGCGCCAGACGTTCGTAGCGGCGCGGCGGCAGCATGATCTCCAGCCGCGCGTCGCTGACCGCGTAGATCTTGGCCGGCCGGCCGCCGCCGGCGCGCCGGCGCGTCGCCGTGGTGACGAGGTCCAGCTCGGTGAGCCTCTCCAGGTGAGCGCGGGCGACGGTGCGGTGCAGGCCGAAGACCTCGGCGACCTCACTGGCGGACTGCGGCTGCTCGCAGCCGCGCAGGTGACGGTAGATCCCGCGCCGGGTGGGATCGCCGAACACGTCGGCGAGCCTGCCCAGATACAGGCCGTCCTTATCGTACGAGGTCTCCACGAATGCGACACTATCGCACTTCCTTTCACAATCCAAGGCTTCTGATGGTCGTTGAGCACACAATCCGGCCATCACCTGAGAGGGGTGTCCTGCGACGTCGGCGCCGCGGCGATGCGGCCTTCCCGACGTTATGGAAGTCGGCCCCGGGGATAAGCAGCAGACAGCGGCCGCAAGCCCGCAGGTGCACCGACGAGAGGAGCAGCCATGATCAAGGTGAGGAGCTTCGCCACGCCGATCAAGATCTTCGCCACGATGCGCGAACTGCACGACCTGGATGCGCAGGTAGCCGACTTCCTGAACGAGGAGGGCGCCGACAAGGTGTTCTCGATGAGCGACAGCACGACGGTGGGCGAGCACGGGGAGACCATCGGCCTCATCCGCGCGGTTGCCTACCGGGTGCCGGACTGAGCGCCGCCGTGGACGCCGCCACGGGGCACCCTGAGATGAGCCACGACGAAGACACCGCGGGCGAGGGCCCGGCCCACCCGATCCCACCCGAGGCGCGAGCGGCGAATCTGGCGCTCTGGAACCACTGGACCACGGTCCACGAGAAGAGCGCCTTCTACGACGTCGAGGGCTTCAAGGCGGGAGCGACCTCCCTCTGGCCGATCGAACGCGAGGAGCTCGGCCCCTTGGTGCACGAGGGCACCTCCCTGCTGCACCTGCAGTGCCACTTCGGGCTCGACACGCTCAGCTGGGCGCGGCTCGGCGCCGGCGTCGTCGGGCTGGACCTGAGCGACGAGGCCATCGGGCTGGCGCGGCGCCTGGCCGCCGAGATCGGCGTGGCCGACCGCGCCGAGTTCGTCTGCGCCGACCTCTACGACGCGGACGCCCACCTCGGCGGCCGGCTCTTCGACATCGTGTTCGTCAGCTGGGGCGCGATCGAGTGGCTCCCGGACCTGGAGCGCTGGGCGGGCATCGTCGCGCGGCACCTGAGGCCCGGCGGCACCTTCTACATGGCCGAGATCCACCCGTTCGCCTACGCCCTGGACGAGGTGCCGGGCGAACACGACGTACAGGTCAAGTACCGGCTCCTGCCGGCGCCCGAGGCGCCGGACGTCGATCCGGTGGAGGGCAGCTACGCCGACCCCGGGGCGGACACGACGGGCCTCACCGCCTACGGCTGGACGCACAGCCTCGCCGAGATCACCGGGGCGCTGATCGGCGCGGGCCTCCGCCTGGAGCACCTCCACGAGTTCCCCACCTCCCCGTCGCCGTTCTGGAGCTGGATGGTCCGTGACGAGGACCGCTGGTGGTGGCTGCCCGACGCCGAGGGCGGGCTGCGCAAGGACCTGCCCCTGAGCTACTCGCTGCGCGCCTCCAAGCCTGCCAACGCGGAGGGCTGACGATGCTCGACGACTACCTCAAGGCGAATCTGGCGAGCTGGGACGAGGCGGTCGGGCTGCACGTCGGCTCGGAGCTGTACGACGTCGCCGGGTTCAAGGCCGGTCGTACCGCGCTGAGCGCGATCGAGCTCGACGAGCTCGGCCCGCTGGTCGGTGAGGGGACCAGGCTCCTGCACCTGCAGTGCCACTTCGGGCTCGACACGCTGAGCTGGGCCCGCCGTGGCGCGGAGGTCACCGGCGTCGACTTCTCCGGCGAGGGCATCCGGACGGCGCGCGTGCTGGCCGACGAGGTCGGCCTCGCCTCGCGCGCCACCTTCGTCCAGAGCGACATAGAGAGCCTGCCGGACAAGCTCACCGGGCAGTTCGACGTGGTCTTCACCTCCTGGGGAGCGCTCATCTGGCTGGCCGACCTCGAGCGCTGGGCCGACGTGATCGCGCACTTCCTGCGGCCCGGCGGTGTGTTCTACATCGCCGAGTTCCACCCCTACGCGTTCCTGCTCGCCGACGATGCGACCCCGGACTCTCTCCGCGTCGGCTACCCGTACTTCATGCACGGCGTCCCGCAGCGCTTCGACGAGGACGGCGACTACGCCGACCCCGACGCCAAGGTGAAGAACACGGTGACGTTCGAGTGGCTGCACGGCTTCGCAGAGATCGTGGACCCGCTGCTGCGCCGCGGCCTGCGCCTCGACTTCCTGCACGAGCTGCCCTACACCGTACCCGGACTGCAACTTCCCTTCGTCGAGAAGGACGACCGCGGCATGCAGCGCGTCAAGGGCCACCACGAGGACTTCCCCCTCAGCTTCACCCTCAAGATGACGCGGGAGGGGCGGACGTCCGGCCGCGCCGGGCGGCCGCCGGGCGACCGTGCGCGCCTGCTCGGCGACGAGGACCTGCTGGCGATCCTCGAGGAGGCGATCGCCGACGAGCGCGCCGCCCAGGAGAAGTACCGCCGCGGGCTCGAGCGCTGCGCCGACCCCGCGGCGTGCGAGGTCTTCGAGCAACTGCTCCGCGAGGAGCAGGCGCACGAGCGCGTGCTCGAGGCGCGCTACGTGGAGGTCAAGAAGCGCGTCGGGCTCAGCGGGGCCGGCCGGACCGACTGAGCGGGCCCGGCTCGAGACCGGCGGCCGCGCAACATTTCTTCACAGCCGCGCGCGTCGTCCGTCTTGACCGCGCCGCGCGCTCGTCGTATTCTTTTTGTGCGCCATCACAGTCAAAACAGTGATCGCGTGTCCCGTCAGGGGGACAAAGACCGGTGCTATCCCACCAGCACCGAGGCCCCTCGAAGGCGGCGCCTCCCCTCCAGGCGCCGCCTTCACTTCTGTGCGCGCGGGTCCGCCCCGCGCGCGAGCTCGCGCAGAAGGCCGGGGATGCCGGCGCGCGGCACCACGAGGTCGGCCGCCGCGCGCACCGGCTCGTCGGCCTCCGCCACCGCGACACCGAGCCCGGCCCAGGCGAGCATGTCCACGTCGTTCATGCCGTCGCCGAGAGTGACCACCTGCTCCCTGGCGACCCCGAGCCGCGCGCACAGCCAGGCGAGGGCACCGCTCTTGCTCACCGACGCGTCGGCGAACTCGATGTACTCCGGCTGCGAGCGGACGACGTACAGCCGCCCGCGCCAGCGCTCCTGAAGGCCCGCGAGGACGGCGTCCGCGTCCGCCGGCGACGTGACCAGCACGAGCTTGGTCGGCGGCCGCCGGACCACCTCGGCCTCGAGGTCGGCCACCGTGTGGATGCCGACCTCCACGTGCTCGGCGTAGCGCCGCGCCCACTCCGTGACCTGCTCCACGTACAGGTTGTCGTCGATGTAGGCGTTGAGCTGCCGCCCCATGCCCGCGACATGGCGCACCACCTCGGCGGCCGCCCGGCCGTCCATGGGCACGTGGCGCAGCCACTCGCCGGTGCCGAGATCCGCGACGAGGGCGCCCTGGTAGCACACGACCGGCCCCGCGCTCACGCCCAGCCGCGCGGCCACCCGGCGGGCGCTCTGGAACATGCGGCCGGTGCAGACGACCGCATGGATCCCGGCCGGGGCGAGGTCCGCAACGGCTTCGGGCAGCCCCTCCGCCCACGAGAGGTCCCGTGCGATGAGGGTGCCGTCGAGGTCCGCCGCCACGAGGGCTGGGCGGAAGGCAGGCGGCAGCACGGCGCCTCCGGAGCTCACCGGCCGCCGGTCAACGGATTGCCCGCACTGCGGTCACGGGTACAGTCAAGCCGTATCGCACAGTCCGATACGCGGAGAAGAGCGACACCCCAGCACCCACGGGGCGCCTTCTTACGAAGACCTGGTGATTCCCAGGTCTTCGTTTTGCCATCAGGCCTTCCGCGCCGGAGCGCGCATCGACGTCACGATGAGGTCGAGCCGCACCAGGTCCACGGCCGCGACCCGGCGCATGTCGTCGCGGAACGCCTCGAGCACGGCGCCGTGGACGTCACGCAGGTCGCAGACGGGGACGTCCGCCTCCACGCGCACGCTCCACCCCGCATCGTCCATGCGTACGGCGATCTCGGTCACGCGGGATCCCGGGAGCATGGCCTCGAGCCGGCGGCGCAAGGCCTTGCGAAGGGCCGGGACCGAGAGGCGGGCGGTCCCCTCGGGGACCGAGAACTCGATGACCTGCGGCGTGGCGCCCGGCGAGACCTGACGGTACGCGAACACGATGAGCAGGACCGTCACGACGGTCATGACGGCGGCCGCGACGATCGTCGCCGTGGACGAGCGGATCGTCAGGTCCGCCCACCAGGCGGCGATCGGCCAGGAGACGCCGGCGTCGACGGCCATCGCCGCCTGGCGCACCAGGGCGCCGCCGGCGAGCAGCAGGGTCACGATGCCGACGATGACGGCGATGACGCGCGCGAGCGGAGTCACGGGAGATACCTCACCAGTTGCGTCACCTTGAGCACCTTGACGCGCACGTCCAGGCGCTCGAGCTCGCGGCCGGTGAGCCGCGCCACCTGGCGCCGCACGGCCGCGTCCACGGCGCCCCCCACCAGGCCCGCGTCGGCGAGCGGACGCGCCCACACCGTCACCCGGCCGCGCAGGTCCGCGCCGCGCTTGAACAACTCGACGTCGGCGCGCACCACGTCGGGGTGAGAGCGGCCGGAGGCCGACGCGGCCGGCCGCTCGAGAGCTTCGTTGGGCACCAGGACGCCGCCGTCACCGGCCGGGGAAGCGAGCCACAGGGAGTCGGAGTCGTGACGCAACACCAGCCAGACAAGCGTCGCGAGCACGACCATGGCGAGCAGAAGCAGCCAGGCCAGCAGTGCGTGCCCGTTCGGGGTGATGTACGCGAACGGAGAGAAGTCCCAGTCGAGGGCCACGGCGAGCAGCCGCAGGGCGAAGAGCAGCGCGACGAGACCCCCCGCCAGCAGCAGGAGGAACGTCGCGACGCGGGCGATGGCGCCGGCCGCCGCTCCGGCGGGCCGGCGTCTCTCAGCCCGCGGCGCCAGCCTGGTCCTCCGGGAACACCACGTCGGTGACGAGCACGTTGACGGCGCGCACCGGCAGGCCGGTGGTGGCCTCGACCTGCTCGGAGACCGCCTTGCGGCAGGCCTCCGCCACGGCCGGCACGCTCGCGCCGAACACGATGCTCATGGTGATGTCGATGTCGACGCTCCCCTCGCGCAGGTCGACCGAGATGCCCGGCGTGCCCTTGTCGCCGCGCAGACCCGCCAGCGCCCGGGCGCTGGTGCCGCCCAGGGCGTGGATCCCGTCGATGCCGCCGATCGCCTTGAAGGCGACCTTGGCGACCACGCTGTCAGAGATGGTGACGCCACCCCCGCCGGGGGCCGCAGTGGGCTTCGGGGTTTCGCTCATGGCTCTCCTCCGTCTTCGGTCGTCCGCGCTCATCAACGAGCGACGGCCGCGGCCGTCGTGCCTACTGTACCCGGCGCGGGCGCCGGCGACGAATCAGGGCCGCGGCGTCAGCTGCACTTGCTGTAGCTGCAGCTCGGGTCGTTGCACACGGCGCAGCCGCCTTCGTGACGCATGGTGGAGCCGCATTCAGGGCACGCACCCTGCGCCACCTCGACCAGGGAGAGCTGCGGCTCCGGCGTGGCGCTCGCCCTCGCGGCCGCACCGGCGACGTACCGTCGCTCCAGGGCCTTGCCGATGGCGTCGGCGCAGCTGAGCGTGGCGTTGGGGCCCATGCCGTAGGGCACGTGGCAGCGGATGCCCTTGAGCTGCTCGACGATCTCCTGCGCCGAGGCGCCCTTCTTGAGAGCGAGCGAGATGAGCCGGCCCAGCGCCTCGGTGTTGCTCGAGGCGCACCCGCCGGCCTTGCCCATGTTGGCGAAGACCTCGCGCGGGCCGTACTCGTCGTCGTTCATGATGACGAAGAGCTTGCCGCAGCCCGTGTCCATGCGCTGCGTCTCGCCGGTGAGCAGCTGCGGGCGCGCCGGCCGCGTGGTGGCGATGCCCAGGCCAGGCTCGGGCTCGCGCTTCTTCTTGGTCTGGCCGACGTTGAGCACCTGCTCGTCGCGGCTGCCGTCGCGGTAGATGGTGACGCCCTTGCAGCCGGTGCGGAAGGCCATGCGGTAGACGTTCTCCACGTCCTCCACGGTGGCCTCGTTGGGGAAGTTGACCGTCTTGGACACGGCGTTGTCGGTGCTCTTCTGGAACGCCGCCTGGAGCTTGATGTGCCACTCGGGCGTGATGTCGTGGGCCGTGGCGAAGACCTGCTGCACGTCCTGCGGCACACCGTCGGTGTGACGCGCGGAGCCGACCTCGGCGATCCTCTTCATGAGCTCGTCGCTGTAGAAGCCGCGCTCGCGGGCCACCTGCTCGAAGTAGGGGTGGCCCTCGACCATGCGGTCGTCGTCCAGCACGTTGGCGCGCACGTAGCTGAGCGCGAAGATCGGCTCGATGCCGCTGGAGCAGCCGGCGATGATGCTGATGGTGCCCGTGGGCGCGATGGTGGTGACCGTGGCGTTGCGCACCCGGGCGCCGGCCGGCGAGTCGTAGATCGATCCCTCGAAATTGGGGAACACGCCGCGCTCGCGCGCGAGGTCCTCGCTCTCCGCACGCGCCTCGTCGTGGATGAATCCCATGACCTCTCCGGCGATACGGCAGGCCTCGTCAGAGTCGTAGGGCACCTGCAGGCGCAGCAGCATGTCGGCGAACCCCATGACACCGAGGCCGATCTTGCGGTTGCCCTTGGTCATCTGCTCGATCTCGGGCAGCGGGTAGCGGTTGACGTCGATGACGTCGTCGAGGAAGCGTACGGCGGTGCGCACGATGCGTCCCAGGGCGCCGTAGTCGATGTGGCCGTCCGGGACGACGCGGGACAGGTTGATCGAGCCCAAATTACAAGATTCGTACGGCAAGAGTGGCTGCTCACCGCATGGATTTGTACTCTCGATATCGCCGAGCTGCGGCGTGGGGTTGTCCTCGTTGATGCGGTCGATGAAGACGATGCCGGGGTCGCCGTTCTTCCAGGCGAGATTGACCATGTTCTTGAAGACCTTGCGCGCGCTGAGCGTGCGCACCGTCTCGCCGGAGCGCGGGTTGACCAGCGCGTACTCCTCGTCCGCCTCGACGGCGCGCATGAACGCGTCGGTGACGGCGACCGAGATGTTGAAGTTGTTGAGGCGGTCGTCGTCCTGCTTGGCGGTGATGAAGTCGAGCACGTCGGGGTGGTCGACGCGCATGATGCCCATGTTGGCGCCGCGGCGCGTGCCGCCCTGCTTGATGGTCTCGGTGGCGGCGTCGAACACGCTCATGAACGAGAGCGGGCCGCTGGAGACGCCTCTCGTGCTGTTCACCACGTCGTTGTGGGGGCGCACGCGCGAGAAGGAGAAGCCGGTGCCGCCGCCGCTCTTGTGGATGAGGGCGGTGTTCTTGATGGCCTCGAAGATGGACTCCATGGAGTCGCCCACGGGGAGGACGAAGCACGCGGAGAGCTGGCCGAGCTCGCGGCCGGCGTTCATGAGGGTGGGGCTGTTGGGGAGGAACTCCAGGCTCGTCATGAGCTCGTAGAAGGTGCCCTCCCACTCCTCGACCGGAGCGGCGGGGTTGTACAGGCGCTCGGCCTGCGCGACGGCGCGCGCGACGCGCCGGAACATCTCCTCGGGGGTCTCGAGCAGTTCGCCGTTCTCGCCCTTTTTGAGGTAGCGGCGCTGCAGCACCTTGAGTGCGTTTGCGGACAGCTCGATCACTGCCTTCCCCGTTTCAGTCATGCCCCGTTCTCCCCTCGGTCGTCACCGCACGCCGCGGCGTGGTGAAGATGATCTCGTCGATGAAGCTCTCGCCGGCGTCGATGCCCGGAAGGGGCTCCTCGCCCGGCAGCGGCTCGACGCCTGCCAGTTCCAGCTGCGCCAGCTCCTGCTGGAACTCCTCGATGTCCTCGAACTGCCGGTACACGGAGGCGAACCGGATGTACGCCACCTTGTCGATGTCGCGCAGGTGGCGCAGCGCCCGCTCGCCGACCATCCTGGTCGTGACCGGGCGCCCCGGCACGCGGCGCAGGTCGTTCTCGATGTCGTCGCAGGCCCGCTCGAGCCGGTCCAGGGCGATGCCGCGCTTCTCGCACGCGCGCAGCAGGCCGTTGAGGACCTTGTGGCGCGTGAACAGCTCTTCTCTGCCGTCGCTCTTGATCACCACGAGCGGTACCTCTTCGATGCGTTCGTAGGTCGTGTAGCGCCGCTCGCAAGCGAGGCATTCGCGGCGACGCCTGATCGCGTCGCCCGCCTCGGAGTCGCGCGAGTCGACGACTTTGCTCTCATCGCTGCTGCAGAATGGACAACGCATAGGAATCCGACCTCACCACAAGATGTAGTGCCCCCGTCAGTGCGGACACCACTATAGTGTATTCGCGCCCGCCCGCAACCGTCCTTGGCGCCGCCGTTCGAGCGATTCGTGACTGGCGACCCTCACCCTCTACTCGAGAGTGATGGTATGTGCCGCAGAGCACACGGCCGGCCCGCGCGGAGCACCGTACCAAGCGACCCGGACGGAGGGGCGCGGCGGGCGCTATACTTGCCGCACCGTGAACGTCATCGTCCTCCCCACTTACAACGAGCGCGACAACCTGCGTCACGCTCTCGGCCGCATCCGCGAGGTCGCGGACGGCCATGGGGTCCAGCTGCACACGCTCATCGTCGACGACAACTCGCCCGACGGCACCGGCGCCCTGGCCGACGAGCTGGCGCGCGAGGTGCCCGACGTCAGCGTCATGCACCGGGCCGGCAAGGAGGGTCTCGGCAAGGCGTACATCGCCGGGTTTCGCGAGGCCCTCGCCATGGGCGCCGAGCGCATCTTCGAGATGGACGCCGACCTCAGCCACGACGCCACCTACCTGCCCCACTTCCTCCGCCTCATCGACCAGGGGGCGGACCTCGTCCTCGGGTCGCGGTACGTGAGGGGAGGCGGGGTCGAGAACTGGGGCCTCTCCCGCAAGATCATCAGCCGCGGCGGCTGCCTGTACGCGCAGACCATCCTCGGCCTGCCGCTGCGCGACCTCACCGGCGGCTACAAATGCTTCCGCCGCGCGGTCCTCGAGACCGTCGACCTCGACACCGTCGACACCAAGGGCTACGGCTTCCAGATCGAGATGACCTACCGCGTCTACAAGCTGGGGTTCAAGGTGGTCGAGCTGCCCATCATCTTCGTCGACCGCAAGGTGGGCGAGAGCAAGATGAGCAACGACATCGTGGTCGAGGCGATGAAGAACGTCTGGAAGCTGCGCTTCAGCCGCGTCCCCACCCGGCGGACCGCCTGAGCCCGCGCCGGGCGCTCCTCCGCCGTGACCTCCCCAGCACAGCCCGCCGGCGTCCTCGCGATCGACGTGGGCGCCGGCACCACCGACATCCTCTTCACGCGACCCGGCCAGCCGCTCGAGAACGCGGTCAAGCTGGTCGTGCCCTCGGCGACCCAGGTCGTGGGAGCGCGGATCGCCGCCGCGACGGCCCGCGGCCAGACGGTGGTCTTCCGCGGGCCGGTCATGGGCGGCGGCGCCGTCACCGCGGCGATGAAGGCGCACCTCGCCGCCGGGCAGGCGTTCGTGGCCACCGAGACGGCGGCGGCGAGCTTCGCCGACGATCTCGACCGGGTGCGCGCGCTCGGCGCGCGCGTGGTGGGCGAAGGCGCCGCGGACGAGGTGCTGCGGCGCCTGCCGGCCGGCGCCGCCGTGGAGGTCGCCTCCGGCGACCTGGACGCGGCGGCGCTCACCCAGGCCCTGCGTCTGCTCGGCGCCGAGCCGGCGTTCGCCGCCGTCGCCGTGGCCGTGCAGGACCACGGCTACGCGCCCGGCGGCTCCAACCGCGTCCTGCGCTTCGCGCTGTGGCAGCAGGCGGTCGCCGAGCGGCGGCCGATCGGCGAGCTCTTCTACGCGCCGGTGGCCGTGCCGCCCTCGCTCACCCGGCTGTGCGCCGCCGCGGACGCGGCCACGGCCCTGGCCGGCGGCGCGCCCGCGCTCGTGGCCGACACCGGGCCGGCGGCGCTCTACGGCGCCCTGCCGCGCGAAGTGGAGAACGCCGTCCTCGTCAACGTCGG
The DNA here is from genome assembly GCA_036277455.1 of Thermoleophilia bacterium. Lineage (GTDB taxonomy): Bacteria > Actinomycetota > Thermoleophilia > UBA2241 > UBA2241 > CAIXSE01. The sequence continues at coordinate 23,808 of DASUMX010000184.1, forward strand.
CAACGGCCACACGGTGTGCCTGCTGGCGCTGGAGGGCCGCGTGGCCGGCGTGTTCGAGCACCACACCTCGGCGATCGACGGGCCCGGCCTCGAGCTCCGCCTGCGCCGCTGGCTGGCCGGCGACCTGGAGAGCGAGGAGGTGCGCGCCGACCACGGTCACGGCGCCGTGCTCGCCCCGGGCGCCGCGGACGGCGACCCCCTCCGCCTGCCGCTCGTCGTCACCGGGCCACGCCGCGAACTGCTCGCCGGCAGCCAGCTGCCCGTCGAGTTCGCGGCGCCGCACGGCGATATGATGCTCACCGGCTGCTTCGGCCTGCTGCGCGCGCTGTGCGAGCGGCATGCGGGCCTGCGCGAGGAGCCGGCAGCGTGAGCCGCCCGCTCTCCACCGGGCTCGTCGTGCCGGTCGACGCTGCGCGGCAGCTCGTCGCCCCCTGGCTCGACCGCCTCCCGGCCGCCGGGCGCGCGCTGCCGCCGCACGTCACCGCGCTCTGGCCGTTCCTGCCCGCAGTGGCGGCCGACGACGCCGTGGAGCGCCGGCTCCAGGAGCTGCTCGCCGGCGCCCGCGCCTTTCCCTTCACGCTCGAGCGCGTCGCCGGGCTGGCCGACGCCGTCGTCCTCGTGGCCGAGCCGGCCGAGCCCTTCACCGCGCTCACGCGGCTGCTCTGGGACGCGTGGCCCGAGTGCCCGCCGTTCGGCGGCGCCTACGACGACATCGCGCCACACGTCGTGGTCGCGATCGACCCGTCGACGGCTGACCGCGCCGCCATCGAGGCGACGCTCGCGCCGCGCCTGCCGCTGGCGGCCCGCGCGGCGGAGGTGCTCCTCGTGGAAGAGGTGGAGAGCGGCGCCGTGCGCGTCCGGCGGCGCTTCTCGCTCGGCGCCTAGAGCGGCAACTCCCGCCCTGCGCCGAGCTCCCTTGCGCGGCGCAGCGCGAGCTCGCCGGTCACCACGTCTTCGAGCGCCATCCCGAGATTGAGACAGAACAGGCGCTCGTCCGGCGTCCTGCGGCCGTCGACGAGGCCGGCGGCCAGCTCGCCGAGATCGCCGGCGACGTCGCCGGGGATGCCCGCGAGGCGCACGCCGGCCGCCTGCGTCGCCCACACCGTCGCCGTGTCGTCGCAGTAGAACCGGTCGCACTCGCTCATGGCCGGCGCACTCCAGGCGGCGTCGTAGTCGAGGGCCACCGCCAGCGCCCCGGGCTCGAGCAGCCCGGGGCCGAGCGGCGGCCGGATGTCCGCGGTCATGGTGATGGCCGAGACGACGACGCCGGCGCCCCTCACGACGTCCTCCGGCGCGGCGACCCTCGTGAAGCGCAGGTCCGGCAGTTCCGCGCCGAGGGCGACGGCGAAGGCCTCGCCGGCCGCGGTGGTCGCGTCGTGGCAGCGCACCTCCCGCAACTCGGGCAGTACGGTCGCGAGCGCCCGCACGGACGCGCGGGCCTGGACGCCGCAGCCGAGCACGCCCACGGTCGCGGCATCCGGGCGCGCCAGGTGGCGCGCCGCGACACCCACACTGGCGCCGGTGCGCCACGCCGTCACGGTGGCCGCGTCCATCACCGCCGCCGGCAGCCCCGTCACCGGGTCGCTGAGCACGACCAGACCGTTGGTGATCGTCAAGCCGCG
>DASUMX010000185.1:0-2566 GCA_036277455.1 Thermoleophilia bacterium
GTGGCGTCCCCGGTGTTCGACGGCGCCACCATCGAGGAGATCGACGAGCTGCTCATCCGCAGCAGCGAGGAGACCCCGGACAACCCGGTCGAGTTCAAGATCAACCGCAAGGAGCCGGCCGGCCGGCAGTGCTCGGGCAAGGTGTGGCTCTACGACGGCCGCACCGGCGAGCGCTTCGACAACAAGGTCACCATCGGCTACATGTACATCCTCAAGCTGCTGCATCTCGTGGACGACAAGATCCACGCGCGCAGCACCGGTCCGTACTCCCTCGTCACGCAGCAGCCTCTGGGCGGCAAGGCCCAGTTCGGCGGCCAGCGCTTCGGCGAGATGGAGGTGTGGGCGCTCGAGGCGTACGGAGCCGCGTACGTGCTCCAGGAGATGCTCACGATCAAGTCGGACGACACCGTCGGCCGCGTCAAGGCCTACGAGGCGATCGTCAAGGGCGAGAACATCGCCAAGCCCAACATCCCCGAGTCGTTCAAGGTGCTCATGAAGGAGATCCAGAGCCTGGCTCTCGACATGAGCGTCCAGAGCGTCGAGGGCGATGTGCTGGAGGTCCGCGAGGAGGACGACGATCTCCTCCGCGCCGCCGAAGAGCTGGGCATCGACCTCAGCGCCGGCCTGCGTCGCCAGCAGGCCGAGGCCGGCGAGCTCGCGCAGGTTGGCGTCGACTCTTCCGCCCTGCGGGACGTCATCGGCGCCGGCACCGAGCCGGTAGAGGAGGGTGACGGCGAGCCCGTGGTGGACGACGACTCCGCCGCGGCGGCTCAGGATCTCCTGGCCGCCGCCGCGGCCCTGGCGAGCGACGTCGACCTCACCGCCGTCGGCGGCGAGCTGGCGGGTCTCGACGACATCCTTGACCTCGACGCCGCGGACCTCGAGCCCGACGACGCCGATTCCGACGAAGACTGACCCCGCCTAGGCAGAGGGAGCAATAGTGATCGATATCAACAACTTCGACTCGATCCGGATCGGGCTGGCATCGCCCAAGCAGATCGAGACGTGGTCCAAGGGCGAGGTCACCAAGCCCGAGACGATCAACTACCGCACGCTCAAGCCCGAGCGTGACGGTCTGTTCTGCGAGCGCATCTTCGGTCCCACCAAGGACTGGGAGTGCTACTGCGGCAAGTACAAGCGCGTGCGCTACAAGGGCATCATCTGCGAGCGCTGCGGCGTCGAGGTCACTCGCGCCAAGGTGCGCCGCGAGCGCATGGGCCACATCCGGCTGGCCGCGCCGGTCAGCCACATCTGGTTCTTCAAGGGCGTGCCCTCGCGCATGGGCTACCTGCTCGACATCGCCCCCAAGGAGCTGGAGAAGGTCCTCTACTTCGGCGGCAGCTACGTGGTGATCTCGGTCGACGCCGAGCGCCGCGACAACGACCTGCTGATGCTCCAGGAGAAGATCGACGAGATCAAGGCGCGCTACGACCTCTACGCCGAGGCGCGCCGCGGCGCGATCGAGGCCATGCACGACGAGGTCGTCGAGGTCCTCGACGGCGCCCGCGACATCGACGACTTCCACCGCGACTCCGACCCCGAGGACGAGTTCGGGTACTTCAACTACTTCGATATCTACGAGTCCTACCGGCGCATCGCCATGAACGCCGCCGCCCTCGGCCCGGACGAGATCAAGCTCCAGCGCACCAAGACCGACAAGCTGCGCGACGACTACATCGACCGCGGCTTCAAGAACGTCGAGCACGCCAAGGAGCAGATCGACAAGGCCTGGGACCAGTTCAAGACCATCGCCCCGCGCGACGTCATCGGCGACGAGTCGCTGTACCAGCAGATGGAGCGCATGTTCGGCCGCGAGTCCGGCTACGAGCCGGAGAGCTTCGGCGTGTACTTCACCGGCGGCACCGGCGCGGAGGCCGTGCGCGAGCTGCTCAAGCGCGTCGACCTCGAGGCCGAGGCCGCCGAGCTGCGCGAGACCATCCAGACCGCCAAGGGCCAGCGCCAGGCGCGGGCAGTCAAGCGCCTCAAGGTCGTCTCCGCCTTCCTGCGCAGCGGCAACCACCCCGAGTGGATGATCCTCGACGTGATCCCGGTCATCCCGCCGGAGCTGCGCCCCATGGTGCAGCTGGACGGCGGCCGCTTCGCGACCAGCGATCTCAACGACCTCTACCGGCGCGTGATCAACCGCAACAACCGCCTCAAGCGGCTGCTCGACCTGCAGGCGCCGGACATCATCGTCAACAACGAGAAGCGCATGCTGCAGGAGGCCGTCGACGCGCTGTTCGACAACGGCCGCCGCGGCCGCGCGGTGACCGGCCCCGGCAACCGCCCGCTCAAGTCGCTCAGCGACATGCTCAAGGGCAAGCAGGGCCGGTTCCGCCAGAACCTGCTCGGCAAGCGCGTCGACTACTCGGGCCGCTCGGTGATCGTGGCCGGGCCGCACCTCAAGATGCACCAGTGCGGCCTCCCCAAGATGATGGCGCTCGAGCTCTTCAAGCCGTTCATCATGAGCCGCCTCGTGGGCCGCAAGATGGTCCAGAACATCAAGGCGGCCAAGAAGATGGTCGAGTCGATGGTGCCCGAGGTCTGGGACATCCTCGAGGAGGTC
>DASUMX010000186.1:0-5186 GCA_036277455.1 Thermoleophilia bacterium
GCAACCGCTACTCCTCGCGGGGCCTCCTGCTGTGGAACCGGTACGACCAGCGGTTCGCCGCCGGCTACACGCTGCGCGAGGCCCTGGACGCGTACATCGCGCGCATGCTCCACACGCGCACGTCGGTCGCGCCGGACACGCGGGCCAGGGAGTACTTCGAGAAGACCATCGCGCTGCTCAACGAGCACGGGACCACGCCGGTCATCGTGATCATGCCCATCCATCCGCGCGTGCTGCGCGTCATGAAGGAGCACGACATGGGCGGCGAGCGGCAACAACTGCGCGACTATCTCGCCGCCCTCGGAGAGACGGCGAGCATCAAGGTCCTCGACTTCACGACGATCCGCAGCTTCAACGGCGAAGCCGGCTGGTTCTACGACGGCGTGCACATCAACCGCCGCAACACCAACCGTGTGATCACCGCGGTCAAGGCCAAGGCGGGCGAGTACCTCAAGTAGAGGCGCCGTATGGCGGCAGGGCAGGGACCGATGCAGAAGAAGGCTCCGGCGGCGGGGGGTGATGCGGCCGGCGGCGGCGCGGCCGCGATCCGGCGCGAGGTGGTCGCGCTTCTCGGCCAGGTGCTCGCGCACGACCTCACGCAGCTCTCGGCCGCACTCACGTACTACACCGTGCTCTCCCTGCTGCCGGCGCTCATCGTGATCGTGTCCCTGCTCGGGATGGTCGGACTGCAGCCGGACACCGTGCACGCGCTCCTCGACACGGTCGGTGAGCTCGGGGCGCCGTGGGCCGCCGAGTTCGTCTCCACCACGCTCGAGTCCGTCCTGCGCTCCCAGAACTCCGGCGTCGTCTTCGGCATCAGCCTCCTCTTCTCGCTCTGGGCGGCTTCGGCCTACGTGGGCTCCTTCATGGCGGCGTCGGACCGGATCTACGAGATCGTGCGCCGGCGGCCGTTCTGGACGGGCATCCCGCTGCGCCTCGGGCTCGCCCTCGCGCTGCTGGTCCTGCTCTCGGTGACTGCGGCCGCCGTCGCCCTCGTCGGGCCGTTCGGCCAGTGGGTCGCGGACGCCACCGGGATCGGCCGCGGGCCGCTCCACCTGTGGACCTGGGCCAAGTGGCCGTTGCTGATCGCCCTCGGTCTGCTCCTCTTCACGCTGCTGTACAAGTTCACGCCGAGCCGCGGGCAGCCGGCGCTGTGGTGGCTGCTCCCGGGCGCCGCCGTCGGTATCGCCCTGTGGATCGGCGCGTCCGCCCTCTTCAGCCTCTACCTCGACAACTTCGCCTCGTACAACCGCGTGTACGGCACCCTCGGCGCAGCGGTGGCGTTCCTCGTGTGGGCCTGGCTGCTCAACATCGCCCTGCTCGTCGGGGTCGAGGTGAACCGCGAGGTCGAGTCGCGAAGGCCGGGACGCTCCGGCGCCGAGGACGGCGCGGGGCGAGCCGCGGCGAGCGTATAATCGGGGCCCCGCCAACGACGGGCCCGCCCGCCCGCAGACCGACCGCCGGTGACCCATGCCCGAGCTGAACGCGCTCCAGAAAGAACTGCGCCGCCTCGCCGCCGAGCGTGACGTGGTCATCCTCGCTCACAACTACCAGCGTCCCGAGGTGCAGGACGCCGCCGACCACACCGGCGACTCCCTCGAACTCTCGCGCATCGCCGCCAAGGACCCGCACCAGGTGATCCTGTTCTGCGGGGTGCACTTCATGGCCGAGACCGCCTACATCCTCGCGCCGCAGAAGACCGTGCTGATGCCCGACAAGCGCGCCGGCTGCCCGATGGCCGACATGGTCACCGTCGCCGGGCTGCGGAAACTCAAGGCCGAGCACCCGGACGCGGTCGTCGTCGCCTACGTCAACACGTCGGCGGACATCAAGGCCGAGACCGATGTCTGCTGCACGAGCGCCAACGCGGTGCAGATCGTGGAGCGGTTCCCAAAGGAGCAGAAGATCATCTTCGTCCCGGACAGGAACCTGGGCGACTACGTGGCCCGGCAGACCGGTCGCGAAGCGACGATGATCCTGTGGCAAGGCTGGTGCCACGTCCACGACGACTTCCGCGCCGCCGAGATCGAGGAGATCCGCGCCGCCAACCCGGGCAGCGTGCTCATGGCACATCCGGAGAGCCGGCGCGAGGTGCTCGACATCGCCGACGTGGTCACGAGCACGTCGGGGATGCTCCGCTATCCGCAGACGAGCGACGCCCGGACGTTCATCGTGGCCACCGAGACGGGGCTGCTCTACCGGCTCGGCGTGCTGTACCCGGACAGGACGTTCCTGCCCGCCTCGAACCAGGCGGTCTGCCCGAACATGAAGCGGACGACGCTCGAGAAGTGCGTCGCGACGCTGAGTGACGAGTGGGACGACGTGCTCGAGCACGAGGTCGTCGTCCCCGAGCCCATCCGCGTCAAGGCCCTCCAGGCCGTGGAGCGGATGCTGGCCTAGCGGGAGGCGCCTGCTTCAGGTCAGATGCCGGTCGACCCCTCCGCCGCCGGCTCTGGCTCCGCGAACAGCACCGTCGAGAGATACCGCTCACCGGTGTCGCACAGCACGGTGACGATCAGCTTGCCCCGGTTCTCCGGCCGGCTGCCGACCAGGTACGCGGCGTAGGCGTTGGCGCCGGCCGAGATGCCGACGAGGATGCCCTCCGCGGCCAGCTCGCGGGCCGCCTCGAAGGCCTGCTCGTTGGTCACCTGCACGACCTCGTCGTAGACCTGCGTGTTCAGCACCTTGGGGACGAACCCGGCCCCCATGCCCTGGATCTTGTGCGGGCCGGGCTGGCCGCCGCTGAGTACGGGCGAGTCCGCAGGCTCCACGGCGACGATCCTCACGTCGGGCTTGCGCTCTCTGAGGACCTCTCCGACGCCGGTCACGGTGCCGCCGGTGCCGACGCCGGCCACGAAGACGTCCACCTCACCGTCGGTGTCGCCCCAGACCTCCTCGGCGGTGGTGCGCCGGTGGACCTCGGGATTCGCCGGGTTCTCGAACTGCTGGGGAACGAACGCGCCCTCGATCTCCCGGCCCAGCTCGTCCGCGCGCGCGATCGCGCCCTTCATGCCCTGCGCACCCGGCGTGAGGACGAGCTCGGCGCCGTACGCGCGCAGCAGATTGCGCCGCTCCACGCTCATGGTCTCGGGCATGGTGAGCACCGTCCGGTAGCCGCGTCCCGCGGCGACCATGGCGAGCGCGATCCCCGTGTTGCCGCTCGTCGGCTCGACGATCGTCGTCCTGTCGGGCGAGATGAGGCCGGCCTCCTCGGCGGCGTCGATCATCGACAGGCCGATCCGGTCCTTGACGCTGCCGCCGGGGTTGAACGACTCGAGCTTGCCGACGATCGTCGCGCCGGACCGCTCCGAAAGGGCGCGCAACCTGACGAGCGGAGTGCCGCCGATCAGCGCCGTGATGTCTTCTGCGATCTTCACTGGTGTGCTCCTCTCGTGGCCATGCTCAGATCTCATACGTGGGCCCGCCGGCCCCCAGCTGCAGCTCCCTCTCGGCGAGGTCGCTGACGGTCGTGCGCGCCAGCACGTCCTGATACGCATCACCCGCGGCACGCCAGACGGCGCCGGCGGTGGCTCGCTCCCGTGGGTCGGACATCTCCCGCGCGGACGGCTCGAAGTCGGGTGCACCGTCCAGCGCCTCCACGACCGCCAGGACGCTGACCCTGTCGGGGCGGCGCGCGAAGGTGAACCCCCCACCAACGCCGCGGTGACCGGTCAGGACACCGGCGCGTCGCAGGGCGGCGAAGAGCTGCTCGAGGTACTGCTCCGGGATCCGGCGCTCCGCGGCGAGGTCCGTGAGACGCACGGGCTTCTGCTCGCCGCGAGTGCGCAGGTCGAGCTCGACGAGCGCCATGAGGGCGTACCTGCTCTTGGATGAGACGTTCACCTGACTCCTCGGACGGGGCGCTCGGCGGCGCCCATCGTCGATTCTCTCTCTTCCCGATATGTTTTGTCGAGAATCATCGTCGAGCCGGCGGCCGCACCAGGCAGACGTGGCATAATCGCATCCGCACCCGCCACCAGGAGGACACGTGCCCGCGATCACCGTCAGCCTGCCGGCCGCGCTCACGGCCCCGCAGCCCGCCCGCGACGTCGCCTGCGAGGCGTCGACTGTGGACGAGGCCCTGCGCGCGGTCGTGGAGCAGGCGCCGCAGTACGCGCAGCGCATCTTCTACGGCGACCGTCTGCTGGTCGTCGTGACGCTCAACGGCAGGCACCTGCCGCCGTCGACGGTCCGGGAGACCGAGCTGACCACCGGCGACCGCGTCGAGGTCCTGCTGCCGGTCGCCGGCGGCTGACCGCCGGCGGCTGGACCCTCCGGGCCCCGGCGGATGCCGTCGTCCGGGGCCCGTCGCCTGCCCGGTGCGTCGCCTGGCGGTCGGCTGGGTACCCTCCGTCTGTCGACCGAGGAGGGCAACACCGTGAGACTGTGGGCGACGCGCGAGACGCGCAGCGAGTTGATGCTGGCCGCGCTGCGCGTCCTGATGGGCGTCATCTTTCTCGCCGTCTGGGCGGACAACCTCATCAAGGGGTACTACTCGCCGAGCGGCTGGGCGGACTTCGTGCAGCAGTACGCCGACACCACCAAGGTCGGCCTCTACGCGGACCTGCTGAACTCGGTGATGATCCCCAACGCGACCGTGTTCGCCTACGGGCAGTTCGCCATCGAGTTCGTCGTCTGCGGGCTGTTCCTCGTGCTCGGCCTGTTCACGCCGGTGTCGGCGCTGCTCGGTGCTGCCTTCCAGCTCAACCTGCTGATCGCGACGTCGGGCACCGGCGAGTGGCCGGGCACCTACATCATCATGTGCCTGCTGCTGGTCGCCGTCGGCCTCGCGCAGTCGGGGCGGACGCTGGGGCTGGACGCGCTGCTGGCCCGGAGGGACCCGCACCCGCGGCTGCCGGTCTACTGACGCGCGGCGTCCGGGCCGGGCGTCGCCGGCTTCCCGGTCAGGCCCGGAACCCGAACAGGCGCAGGCGCAGCAGGCACCAGGAGATGTCCCGAACGGCGAGCGCCGAGCCGCGCCAGGTGCCGGCGATCTTGGACGACCCAGCCCGCTGCCGGTAGCGCGTGTCGCGGACGGCGATGCGCGCGCCGGAGAGGCGCGCCTTCACCGCCATCTCCGTCGGGAAGGCGTACGCCCGCTCCTCCAGCCGCAGCCGCTCCAGCAGGTCGGTGCGGACGGCGCGGAACGGTCCGTCATCGCTGAGCCGCAGGCCGAAGAGCAGCCG
>DASUMX010000187.1:0-4559 GCA_036277455.1 Thermoleophilia bacterium
TCCCACTGGGTCGCGACGACGGTCATGTGCCGGCGCGGCTCTCCGCTGTCGGCGCTCTCGGCGGCGTCGAGGACCGCCTGGACGGCCGCCGCCGTCCCGGGGTCGGGATGATGCAGCCTGTAGCCCGCCGGCAGTGGGGTCTGGGGCACTGGTCCTCCTGACGAAGTGAGGCTCATCGAGTGTACCCGCGTGCGGACGGCGGCAGGCGCACCGGCGCCCGATCGACCAGGGGCGGCACGGCGCACGCGGCGTCAGCGTCGCGAGGCACAGAGGAACGCGCGCAGCATCGTGCCGGCGTCCGGACCCGTCAGCGGCGCGCCGTGGCCGGCAGCGACGACGCGCGGCGCGAGCCCGGCGACGGCGGCGGCCGAGGCTTTCGCGGCCGGCCAGCTCCAGGTGGTGTACCACGGCGGCTCGGCAAGCCTGCGCTCCTGGCTGACGATGCCGCGTAGTGAGTTGAGGTCGACGCTCACGAGCGCGTCGCCCGTGAGCACGACGCGGTCGTCCCTGCGCACGTACGCGACGTGCCCGGGCGTGTGCCCCGGTGTGGGAAACACCTCCCACTCAGGGAGGCCGGGCACGGGTGCATCCGCGTCGAGGGGCGCCGCCACTTCCGCGAGGCTGCCCTTGGCGAGGATCGCCTGCATCCGCCGCCTCCCCATCAGGCGTAGGAGCGGCAGGATGACCCACCTGTCGAGTGGGCCGGCATAGCGGCGGATGGCCTCCGCGTCCGCGCTGGCGAGGAGCACCTCCAGCGGGTGCATCCACACTTGGCATCCCCACGCCAGCGCGAGCTCGCGGGCGGCGCCCGCGTGGTCGGGGTGGTCGTGGGTGAGCAGCACGGCGGCGGGGCGGGCACTCGCGCCGAACAGCTCGTCCGCCGCCTGTCGGATCGCCGGCGCGTCGCGCGGCCAGCCGGCGTCGACGAGGCACCAGGAGCCGGCCGAGCCGATGAAGTACGCGTTGGCTGCCCGCAGCCCTGCGCCGAGCGGCAGCCAGTACACCTGCTCTGCCACCTCGCTGGTCCGCATGCCGTCCGCCCGTTGGCCGTCTTTGGATGCCGCCCGCACGTTGACACTACCAGCAGACTCGAGCGCCGGGCCGTTTCGGGGGCGGCGGGCCGCCGATCGCAGCCGCCGGACAGTACGTTCGTTTTGCCTCGCCTCGCGCCTGCCCATATCCTGACCAGGCGCGGCGGCGTCCGCGGGAGCGGATCCCCCGACAAGACGAGCGCGCCAAAGGCGAGCGCAGAGGAGGCCCAGTGGGTGCCGGACCAGACCTGGACCGACCGCCGGTCATCGCGATGATCGGCATGGCGACGGTGGACTACCTCTACGTCCTCGACGACCACCCACAGGCGGACTCGGTGAACCGAGCGCTCGACTACCAGACGGCGGTGGGGGGATCGGCCGGCCGGGGGGCGATCGCGGCGAGGAGGCTCGGCGGCGAGACGAGGCTTCTGGCCGCGTGTGGGACGGGCGTGCACGCCGAGGTCCTGAGGACGGAGTTGGCCGCCGAGGGCGTCGCCTGCACGTGGGTCGCCTACGACCAGCCCTCGCAGCACTCGGCGGTCATCGTCGCGCGGGAAGCCGCGACCCGGATGATCGTCTGGCTGCCGCAGCCGATGGCGGACGCACGGATGATCGCGCATCTGCCGGCGTTCCTCGAAGGCGTCGACGTCGCGCTCCTGGACGCGACCGACGAAGCCCTGGCGACGGCGGCGCTCCACGAATGCGAGAAGAGAGCGATCACCACCGTCATCGACACCGGGTCCGGGCGCCCCTGGACAAGGAGCCTGCTCGGCCGGGTCGACCACGTGATCGCCCCCGAGACCTTCGTGCAGAAGGAGACCGGGCACTCTGCGGAGAGGGCGGTCGTCGAGCTCTGGGACGACTCCTGCCGCGTGGTGTTCGCCGTGACGCAGGGGCCGAGGGGCGGGGTGTTCACGACGGGCAGGGAGCACGAGCGCCTGCAGCGGTGGGAGGCCGTGCCGGTCGCCGGAGTGGATTCCTGCGGGGCCGGCGACACCTTTCACGGCGCCTACGCCTGGGCGGTGGCGCGGGGACTCTCGCCCGCCGAGTGCTTCGCCGCCGCCTCCTGGTCCGCGGGGCTCAAGGTGTCTCGGCTCGGTAACGAGGGCATCCCCACGCTGGAGCAGCTCGAGAACGCGCGCGCGTCGAGCGGCGTGGGCAAGCCCGTGTGAGCGACGGCGGCGGGCCCGGGCAACCGTCCGCCGTTTGACCCGTCTGAGATCGGCAACGCTGCAGGTATGAGCGGTCCACAGCCGACAGACGGTCCTCTCACCCCCGAGGAACTGCAGCTCGCCACGCGCAACCGCGGCATGCCGCTCGAGGCGCTTCGCCACGACGTGACGCCGTCCGGGATGCACTACCTTCTGGTGCACTTCGACATCCCCGACGTCGATCCGGCGACGTGGCGGCTGGAGATCGCCGGCAACGTCGCTGCACCGCGAACGCTGGGCCTGCGAGACCTGCGCGAGCTGCCGTCGCGGAGCCTGCCGGTGACGATGGAGTGCGCCGGCAACGGCCGCGCGCGGCTCTCGCCACGGCCTGTGAGCCAGCCGTGGCTGGTCGAGGCCGTGGGGACCGCGATCTGGACCGGTGTGCCCCTCCGCGACGTGCTCGCGCCGGCCGGCGTTCGGCCCGGCACCGCGGAGCTGGTGTTCACGGGCGCCGACCACGGCGTCCAGGGCGGAGCGGAGCAGGACTACGAGCGCAGTCTCACCGTCCGGGACGCGCTGCGTCCCGAGGTGCTGCTCGCGTACGAGATGAACGGCCGGCCGCTGGAGCCCCAGCACGGAGCCCCCGTGCGCCTGCTGGTCCCGGGCTGGTACGGCATGACCAGCGTGAAGTGGCTCACGCGGATCACCGCCGTCACCGAGCCGTTCCGCGGCTACCAGCAGGCCGTCGCCTATCGGTACCAGCGCGACGAGGAGGACCCGGGCGAGGGCGTGAGCAGGATGAGGGTGCGTGCGCTCATGATCCCGCCCGGGCACCCCGACTTCGCAACGCGGCGGCGCTTCGTCCGCGCGGGTGAGGTGGAGCTGCGCGGGCGGGCCTGGAGCGGCTCCGGCGCCGTGGAGCGCGTCGAGGTGGGCGTCGACGGCGTCTGGGCGGACGCTACACTCGAGCCGCCGGTCGGCGAGTTCGCATGGCGCGGGTGGAGCTTTCGCTGGCCGGCCGCGCCCGGGGAGCACGTGCTCTCGTGCCGGGCGCGAGACGCGGCAGGGCAGATCCAGCCGCTCGAGCAGTCCTGGAACTTCCAGGGCATGGGCAACAACCTGGTGCAGACCGTGCCGGTGACCGTGCAGGCGTGACGCAGGACGAGCGGACCGCCGGCGAGCACGACGGCCGGTCTCACTCGGCAGAGTCGCCGGCCTCCGGCGGGAGTGCGGTCACGGCGCACTCCGCGACCCCGTGGCCCTCGACCGCCAGCACGTCGAAGACGACGCCGTCGTACGTCACGCGGTCGCCGACCTCGGGAGGGCGGTCCAGCAGCATGAGCACGAGGCCGCTCACCGTGTCGACGTCCTCGTGCTCGAGCTCGACCTCGAAGTGCTCGCCGACCTCCTCGATGCGGACCGTGCCGACCACGTGCAGGCGGTCGGCTTCGTCGATCCACGAATCGGGCTGCTCCGCCTCCTCCTCGATCTCGCCGACGACCTCTTCGAAGAGGTCCTCGATGCTCACCAGCCCGGCGGTGCCGCCGTGCTCGTCGAGGATGACGGCGAGCTGGGTGTTCTCGCGCCGCATGGCCGCGAGCACCACATCGACGCGCGCGGTCTCGGGCACGTAGGGCACGGGACGCACCGGGTACCCCTCAGATTCGGTGTCCTGCGTGAGCACGCGCAAGACGTCCTTGACGTGGAGGATGCCGACGACGTCGTCCAGGTCTTCGCGGTACACGGGGTAGCGGGTGTGTGGTGAGGAGACCAGCAGCTCGACGATCTCCTCTCTGCTCGCGTCGATGGGGATCCCGACGACGTGCACGCGCGGCACCATCACCTCGCCGGCCGTGAGGTCGCCGAAGTCGAGCAGCTCCTGCAGCACTCTGCCCGACTCGCTGCCCAGCCGTCCGCCCTCCAGGCTCTCGCGCACGATGTAGCCGAGCTCTTCGGCGGTGTGGTACTGCTCGACGCTGCCGCGTTGCCGCTCTACGCCGAAGATCCGGAGGATGGCGTTGCCGATGCCGTTGAGGAGCATGACCAGGGGAAAGAAGACGATCCAGATGACGCGCATCACCGGGCTCACGAGCACCGCGGTGTGCTCGGCGCGCTGCAGGGCGATCGACTTCGGCACCATCTCCCCGACGACGATGTGGACGTACGTCATGAGCAGGACGGCGACGATGCTGGCCAGACCGTGGGCCGCCGCCGTCCCAAGCGCTCCGAACTGCTCGAAGGGCGCTTCGAGCCAGCCCGCGACGACCTCCTCCCCGTACATCCCGAGCCCCAGACTGGCGATGGTGATGCCGATCTGGGCGGTCGCCAGGTACCTGTCCTGGCTGCGTGGGTCGCGCAGGATCCCACGGATCCGCAG
>DASUMX010000188.1:0-35156 GCA_036277455.1 Thermoleophilia bacterium
ATCAGCGGCGAGAAGAAGCAGCTGCACGTGATCGACGCGGAGGACTGCATCAAGTGCGGCATCTGCCGCGACGTCTGCCGGTTCGACGCCGTGCTGGTGCAGTAGGAGGCCGTCGTGGACGCAGAGCTCATCATCGACGGCCAGACCGTCACCGCGGCGGAGGGCTCGAGCCTGCTGAGCGCGGCGCGCGCCGCCGGCCGGGACGTGCCCGGCCTCTGCCATCACGAGGCCGTGGCGCCCATCGCCAGCTGCCGCCTCTGCCTGGTCGAGGTCCAGCGCCCGGGCCGGGACCACGTGCACCTGACGACCTCGTGCGACTACCCCGTGTCGGCCGGCCTCGTCGTGGTGACGGACTCGGCGCGCATCCGCACGCACCGCACCATGAACCTGGAGCTGCTGCTGCGGCGCGCCCCGGAGGCCCCGGTGCTGCTCGCGCTCGCCGCGGACCTCGGCGTGACCACGCCGCGCTTCGCGCCGCTGGCGGACGCGTCGCTCCCGGACTGCATCCTCTGCGAGCTCTGCGTGCGCGTCTGCTCGGCCTTGGGCTACAACGCGCTGGCGGCGATCGGGCGCGGCGAGGCCAAGAGTGTGGGTCCGCCCTTCGGGTTGGCCGAGGCGCCGGACTGCGTCGGCTGCGGTTCCTGCGTGGAGGAGTGCCCGACCGACTGCATCCCGATGGTGGATACCCCGACGACGCGCACGATCTGGGGCCGGACCTTCGCGCTCAAGGCTTGCGTGCGCTGCGGAAGGCCGATCACGACCAGGGAGCACGCGGCCGCCATGGATGCGGCCTGGCAGTTGCCGGAGAAGGATGAGGGCCTCTGCGCCGTGTGCAAGAAACGCGTCGTGAGCGAGCGCCTCGCCGCACCGGGACGCTGACACGTACGCAGTGACGGCCGGCGCATCGGCGCCGGCCGTCACGTCACTTCATCCATGCGGCGGGTGCGTCCCCGTCCTGGTGATCGTCGCCCGTCTGAAAAGTCTGTTCCCGCCGGCAGCCTCACTCACACCCTCACCCCGGTGAGGCGGTCGCCGCGAACGACCGGTTCCGGCCGGCGCCGCGGACGAGGCAGCCGCGCACCCCGACGAGGACTCGCTCAGGTCCGGCCGGAGTCGGCCCTCTCAGCGATCGTCGGTCGGGACGCCGAACTGCCGCAGGATGCGGCGCGCCACAGCCGTGAGCGCCCAGCCGAGAGCGGCCACGGCCAGGAGCGCGACGACGACGGCGACTGCCTGCACGACGCCTACAGGTACATCAGTGCGGCGAGGACCGCCGCGCCCGCCGGCGCGACGGCGGTCCAGAGGAAGCCGAAGCCGGTCGCCACGTCCTCGGCGCGAGCCTCGGCCGCCACGTCCGGATCCGGCTCGAGTGCGCTCTCGCCCGCACCGAGCGTCCCGGGGTCGAACGGCCCAACGGGACGTGCGGCGGAGACGCGCGCCACGCCGGGCGGACGGTCGGGATCCGCCCCCGTCACCGACCCGCGGAACAGCATCAGGAGCAGGACGGCGAGCGCGCCGTTGGCAAGCACGAACCATCCCCAGCTCCACCCCACGACCGCCAGGACGATCGCGACGACGCCGACCAGGACGCACCCTGTGGCCAGCGGCAGCAGCGCGCGCTTCATGGCTCTCCCTTCCTCGGCCCCGTGAGGGCCTCGACCTCGATGAAGATGCGGCTGACCTCGGGGTACGGCCCGCTGATGCGCCCCTCGACGCGATGCACGGCATCGTGGATCTCCTCGGCGCTCAGGCCGGGCGAGAAGACGGCTTCGATGTTGAGCAGCACGTCGTCGGGCCCGAGGTGCATCGTCAGCACGGGACCGACGTCGGCCACGGCGTCGTCCGCCAGGATGAGGCGGCGGATCTCGGCGACCATCTCGGGATCCGCCGCCTCCCCCACCAGCAGGCTCCGGCTCTCGTAGGCGAGCCACAGCGCCGCGACCACCAGGATCCCTCCGATCACCACCGAGGTGAGACCGTCGATCACCGGCTCCTCGAGCTGGTGGCTCAGGAAGATGCCCACGAAGGCGACCGCGAGCCCCAGCAACGCGGCCGTGTCCTCGAACAGCACGGTGAAGAGGCTGGGATCCTTGCCGTGATGGATCGCCGCCAGGGTCCTCCTGCGACCCTTGCTCTTGCGGAAGATGCGCCAGGCGACGCTGAAGGAGTAGCTCTCGAAGAGCATGGCGACGGCCAGCACGATGTAGTTGATCGTCGGGTCCTGGAGCGCCACGGGATGCTGGATGTGCGTGATGCCCTCGTAGATGGACATGCCGCCGCCGATGCCGAAGATGCTCACGGCGACGATGAGGCTCCAGAAGTAGACCTCCATGCCGTGCCCGAACGGGTGCTGCTCGTCGGCCGGCCTGGCCCCCCGCTTGAGCCCGTAGAAGAGCAGGCCGCCGTTGCCCGTGTCGACCAGCGAGTGGATGCCTTCGCTGATCATGGCCGAGCTGCCGGTCATGGCCGCGGCGATGAACTTGACGACGGCGATCGCCAGATTGCCGATGATCGCCGCGACGACCGCCTTCTTCGATTCGGCTGCCATTGAGACGGAGTCTACTGCACGCGGGCAGGCGAACCCGGTCCTCACCCGAATTACAGGACGACGGTTTGGGGTATGTATGTGGTCGTGGCCCTTGAAGGGAGTACCACGATGGCTGGAAGCAGCGAGTATGAGTGCGGCGAGTGCCGTCACCGCTTCCGTGCGCCGGAGGGAGTGCCGCGCGACGCGCGGACGCTCATGTGTCCCGCGTGCGGCAGCATCGACCTCAACCTCATGAGCGTGGAGCGGCCGCGCCCGGTCGTGATGGTCCCGCGCGCGGGCACGCCCTCCCCGCTGTGGCGGGAGCCGAGGGAGACCAAGGCCTCGTAGCGCCACTCGGTGGTCGTCGCCCCCGGCCACGGAGCCGACCGGGAGCGCCGTCCGTCGCGTACGGTCTGGTACGCTAGGATCATGCTGAGGGCCGTCACGTTCGACTTCTGGAGCACCCTGTTCGTCGACTCGCGCGGGCGTGAGCGAGAGGCGCTGCGCGCACGCGTCCTTGCGGATACGCTGTGCGCCGCCGGGCTGCAGGCCTCCGGCTACGCGCTGGACGAGTCGCTCCGCGCAAGCTGGGACCACTTCGACCGGGTCTGGGCGCGGGAGCACCGCACACCGCCGTGCGCCGAGCTCGTGGACGCCATCCTCGGCTCGCTCGGCGTCACGGTGCCGGACGATCTGCTGGTCCCGCTCGTCGACCGCTTCGAGCGTCTCGTCCTCGAGGTGCCGCCGGAGCCCATGCCCGGCGCCGTCTACACCATGCCGCAGCTCGCCGAGCGCTACCGGCTGGCGATCATCTGCGACACGGGGTACTCCCCCGGCGCCGTGCTTCGTCAACTGCTGGACCGCCACGACCTGCTCGGCCACTTCGAGTACGCCTACTTCTCCAACGAGCACGGCATGAGCAAGCCGGACCCGCGCGTGTTCGTGCACGTGCTCGAGGAGCTGGACGTGCGTCCAGCGGAGGCGGCCCACGTCGGCGACATCCAGCGCACCGACGTCGCCGGGGCCCAGGCGGCCGGGATGTCCGCCGTGCACTTCGTCGGCGCCAACAACGCCGACGTACCTCACTCCACGGGAGATGCCATCGTCAGCCACTTCGAAGAGCTGCCGCAGGCGCTCGGCAGTCTGATCTGTGCCGGCTGCTGAGCGCCCTCGCCTTCTCGGACGGCAGCGCCGGCCGTACCTGATCGCCGCACTCGCCGGTCTGGCCGTGTTCGTCCTCGTGACGATCCTCATGCGCACCGGCGCGCTGGACGGGCTGGACACCCGTGTGGTCACGGACTTCGCCGGGGGCCGCAGTCAGCCGCTCACCGGCATCGCCGAGACGCTGGACGCGCTCGGCGCGTGGTGGCTGCTCCTCCTCCTGGTCGCCGTCCTGGTGGGGGGACTGTGGTGGTCCGGGCGGATGGTGCAGGCGCTGTACCTGGCGGCGAGCGTCGCGGCTGCCGTGATCGTCAACCCGGTCCTCAAGCAGGTGTTCGCGCGCACGCGGCCGGAGGACGACCAGCTCGTCACCGTGTCCAGCACGGCCTTCCCGAGCGGCCACACGACCGCGTCGGCGACCATCGCCACCGCGCTCGCCGTCATCGCCTGGCCCACGCGCTGGCGCTGGCCGGTGATCGCGGCGGCGGCTGTGTTCTCGCTCGCCATGGCCGTCTCGCGCGTGTACCTGGGCGTCCACTGGCCGTCCGACGTCGTGGGAGGCCTCGCGCTCGGGTTCACCGTCGCGATGACCGTCCGGCTGCTGATGCCGTGGCCGTCGCCGGAGGAGGCCGAGGCCGCGCGGCAAGCGGCCGGGGCGGCCGCGCCCGCGGCCTCCGACCTTCCCGGGATCGACGTCGTCTTCCTCGACTGGGGCAACACGCTCATGGTCGACAGTGGCATGCGCGAAGGCCCGATGAAGGATTGGGACACGGTGGAGGCGGAGGCCGGCGCAAAGGAGGCGCTGCTCCGCCTGCGCGGCCGGTACCGTCTGGTGGTCGCCACCAACGCGGAGGACTCGCCCGCTCCGGACGTGCGCTTCGCGCTCGCGCGGGTCGGCCTGGACGAGTGCGTCGACGAGGTCATCACCTCGGCGGACGTCGGGGACCACAAGCCCAACTACGCCTTCTACCGCGCCGCGCTCCTGCAGGAGGGCGTCCGCGGGCTTCCCCTGGACCCACGCCGGGCCGTCATGGTAGGGGACGGCACCACCAACGACATCGCCGGCGCCCAGCGGGCCGGCATGCGCACCATCTGGTACAACCCCACCAAGCGCCGGTTCCCAGACGGGGCGCCGCCGCCCGACGCGGTGATCCGCAAGCTCGCCGATCTGCCGGCGGCGGTGGACAAGCTCGCCGGCGTCGCGCCGGAGAAACGGTCCCGCAAGCGGAGCGAAGCGGAGACGGCGGCGGCCGCAGCCGCGGCAGCGGCGGCCGCCAAGGACTTGCGCGCCGAGACCGCAGCAGAGGATTCCGCGGCGTCGGCCGCGGCCGCCATCCCCGACGGGAGGTAGCAATGGATCTGTCACACCCCGAGCAGTGGCTCCGCCGGGCACTCCAGCTGGGCGTCGACGCAGCCACGCCCATCGATGCAGACGCCGTCGTCGCCGCCGAGTGGGTGCGCATGAAGTGCCTCTACGGGTGCGATGAGCCGGGCATCCGCAAGACCTGCCCGCCCAACCTGCCCCCCGTCGCGGTCACGCAGCGACTGCTCTCGGAATACCGCCGTGGCGTGCTCCTCGAGGTCGGTCCCATCGTCGGCCGCGAGGCCAGCGACCCCGAGTCCCGGCGTCTCAACGACGCCGCCCTCGCCCTGGAGCGCGACCTGTTCCTCGCGGGCCACCACAAGGCCTGGATGATGGGCGCCGGGCCGTGCGACCTGTGCGACGCCTGCGGCACGGGCAGGGAGTGCCCGACGCCGGAGAAGGCGCGGCCCTCCCTGGAGGGTTGCGGTGTGGACGTCTTCGCCACCGTGCGCAACGCCGGGCGCACCATCGACGTGGCGTGGGACGAGGACGACGAGTACCGCTTCTTCGCCCTCGTCCTCGTCGAGTAGGTCCGTCAGGCCGCCTGCCGCGTCTCGGGTGAGGCGGCCAGTCCCAGGTGGTGACGGCAGAGCTCGAGTCCGCCGCCCGTCTCGAGCCAGCTGGAGAACGTGTGCAACTGCGGGTGGACGCGCCGCAGCCACTCGATGTCGTGCACCGGCGTCGAGGCCTCCTGGTACACGAACACGCCCTCGACCTGCACCTCCTCGTACCGCACCGGCTCGCCGAGCGCTTCCGAGAGCCGTGCGGCGATGTCGAGCGGCGTCCGCGTGTCGCCGGCCACGTCGATGGTGCGACCGACGAACTCCTCGCCGTGGGTCACCGCGAGCGCGACCAGGGCGCCCACGTCGTCCAGCGCCACCAGCGGGAGGTGGTTGTCCGCCCCGAACGGCGTCGCCAGCGTCAGTTCACGTCCGAACCGGCTGAGCCAGTACCACGGCACCTCCTCCATGAAGGTGGCCGGCCGCAGCACCGTCGCCGGCACGCCCTGCCGGACGAGGTACCGCTCCGTCTCGGCGCTGACGTCACACGACAGCCGGTGGTGGTCCGGCCCCGTGGCGGCGGTGAAGACGATGTGTCCGACGCCTGCCCGCGACGCCGCTTCGATCATGCTCCGGCCGTGACGCAGGCGCTCGGCCGGGCCGGTGTCCGGGTCTTCCAGGATGAGGACGAGCGCGCCGGCGCCCCGCAGGGTGCGGTCCAGCGCCGATGGATCGTCGAACCGGGCCGTGCGCGTTCCGGGGACGTCCCAGCGCGGGGCGTGCCGACGCGCGTCGCGTTCGTCGAAGAGGGCGCGCGCCTCGACGTCGAATGCGCCAAGCCGGTCGAGGGTGGCCCGTCCCTGATGGCTGGCCGCACCCACCACGTAGACCGGCCCCGATGTGGTCTTCATGAGACTCACCCGCCTCCAAGCTCACGGGAACTGCTTCCGATACCGCTGTTGTTCCCGTAACGGCTCGCAGCGGGGCGTTGGAGACTCTGGGGACTCCCACGGACGACCGTCCGCACCGCGAGGCGCGATCAGACGAGCAGCGCCGCCGTCTGCTCGAGCCGGGCGACGGCCTGGTCGCGGCCGAGCACCCAGAGGCTCTCGAAGAGCCCGGGGGTGACGCTCTGGCCGCTCATGCCGAGCCGCAGCGCGGCGAACACGGCTTTGGGCTTGAGCTCGAGCGTCGCGGGGAGGTCCCTGACCAGCGACTCGATGGCGGGCACATCCCACGGCTCGAGGTCGCGCAGACCGGCGGCGGCGGCCGCGAGCGTCTCCGCCGCTCCGCCCGTGCCCCGGAGCCGCTCGAGCGCCTCCGGCGCGAACGCGAGCGGCCGGAAGAACCATCCGGCCATGGGGACGAAGTCGGCGAGCACCTCGAGCTTCTCGTGCACCAGGGGCGCGACCTCGCGGGTGAGCGCCTCCTGCTCCTCGTCGGGCACCGTCGGCGGGAGGTGCTCGGTCTCGGCGCCCTCGACTGCGGCGGCGAGGGCCTGCGGCCCATGCGCAGCCAGCTCGCCGACGCCGGCCGGGTCGCCGTAGAAGCCGACGCGCGTGAGGTACTCGACGAGGCGGCCGCCGAGCCACTCGTCCGTCATCGCGCGCAGGTAGCGCCCGTTCATCCAGCGCAGCTTCTCCGGGTCGAAGATGCTCGGGCTGGTGCCCAGCCTGGTCACGTCGAAGTCCCGCACCAGATCGTCCAGCGACCAGGTGATCATCGTCTCGTCGAACTCGGCGCTGAGGAAGCAGAGGTAGTTGCGCACCACCTCGACGAGGAACCCCTCCGCGGTGAGCTGCTCGAGCTTCGTCGCGCCGTGGCGCTTGCTGAGCTTCTTCTTGTCCGTCCCGAAGAGAAGCGGCATGTGCAGGAACTCCGGCACGCCGGCGCCCAGGGCCTCGTAGATCACGACCTGCTTGGGCGTGTTGCTGATGTGGTCGTCGCCGCGGATCACGTGCGTGATCTCCATGGTCACGTCGTCCACGACCACCGCCAGGTTGTAGGTGACGGTGCCGTCCGAGCGCTGCACGATGAAGTCGCCCATGGTCTCGTTCTCGAAGGCGACCTCGCCACGCAGGATGTCGTGGAAGACGGTGCGGCCGGCGGGTACGCGCACGCGCAGCGTGTGCGGCTCTCCGGCCGCCCGCCGGCGCTCGACGTCCTCGGGCGCCAGCGCCCGGCACCTGCCCGAGTACACCCAGCCACGGCCGTCCGCCTGGGCGGCCGTGCGCTCGGCCTCGAGCTCCCCCGGCGTGCAGAAGCAGGGGTACAGGTGACCGCTCTCGAGCAGCGTCTCGACGTACTCGTGGTAGATGCCGTCGCGCTCTGTCTGGCGGTACGGGCCGTGCGGCCCCGGCACCCCCGGCCCCTCGTCCCAGTGCAGGCCCATCTCCTTCATGGAGGCGATGATCTGCACGATCGCCGCGTCCGTACTCCGACTGAGGTCGGTGTCCTCAATGCGGAGGATGAACGTCCCCTCATGTTGACGGGCGAAGATGTAGTTGTAGAGTCCTGTGCGGGCACTGCCGAGATGCAGGTAGCCCGTGGGTGAAGGCGCGAAACGGACGCGGATGTGCGAGTGCTCGGACATTGACCGCCCATGATACCGCATCACCCGGAGCGGTGGCCGGGCAACGGCTTTCCATATCGAGGAACAAGACTACAATGGCCAGATGGACACAGAAGTGAACAGAGTCCGAGTGATCGAGTCGCGACCCCGCGACCACGTACGAAACCTCAGCGTCCGAGTCGGCGACATGGTCGGCGTCGGGCACCGCAACCAGCAGTTCCCCGAGCTGCGCTGGTGCACGCCCGAGCGCGGCTACTCCGGCTGGATGGCCGAGTCTTACTTCGAGTACACCAGCCCCACCGAGGCGATCGTCCGGAAGGAGTACGACGCTTCCCAGCTCACCGTGCTCGAAGGCGAGGAGCTCGACGTCCTCGACGTCGTCGGCGAGTGGTGGCTCTGCCGCAACGACCGCGGCATCAAGGGCTGGGTCCCCCAACGCATCCTCGAGGACGCCACCCCCGGCGACTCCTGACTGGAGTGACCATGATCACCGATTCGAAAAGCCGGCAGGTCCGGGTCGTCACCTCATGCACGCGTGAGCAGGTGCAGGAGATCCGCATGCGCAAAGGCGACTCCCTGGCCGTCGGCCACCGCAACCAGCAGCATCCCGCCTTCATCTGGAGCGCGACCGAGGACGGGCACCACGGCTGGGTGCCCGAGGACTACGTCGAGGTCGTCGGCGGCCGCGACGCCGTGGCACGGCGCGACTACGACTCGACGCACCTCACCGTGAGCAGCGGCGAGCGTCTCGAGGCGATCGAACAGGTGGGGGACTACCTCCTTTGCCGCAACGCGGCGGGCGTCGAGGGCTGGGTTCCCGAGTCGTGCGTCGAGGAGACCGTGGAGGAAGCATGACCGAGGCGCAACTCCCGCGGCGCGTCCGCGTCATCGAGCCGCACGTGACCAACGACCCGAACCCGATCCGCTTCCGCGCCGGCGACACGCTCGGCGTCGGGCACCACGACCAGGTCTGGAAGCGCTACGTGTGGGGCACCGACCAGGCGGGCAGGTCCGGTTGGGTGCCGGACACCTATCTCGAGTTCGGCGCCGACGGCCACACGGCGATCGCCCTGCGGGACTACGACTCGACCGAGCTCTCGGTCGGGCGCAAGCAGATCCTCGAGGTGCTCGACGAGGCCGGTGGCTGGTACCTGTGCCGCGCGGAGTCGGGCTCGTCCGGCTGGGTGCCGGGCACATCCGTCGAGCCCGTGGAGCCGGCCGAGCCTACCTGACGCGGATGGTCACGCGCCCGGACCTGACCGGGCCGAGGAACTGGCCGGCGCCGGCGAAGCGCACCTCGTAGGCGCGCGTGCGCGCCGGCCTCAGTGTCCCGGTCCACACGCCGTTCTCGCCGGTCGTCAGGCGCGCCATCACCTTGCCGTCGACCAGGCGCACCAGCCGCAGCGGCGTCAGGCGCGCCACCGGCAGGCCGGCACTCGTGGTGCGCACGTAGACGCGCGCCGCTGATCCGGCCGCGACGGTGACGGCGGTCGGGGTGAACGCCGCGTTCGTCGCCAGCTCGAGGGTGACCGGCGTGGGGCCGGCCCACAGGTCCCTGGTCCGGCCGGCCGTCTCACCGGTCGTCGCCTCCAGCTCGAGGTCGTGGTGGCCCGGCGTGAGCGGCTCCGTCGTCAGCGTCCATCCCTCCGACGGCTCGTCGAACGCGCCGTCGGTGGCGGTGAGCGGCTGCCAGGCGCCGTCGTCCACCCGGTACCGCGCCTCGTGCGGCACCTTGATGCTCAAGTCCCTGCGGAAGTAGACGCCGCCGCTGATGCGGCCCCGGGGACGGGGCTGCTCCGTCACCGTGCCGCGCAGCGTCACGACGCCACCCGCGTCGGTCGACTCGAGCCGTGTGGAGATCCCAGGCCGCGTGTCCACCACGTCCGGCCGTGTGTCGGCGTCGCTGTCGCGCAAGCCCGTCTGGCCGGCGGTCCAGCGGCAGAGATCACCGTCGCGGAAGGCGGCGAGCGTCGCGTTGGATCCGCCCATGATGCAGGGCAGGTCGGTCGTCCCTCCGCGCACCGCGTTGCCGTTGCGCACGCCGAGGTAGCCGGACCTGAGGTCGCCGGTGCTCGGGTAGCCGGGAACGGGCGGGGCGTACTCGTCGAGCGCGCCGAACACGTGGCCCATCTCGTGCGCCAGCACCGCGTCGAAGCTGGCGAAGTGGTAACCGTCGTTGTCGTAGGCGAGCGTGCAGTATGGGCCGAAGAGGTCGGCGGTGTAGGCCACCACGCGGTTGCGGAACATGCCGTCCTCATCCTGCAGGCTGTCGACCACGTAGACGACGAAGGCCCAATCCGCGCCGTTCCGCCTGCGCAGCCGGTCGGCGAAGAGCGTCTCCGGGTAGGGCGTGTCATCGGTCGCGTCGTGGGCGAACCCCAGCCTGCCCATGGCCTGCCAGCGCCAGGCGGCATCCGACAGCACCGGCCGGCCCTTCCAGCTCACCGCCACGTCCCTCCTGATGGGCTCGTAGCCCGTCGGCACGGTCTGCGGCGCGCCGTAAGAGCCCGCCGCCGGCAGGAACAGCTCGAGGGAGCCGTCCGGCGACCTGGCGTTCCACCAGTCGAGCGCCCCCTGGATCATGGCCAGGACGAGCTGGCGACGATCCCGGCCGGGGTAGTCCGGGTCCTGGCGCGTCCAATCCTCACTGCTCGTCATGATGCTGCCGTCGCTCTCGAGGAAGACGACGCCGACGGCCACCCGGCCGGCGGCGAAGGCGGCCGTCTCGCGGGCGCCGGGCAGGGCGCCGAGGCCGATGGGGAGGGCGGGCGCGGCCACGCCGTCCCCGCGCCCCATGAGATCGTCGAGCACCGGTGGGACCGGCTTCACCGGCCCGGGCGCTGTCGGGTCGACACTGCCGGCCGCGCTCGCGGCCGCCGGCAGCCCCAAGCCCGCTGCAAGCAGGACGCTCGCGAGAAGGGCGCACGCCAGCAGCGCGACCAGCCCGGGCGCGACGCGACGTGACTGACGGCCCCGTGTCATGGCGACGATTGTCGCACGGGGCCGTCAGCCGGTCGACTCAGGTCGTCGCCAGGTCGATCGTGAACGTGCTCCCCTCGCCCGGCTCGCTCTCGGCCTCGACGCTCCCTCCCATCGCCTCGGTGAGGTCCTTGACGATGGCCAGGCCGAGGCCGGTGCCCACGGTCGGCCCGGTGCTGTACTTGCGGTGCAGGTAGAACCGCTCAAAGGCGTGATCGAGATCCTTCTCGGTGAGCCCGGGACCCGTGTCGCGAACGCTGAGCCGACCGGGCCTGGCAACGACCTCCACACGACCGCCGCTGCTCGTGGCCCGAAGCGCGTTCTCCACGAGGTTCGAGGCGACCTGCAGCAGGCGCCCGGCGTCGCCGCGGGCCGGCGCCGGCTCCGCCGCGTCGGCGACCAGCGCGACGCCCAGAGACCCGGCGAGACCCTCGAACCTGGCGACCGCCTCGCGAGCGGTGTCCGCCAGGTCCACGGGCTCGTCCACGACGGTGAACTCGGAACGGTCGATGCGCGCCAGGTCGAGCAGGTCGGTGATCAGGCGCCGCAGACGGCCGGACTCCGCGCTCAGGAC
Organism: Thermoleophilia bacterium; assembly: GCA_036277455.1. Classification (GTDB taxonomy): domain Bacteria; phylum Actinomycetota; class Thermoleophilia; order UBA2241; family UBA2241; genus CAIXSE01. The sequence goes on from DASUMX010000188.1 coordinate 11,677, forward strand.
CTCGGCCGCCTCCCCCGGCGCGACGGCCCCGTCCTGGAGCAGCTCGGCGTAGCCGTCGATCGCCGTCAGCGGCGTCTTGAGCTCGTGGCCGACCGACATCAGAAAGTCGCGCTCGGTGTCCTGCGCCTTCTTCAGCTTGCGGGCCATGCGGTTGAAGGACTGCGCCATCACCGAGAGTTCGAGCGGTGCCTTCGTCGGGATCGCCACAGGGATCCCGCCGTCCGCCAGTACCACGCTGGCGTGCGCGACCTGCTGGACAGGCTTGACGATGCGACGGTTCAGATACCACGCCGCGACCGCGGCGAACGGCGAGAGCAGGGCGAGGCCGATGAGGAGACTGAGCAGGTACTGCACCACGTGCGACCACCATGGCGCCGGGTCGTAGACGTAGAGGACTGCGCGCTCGTCCGACGTGCGCCAGGCGACGTAGCGCCAATCGCGGTCCTCGGGCCCGACCAGGCCTTGCCCGACGTCCCAGCCTCTCTCCTCGAGCCGGGCGGTCGTGGCGGGAGTCAGATCCGTGATCATCGTCCCGTCCAGGAACACCGTGCCGCCGCCGGAGCCTTGTGCGTCAGTGGCATCGAGCAGCGCCTGACGGATGGCTGCGTGGGCCTCATCGTCGATCCACCTCGCCTCACCGCGCGAGATGAAGCGGTCGAGCTTCGCCAACCCCTCATCGGCTGGCCACTGATCCTCACGTGGCTGCTGCCGGTCCACGATCACGATCACGAGCAGGAAGAGCACGAGCAGCGTGACGAGGACGGTGCGGAAGAGCGTGGTGCGCAGCGGCGCATGCTCGGGAGCATCCTCACGCAACCCCTGCCGGAAGCCGCGCCGGAAGCCGCGGATCCCGACGAACGACAGTACGACGATCACGATCGCGGCAATGGTCAAGATGATGAGAGGGATGATGATCATCGCGACACCACCTTGTAGCCGGCGCCGCGGACCGTCTCGATGAACCCGGGCAGGTCCAGCTTGGCGCGCACCTGCGCCACGTGCTGGTCCACGGTGCGCGTGCCGCCGGGGAACTCGAGGCCCCAGACGCGCTCCAGCAAGAGCTCGCGCGAGAAGACGAGACCGGCGTTCTCCATGAGGAAGGCGAGCAGGTTGAACTCGGTCGAGCTCAGCTGGACGGGCCGGTCGCCGATGTGCACCTCGTGGCGCGACCGGCTCAAGCTGACGTCGCCGACGGTCGTGGCGTCGGCGCGCGGGGAGGCGGTGCTGCGCCGCAGCACCGCCTTGACGCGCGCCGCCAGCTCGCGCGGGCTGAACGGCTTGGGCACGTAGTCGTCGGCGCCGAGCTCGAGGCCCACGACGCGGTCGGCTTCCTCGTCGCGCGCCGTCAGCATGATGATCGGCAGGCTCGAGCCCGCCCGGATGCGGCGGCACACCTCGAGCCCGTCCATGCCGGGCAGCCCGAGGTCCAGCACCACGAGCCCGACGGGGTGGCGCGGCAGCTCCGCCAGCGCCTCCTCCCCCGTGCGCACGGCGACGACGCGATGCCCGTCGCGCTCCAGCGCGATGCGGACCACGGTCGCGATGTTGTGTTCGTCCTCGACCACGAGCACGGTGGTCATGTCGCCCCTCCTCCTGCGGTGGACAGATGCTACCAGCAGGCCCATCCTCGCTTCGCCGCGTCGCCACCCTGTCACGGGCATGTCAGAGCGGTGTAAGAGCGTCGGGCATACCGTGAGGGCGCACCGCGCAACGTGCGCGCGCGAGGGGCATCTGGTAACCTTCCGGCTTCGTGAACGTGGCTCATCACACACTCGATCCCTCGACCCTGGACGCCTGACATGCCGCAGCTGCGCATCGTCGTCCTCGTCAAGCAGGTCCCGGACACGGCCAACGTGACCGGCGAGGCCATGAAAGAGGACGGCACCATCAACCGGGCGGCGCTGCCGGCCGTGTTCAACCCCGAGGACCTGAACGCGCTGGAAGAGGCGCTCAAGCTCAAGGACCGTCACGACGCGCGCGTCACGGTGCTGACGATGGGACCGCCGGCCGCCGTGCAGGTGCTGCGCGAGTCGCTGTACCGCGGCGCCGACGAGGTCATCCTGCTCACGGACAAGGCGTTCGCCGGCGCCGACACGCTCGCGACCAGCTACGCCCTGTCGCTCGCCGTGCAGAAGCTCGGCGGCGCCGACCTCGTGCTCTGCGGCCGCCAGGCGATCGACGGCGACACGGCCCAGGTCGGCCCGCAGACGGCCGAGAAGCTCGGCTACCCGCAGATCACCTGCGTGAGCCGCGTCGACGAGCTGCGGGCGCCGGACGGCGAAGCCGGCTCCGGCGCTGGAGGCGAAGCCGGCAGCATCACCGCCACGCGCAGCATCGAGGGCGGCTTCGAGACGCTCACGAGCTCGCTCCCGTGCCTGCTCACCGTCACCGGCGAGGCCAACGACCCGCGCCCGCCGAGCGTCAAGCTCGTGATGACCTACAAGGGCATCGCCGCCGAGGCCATGCCCGAGTACGACGACAGCTACCTGGATCCCGAGCGTGACGAGGCCGAGGTGTGCATGATCGGAAAGGACGGCAAGCCCGTCTGCCGCGCCCGCGTCATCCAGTGGGACCACGCGGCGCTGGCCGCCGACCGCGAGGCGCTGGGCCTGCGCGGCTCGCCGACGCGCGTCAAAGAGATCGAGAGCGTCGTCCTCGCGCAGAGCGAAGCGCGCATGGTCGCGCCCGACGAGGCCGGCATCACCGAGCTCGTGCACGAGCTGATCGAGGAGCACATCCTTGGTTGATACAGCGAACACCAACGACGTCTGGGTCGTCGTCGAGCAGCACGACGGTGAGGCGGCCGAGGTCAGCCTCGAACTGCTCGGCCGCGCCCGCGAGCTGGCCGACCAGCTCGGCGTGCAGGTCGGCGCCGTGCTCATCGGGGCGGGCGAGGCCGCCAAGGCCCTTGCGCCCGCCCTCGTCGCCCGCGGGGCCGACACCGTCTACTTCGTCGCCCACACCGACCTCGCGCACTATCTGGCACAGCCGTACACCCAGGTCGTCACCGGCCTCATCCGCGAGCACGAGCCGCAGATCGTCCTGTACGGCGCCACCACCACCGGCCGCGACCTGGCGCCGCGCGTGGCCAGCGCCCTGCGCACCGGCCTCACCGCCGACTGCACCGACCTGCGCATCGGCGACCACGCGCTCAAGGGCGAGGAGTTCAAGGACCTCCTGTACCAGATCCGGCCCGCGTTCGGCGGCAACATCATCGCCACCATCATCAGCCCGCTGCACCGGCCGCAGATGGCCACCGTGCGCGAGGGCGTCATGGTCATGCCCGAGGAGGACCGCCGGCGGGACGGGCGCATCATCGCCGTGCCCGTCACCCGGGCCAGGGAGCGCATCGCCGTCCGCGCCGGCGTCGTGCTGAGCGACGAGGACTTCGTCGTGACGCTGGTGAAGCGCGTCCAGGAGGAGAAGCGCGTGGACCTCAAGGGCGCGCGCATCGTCGTCTCCGGCGGGGTCGGCGTGGGCTCGCGCGAGGGCTTCGCGCTGGTCGAGGAGCTGGCCCGCACGGTCGGCGGCGTCGTCGGCGCCAGCCGCGCCGCCGTGGATGCGGGCTGGATCGACCACGATCACCAGGTCGGTCAGACCGGCACCACCGTCCGACCCAAGCTCTACATCGCCTGCGGCATCAGCGGCTCCGTGCAGCACCGCGCCGGCATGGACCAGAGCGCGCGCATCCTGGCGATCAACAACGACCCGCTGGCGCCGATCTTCAGCGTCGCCCACTACGGCGTGGTCGGCGACCTGCACAAGGTCATCCCGCTGCTGATCCAGGCGTACAAGACGAAGGGCGCGGGCGGCGGAGCCGCTCCCGCGCCCGGCCAAGCCGCGCCCGCCCAGCCCGCCGCGGCAGACGGAGGTGCGTCGTGAGCAACTACTTCGGCGACAACGCCGACCTCCAGCAGACGCTGCGCCGCCTCGACCTCGCGCGCGTCGTGCGCCTGCGCGAGGACGACTACGCGCAGGCACGTGACTTCGCCTACGCGCCTGCGGACTTCGAGGACGCCCTCGACTCGTACGCGCGCACGCTCGAGATCGTCGGCGACATCGCCGGAGAGTTCGTCGAGCCGCGCGCGGAGGACGTCGACCGCGCCGGCGCCGAGCTGATCGACGGCGAGGTCGTGTACGCCCCCGGCATCACCGAGAGCCTCGAACGCCTCACCCAGGCCGAGCTCATGGGCATCACCCTGCCGCGCAAGTACGGCGGCCTCAACTTCCCGGTCTCCGTCAGCGTCATGATCGTCGAGATGGTCAGCCGCGCCGACCCGGCGCTCATGAACATCTTCGGCCTGCAGGACATCAGCGAGACCGTCAACAAGTTCGCCGACGACGCGATGAAGGCCGCCTATCTGCCGCGGTTCGCCAGCGGCGAGGTCACCGGCAGCATGGCGCTCACCGAGCCCGAGGCCGGCAGCGACCTCCAGAACGTCCAGCTCAAGGCCACCGAGCAGCCGGACGGCACCTGGCGCCTCAACGGCGTGAAACGGTTCATCACCAACGGCAACGGGCGCATCAGCCTCGTCCTCGCGCGCTCAGAAGAGGGCACCACCGACGCCCGCGGCCTGAGCATGTTCCTCTACGAGCGCGACGAGCACATGCGCATCCGCCGCCTCGAGGACAAGCTCGGCATCCACGGCTCGCCCACGTGCGAACTGCAGTTCGACGAAGCGCCGGCGCTGCTCGTCGGGGAGCGCCGGCGCGGCCTCACGACCTACGTCATGAGCCTCATGAACGGCGCCCGCCTCGCCATCGCGGCGCAGGCGCAGGGCATCGCCGAAGCCGCCTTCCGCGCGGCGGCCAAGTACGCCGCCGAGCGCATCCAGTTCGGCGCGCCGATCGGCGAGCTCACCGCGGTCAAGGGCCTGCTCGCCGACATGAAGGTGAGCATCGAGGCGGCGCGCGCGCTGCTCTACGAGACCGCGCTCATCGTCGACACCAAGGAAGTCCTGGAGCACCGCATCGCGCAGCTGCAGGCGGCGGAGAAGGCCGGCGAGGCTCCGCCGGCCGGCCCGGACACCGACGTCAAGAGCCTCCGCGCCGAGCTCAAGCAGTACACGAGGCTGGCCGCGCTGTACACGCCCCTGGCGAAGGCCTGCTGCACCGAGATGGCCAACCAGGTCGCGTACGACTCGCTCCAGGTGCACGGCGGCTCGGGGTACATGCGCGACTTCGCCGTGGAACGGCACGCCCGCGACGCGCGGATCACCAACATCTACGAGGGTACGACGCAGCTGCAGGTGGTCGCGGCCATCGGCGGCATCCTCGGCGGCACGCTGGCCGGCCGGCTGGACGAGTACGACGCCGAGGACTTCTCGGCCACGCCCGATCTGCTCGCGCGCGTGCGCGGCGCGCGGGCGCGACTCGCCGAGGCGATCGCTCGGGTGCGCGACACGGATGACGTGCGCTTCCGCGACTTCCATGCCCGCCGCCTCGCCGAGATGGCGATCGACGTGGACTGCGCCTATCTGCTGCTCCGACCGGCGCAGACCGACGCGCGCCGCCTGCTCGCGGCGGAGTACTTCGTCGCCGCGGCCGCGGCGCGCGTGGAGGGCGCCGCCGCGCAGGTGCTCACCGGCGACCCCTCCACGCTGGACGCGCTCACCACCCTGGCGGCCGGCTGAGCGGACGAGCCCGGCAGGGCGCCGGACCAGCGAGCCGCCGGTCAGGCCGGCTCGTCGTCCGGCGCCTCGTCCTCCGCGTCCTCCTCGGGCTCCGGCGGCGGGGGCTCGACACGGTCGCCGCCGGCCGCCCGCGCCGCCGCGAGCCGGTCCTCGGCAACGCCGGCCAGGTCGTCCGCATCCTCGGCGTCCTCGGGGAACCCCGCCACGCCGAAGCTCATGGTGAAACTGCCCAACGCGCCCAGCTCGTCGTTGGAGAGCCTTGTGGCGGCCACGCGCTGACGCACCCGCTCCGCGACCAGCCCCGCGGCATCGGGCCCCGGCGGCGTGTTGGGCAGCAGGAGCGCGAACCGGCCGCCGCCGAGGCGGCACGCCACGTCGACCTTGTCGCGCAGGCTGGTCATCAGCAGTCGCGCCAGCGCGGCGAGCGCGGCGTCCCTGAAGGAGGCCCCGCGCCTGCGCGCCAGCTCCTCCTCGCCGTCGAGCTCGGCGACCACGAGTGAGAGCGGCTGGCGGTACCGCCGCGCACGAGCGACCTCGGCGTACAGCCGTTCGTAGAAGTACCAGCGGCTGTACAGCCCGGTGAGGACGTCGGTGGCGGACCGGCTCTGCACGGCGCGGAACGCCTTGGCCCGCTCGAGCGCAGCCGCGGCTTGGCCGGCGAGCAGTGACGCGAGCTCGATCTCCGCCTCGCGGAACGGGCGGCGCAGCGCCGCCGTGAACTCGAGGTAGCCGCCGGCGCGCTCGCCGGCCGTCAGCGGCAGCAGGAGCCGGGCGCGACCGTCGGCGGTCCGCGCCTGCTCCGGCCGCCCGAGATCCGCGGCCTGACGCGCCAGGGCGTCGGCGCGCCAACCTCCGGCCGGACGCTCCTTCCCGGCCTCGCCGGCGGGAGCGAACGTGCCGTCGTCCTGGCGCAGCATCACCTGGACATCGCAGACCACCCCGCTCACGAGCCCCGCAGCCTCCTCGCGCACCGCGGCGACGATCGCCGCCGGCGACTGCGTCGCGGAGATGCCGCGCCCGGCTGCGAGCATGGCCGTGAGCCGCTCCGTCCGCGCGCGCTCGGCCTCATAGAGCCCCGACGCGCGCAGCACCGCAGCCGCGAGGCGGGAGAGCTCCCCGAGACGGCCCCGTTCCTCCTCGGAGAGACGGTGCCCGGAGCGCGTCTCGGCGAGGCTCAGGACGCCGAGTACCTCGGCCCCTGCGAGGAGCGGGACGTCGATGCGGTGGGTGAAGCCGGCCTGGGCGAGGGCGGCGGCGTCGGCAGGCGGCAGCCCGTCGTCGACGTGGCGTTCCACGAGCTGCCCCGTCAGCACCAGCCTGCGCAGGTCGTGGCTCTGGTCCAGGCCGATCACCGCGCCGACGCAGCCGCGCGTCTTCGCCGTCTTGGGGTCGCGACACCAGTACGCGCGGCACTCCAGCGTGTCCGCGTCGTCGCTGAAGGCCCACAGGTCCACGGACCACAGGTCCAGCGCCTCGCCGACGTTCGCGACGACGGCCTCGAGCAGGTCCTCGACGCCGCGGCCGGCCACGGCCCCCGGCCGCGCATGGTCATCCATGCGTCTCCGCCCGGCCATCAGCGCCACGTGCGACCACCTGGTCGCGGCCGGAGCGCTTGCCCTCGTAGAGGACCGCGTCGGCGGCCGCGATGAGCGACGCCGCATCGTCGCCGGCGCGCAGATCGGCCACCCCCACCGTCGCCGTCGTGTGCGCGTAGCGGCGGCCGCCGTGCCCCGGGAAGGCGTGCCCGGCGATGGCGGCTCGCACGCGTTCGGCGACGATCAGCGCGCCGGCGCCGGCCGGTGGCGGCGCCTCCGGGTCGTCGCCGCCGGCCGCCGACGCGCCCTGAGCGGGCAGATCCGCGGCCCGCGTGTGCGGGAGGATGACGGCGAACTCCTCGCCGCCGTACCGCGCGGCGATATCCACGCCTCGCCGCGTGACGGCGAAGAGGATCTGCCCCACCTCGCGCAGCGCCTCGTCGCCGATCTGGTGCCCGAACTCGTCGTTGAACTCCTTGAAGTCGTCGAGGTCGAGCATCAACAACGACAGCGGGGTGCCGTAGCGCTGCGCGCGGCGGCACTCCTGGCGCAGGCGCTCCTGGAAGTGCCGGTGGTTGTAGAGGCCCGTGAGGCCGTCCCGGATCGCCTCCTGCTCGGCGCGCCGGTACAGGCGCTCGTTCTCGAGTGCCGCCGCTGCCTGGTTGGCGAGCACCTGCAGCGCTTCACGCTCGCCCCGTACGAAACGGCGGTGGCCGTCGGCCTCGACCACCAGCACCCCCTCCACGCGGTCCTTGATCGCAAGGGGGACGGCCAGGCCCGACCGCTCGGCGCCGGCGCGGTCGACCGTGCAGCCGGCGGCGAGCGCCTCCTGCGCGAGCTCGGCGGCCTCGGCGCCGAGAGTCCGCGGTGTCACGGCCGGCGGGCAGCCGGCCTCGGGCAGCCACACGGCGGCCGTCGCGCCGCCGGCGAGCAGCTTCGCGGCGCTCTCCTGCAGCGCGGTCATCACCTCGCGCCGGTCGAAGGTAGCGGTCAGGCGGCGGCTGACCTCGAGAAGCTCGAGCAGCCGCTCGCTCTCCTCCTCCTGCGCGCGGAACAGGCGTGCGTTGTGGATCGCGGCCCCGGCGGACTCCGCGAGTGCAACGAGCAGCTCGAGCTCGGGCGCCGTGAACCGCCGCTCGGCGTCGGTCATCGTGAGCCGCAGGATGCCCTGCGGGGCTCCAGCGGCGCGCAGCGGCAGACTCAGGCACGTCTTCTGCCTCCAGGACTCCATGGACCGGCGCCGGTCGCCGGGCAAGGCGGGGTCCGAGATCTGCTCCAGCACCGCCTCGGGCGCCCCCAGGATCACGCGCTCGCCGGGGAGATCGGCCAGCGCGTACACCGTCCCCAGGGCATCGTCGTGCACTCCCTCCGGGGGGCGTCCCGGGGAGTGCTCGGCCCGGTACACGATCGCGTCGTGGTGCGGGCGGTACTCGTAGACCGTGGCGTAGGTGGCGCCGGCGGCCTCCGCGGCGAGCCGCGCGACGCCGTCCAGCACCTCATCGAGGTGCACGGACGCGGTGAGCGTCCTGCTCGCGTCCAGGAGGGTGCCGAGCCGGCGCTCCTGCTCCTGCTGCTGCCTGAACAGGCGCGCGTTGCCGATCGCCGTCGCCGCCGGCCCGGCCAACAGGCGCAGCAGCTGTCTCTCTTCGTCGGTGAAGCGCCGGTCGCGGCGCGACTCGACCACCCCGAGGACGCCCAGGGGCTCGCCGCGGAAAACGAGCGGCATCTCCATGACGGCCTTCTCGTCGTACCGGATCATCACTTCGCGCTCGAGCGGGTCGAGGTCGTCGTCGTCCACGTACTCCTCGAGCAGGTCGCCCCTGCGGATGACCGCATCGCGCTCCGGACGGTCACCCAGGCTCACCACGGTCCCGATGTAGTCCACGTCTACCCTGCGGAGCTCCCTCGACCACACGGCGACGTACGTCATGGTCCGCGCCTCGGGGTCGTACTCGTTGATGTCGCACCACTGGACATCGAGCGCCTCGCCGACCTGGCGGGCGATCGTCTGGATCACCTCGTCGAGGTCGAGGGAGGACGCGATCGTGGTCGCCACCTCGAGGACGGTGCGGTACGGATCGCGAGCGGCGCGCTCGCGGGCGTCGCGGATCTCAGTCACCGAACACCTCCACCCGGTTCTTGCCGAGGCGCTTGGCGAGGTAGAGCGCCTTGTCGGCGTTGCGCACCAGCTCCCCGGGGCCGCCGGCGACGCCCGGGTAACACGCCACGCCGATGCTCACCGTGATCCGGGAGTCTCCGTCCACGCCGGGCAGCTCCGACGCGGCCACCGAGACGCGGATGCGCTCGCTCACGCCCAGGGCGCCCTCTTCGTGCGGCGGGGGGGCCCCGGGCAGCGAGGAGAGCTGATGCGCGAGGCGCGTGCCCACCACCTGCGCGCCCTCCCGCGCGGTGTTGGGCAGGACGATGACGAACTCCTCACCGCCGTAGCGCGCGGCGATGTCGATGCCCACGCGGATGTGCGTGCCCAGGATCCTCCCGACCTCGACGAGCACGAGATCGCCGGTGGGGTGGCCGAAGCGGTCGTTGAAGGACTTGAAGTCGTCGATGTCGATCATCAGCAGCGACAGCGGCAGGCCGTAGCGCTGTGCGCGAGCGATCTCCTGGTTGAGCCGCTCGTAGACGTAGCGGTGGTTGTAGAGGCCGGTCAGACCATCGGTGATCGCCTGGCGCTCGAGCATGCGGTACAGGCCGGCGTTGGCGAGCGCGGCGGCCGCCTGACTGGCGAGGATCTGCACGAGCTCGAGCTCGTCGTCGCTGAAGGCGGATGACGAGGCGGCGACGATGTCGAGCAGCCCCTCGACGACGTCGCCCGCGACGAACGGGACGACGACGCGTGACCCCCCATCCTCGGCGCTCAGCGCCACAGCGCGCTCGTCGACGGCGCGGCGGTGGAGCTCGTCCAGCTCGACCGCCGCCTGCTCGCCCGCAGCCGCGGCCACCGGACCAGGCTCGAAGGGGACGAACGCCTCGCCCCGCCGGAGCAGCATCGCCACGGCGTCTCCGCCGACGCCGAACAGATCGGCGACGTCGCGCCGCACCTGTCCGAGCACGGCGTCGGCGTCCAGGGAAGAGACCAGGACGCGGCTCGTCTCGAGCAGGGTCAGGAGACGTCTGTTCTGCTGCTCGCCGCGACGGTACAGCCGGGCGTGGCGGATGGAGGTCGCAGCCTGTTCGCCCAGAGCGCGCGCGAGCTCCACTTCCGACGCGCCGAAGGTCCGCTCCCTCTCGGTCTCGATGAGCACCAGGATCCCCAGCCGCTCGCCCTCGACGATGAGCGGGACGTTGAGGCAGGCCTTCTCGCCCCACTGCTCCATGGACGCACGCACGTCCCCGGCGAGGGACGCGTCCGAGAGCGTCTCCTGCACCACCTCGCCGCGGCGAAGGATCTCCCGGTCCGTCGGGTAGTCGTCCAGCGGGTAGACGCCGCGTTCGTCGAGAGCAGGCGGCGCGCCGTGGACGCCCCAGAAGGCGCGGCAGACGATCGCGTCGCGCCCGGCGTCGTACTCGTAGGCGATGCACTCCTCGGTATCGAGCGCCGCCGCCGCGGTCCGGCAGATGCTGGTCAGTGAATCCTCGAGCGTGACGGCCGACGTGATGGCGCGCCCCGTGTCGAGGAGAGAGCTGAGGTGGCGGTTCTGCTCCTGCTGCAGACGGAAGAGCCGCGCGTTGCACACCGCGATCGCCGCCGGCCCCGCGAGGAGGACGACGAGCTCGCAGTCCTCATCGGTGAAGCGGCGGCCCTCCCGCTTCTCGATCAGCGTGAGGCAGCCGATCACGCCCCGGTCGCGAAAGTGCAGCGGGACGGCGAGTGTGGCCGTCTCGCCCCACGCCAGCATCGCCGTGCGGTCCGCCGGGTCGAGATCCGGGTCGTCGACGGCCGACAGGACGCAGGCGCCGCCCTCGATGATCGGCACGTACCCGGGCCGCTCGTCCAGGGATATCCGCGTCCCGACCCAGGCGAGGTCCTCATCCGTGAGCTCGCGCGCCCAGAGCGCGGCCGCGGTGAGCGTCCTCGTCTCGGGGTCGTACTCGTAGAGGTCGCACTCCCACGCGTCGAGCGCCTGGGCGACGCGCCGGACGATGACCGTGGGCGCGTCGTCGCCGGCGAGCGCCGCGGTGATCTCGGCGCCGGCCTCCATCGCCAGCCGGAAGGGCTCGGTCTCGGCGGCGCTGCTCACCGCACCGCGCGAGGCTCTGCCGGCTCGAGCTCGCTCAGCCTCGGGCACCGGTCCGAGGCCGGCGCCGCGGCCACGATGTCGGCGAAACACGGGAACACGCTGACCCCCCCAGTCGGACGCCGCCGCCTCGCGTCGCCACAGCTTACCAGACGGTCCGCGGACCGGGAGACGGCGGTCGCTCAAGGTATCGGCGCGCCTGCCGATACTATGAGCGGTACCCCCTTCAGAAGGGCCGGACCGGCGCCCGTCGCCGGTCCGGCCCTTTCCTTTCCCGGCCCTTCGTGCCCGCGCCCGGAGCGCCCGGCCCGGAGCGCCGGCGTGGCGCCGCGGATGCGGCCCGCTCTCTGGCCCCGGACGGCGGCCATGTGCTACCGTTGCCGCAATCCTTGGGGAGGCCGCCGTGATCTACTGCGTGGTACCCCCGGAGCTCGGTGAAGACGCGTACAAGCGGCTCGTCGAGCACTACCGGGACAACCCGAACGTCAAGGTCATCATGGACCGCCGCCACGGCGAGCGCCGCACGGACCGCTCCGGCGGCGGCGAGCGCCAGACGCGCGACCGGCGGCGGCGGCGCGCTCCGGGCTCCTACGACATCTGACGGCCCCGGGGCAGACCCATGAACGAACCACTGCCGCGCGGCAGCGAGACGAGCCTCGTGCTCACCCACCTCATGCAGCCCGCCGACGCCAACTACCTCGGCAACATCCACGGCGGCATCATCATGAAGCTCATCGACGAGGCCGCCGGCGCCTGCGCCTTCCGCTTCTGCCGCACCAACATCGTCACGGCGGCGATCGACCGCATCGACTTCCACCACCCGGTGCACATCGGCAACCTCGTGCGGCTCCTCGCCAACGTCAACTTCACGGGCAGGACCTCGGTCGAGGTCGGGGTCCGTGTGGAGGCGGAGGATCTCCGCACCGGCATGGTCACGCACACCAACTCCGCCTATCTCGTGTTCGTGGCTTTGAGCGGCAGCGGCAGGCCGATGCCCGTCCCGCGGCTCACGCCGCAGACCGACGAGCAGCGGCTCTGGTACGAGAAGGCGGCGGAGCGCCGCCGCAAGCGGCTCGCCGAGCGCGAGCCGGCCGACGACTGATCCGCCGCGAGACGCGGCTTCTGCGGCGGGCCGGCGACGCAGGCGCGCCCAGGCCGACGGCCGGTCGCCGCACGCCGGTCAGGCGGCCGGCGCCTCACCCTCCAGGCGCAGCAACTCGCGCAGCGCCACGTCGGCCACGTCCAGCTGCTCGGTCGTGGGCTCGCTGGTCGTGAAGAGGCGCTGCATCTCGATGCCGGGCCTGCCGAGCGTGCGCGCCAGCGGATGGTCCTGGTGGCGCGACATCCAGGAGAACAGCTCCATCGCGGTGCCGATGCTGACGAGGCCGGCGATGAAGGTGGCCAAGGGTTGCCGCTCCCTGCCGGCGGCGCGCAGCACGAGGTTGGTGGCGAGGCTCGTGACCACCATCGGCGCCACGAGATTGGAGCCGCAGCGGGCGTGCTCCTTGTCCGCGCCGGCCGGGTCGCCGCCGCTCTCGTAGGCGGCGATGCTCTTGTGCTCGGCGCCGTGATAGCGCGAGAGCCGGGAGTCCCTGAGCGCGACGAGCACGGGGGCGAGGCTCACGCCGGCCACGGCCAGCTCCCGGAGCACCGGCGAGCCAAGCCTCGTCGCACGCAGTGCGACCGTGACCGCGGCGCTCGCCGCCGTCGCCGCCAGCAGCTTCGGGTCTTCCTGCGGCAGCACCGGCGTACCGGTGGCCCTCCGCACCGCGGGCAGGACGGCCATCGCCTCACCGAGCCGCGCGACGCCGCGCACGACCGGGACGCGCCGCAGCGCCTCCCGTCCCGGCAGCCGCACCTTGCTCCCCGAGACGACCCTGATGCCGCCGCCCTCCTCCCGCACGGCGGCGGCCCAGTAGCCGTCGCTCTGCAGAAGGACTCCGTCTTTCAAGGCCATACCGCCGAGCTGCATCGTCATCGTCCCCTTGCTCCAGAGCTTTCCCCAACACTGGCGCAAGCCGCCGCGATTCTCAAGCCGGGCTGAGCGAGATGCCGCCTCGCTCCACGCCACACCGAGGGACCGGGTCTGGACGCGAGACCGCGCAGGCGAGACACTTGGCACCGGTACACGCCGGCGCCGTGCCGGCACGGCAAGGGAGGGCGAGATGGGCTTCTTCGACACCGTCAGAGACAAAGCCGGCGCCCTCGCCACCGACGCCGGGCGCGCCGGCAAAGTGACCGCCGCCCAGGCCCGCCTGGTGGTGCTGCAGAACGACCTGCGCAAAGCGGAACGAGAGCTCGGTCACGCGGCGTTCGCGCTCGCCGAGCGCGGGGAGCTCGACCATCCCGACCTGGCGCATGCGGTCGAGCGGCTGCGGGCCACCGCCGCCGAGGTGAGCGCCAAAGAGGCGGAGATCGCCGCACTTCGCGACGAACCCCTCGCGCCGGCCGCCGCGTCCGGGGAGGCGCCGGCCCCCGCAGCGACGGTGGCGGCGACGACCGTGCAGACGGCCGCCGGCCCTGTGACCGTCGCGGCGGCGGAGCCGGAGCCGGTGGTCGCTGCCACGCCCCCGGCGCCGGAAGCCGCGCCGGAGGCGCCGGCCGCCGCTCCAACGGAGGCAGGTGCTCGGCCGGAGGCCGAGACGGCCGTCGCGGAAGCGGCGGCGAAGCCCGCGCGGCGCAGGACCGCCGTCAAGCCGCCCATACCCGTCGCGAAGAAGGCGCCGGCGAAGAAGGCGCCGCCCGCGAGCAAGGCGACGGCCAGGAAGACCTCATCCCGGGCCGGCGCCACGCCCAAGAAGTCGTCGCGGCCGCGGTCGGGACCGCGGCCGGCCGGCAAGAACCACCCCGCCGGCACCTGACGCCTGCTCTGGGCCCATCGCACCGTGAACCCCTCCGCCGGCGGCCCGCGTCCGGGCCGTCTGGTACCCTGACGGGGACCAAGGAGACCCAATGACCGACCAGACCTGCATCCCCGGCACCACCGACGCACGCATCCCCATCTGCGAGCTCAAGAGTGGCCAGGCCGTCGAGGGACCGTACTGCTGCTCAGACAAGATCGCCGCCACCGACCGCAACGGCAAGGCCTATCTGCGGCTCAAGCTGCGCGACGCCAGCGGCGAGGTCGCCGCCATCCACTTCGACCCGTCGGACGACGCGCTCGGCATCACCGTCGGCGACGTCGTCATCGTCGGCGGCACCTTCAGCGTGCATCCTCAGTATGGCGCCCAGGTGCAGGTCCGGCGCCTGCGGGCCGCCGACCCCGACGAATACGCGGCCTGCGACCTGGTGCCCGTGTCGCCCATCGGCCCGGCCGAGCTTGCGGAGCGCCTCCACGTGCTTGTCGACTCCGTCGAGGAGCCTCATGTGCGCGCCCTTCTCGAGCGCGCGCTGGACGGCACCCGGGAGCCCGGAGCGACCTTCGCGGTGGCGCCGGCGGCCGTGCGCAACCATCACGCGTACCGCCACGGACTGCTCGAGCACTCGCTCATCGTGGCCGAGGCTGCGGCCGGCGTGGCGTCACGCTTCGCCTCCGTCGACTACGACCTCGTCGTCGCCGGCGGCATCCTGCACGACATCGGCAAGACCCTGGCCTACACCAGCGACGGCATGGCGCCGCAGATGACCGACTCCGGGCGCCTGCACGGCGAGATCGTCATGGGCCACGACATGGTGCGCGACCTCATCGACGAGGACCCCGACTTCCCGCCGGACCTCGCCCTCCGGCTGCGCCACATCATCGTGTCGCACCACGGCATGCGCGAGAAGGGCAGCCCGGTGGTGCCGCAGACGCGGGAGGCGGTCATCGTCCACTACTGCGACGACATGACCGCCCGCATCGGCGCCATCGACGACGCCGAGGCGGCCGCCCCAGCCGGGGATCGCTGGACCAGCCGCATCTTCATGATCGACGCGCCGGCCTACGTCGGCGCGCGTGAAGAGGCCGCGGACGCCGAAGAGTAGGCGCGCCGCTCAGCCCCAGATCTTCCTGCAGTCCTCGAGCACGGCCGCCGCGTGCCCTTTGGGCTTCACGGCCGGATAGACCTTGCGCAGCGTCCCGTCGGCGTCGATGAGCCAGGTGGTGCGCTTGGCCACGCCCACCCTCGGCCGCGCCACGCCAAACGCGGCCGCCACCGTGTGCTCGCCGTCGTCGCTGATGAGCGGCATCTTGAGGTCGTACTTCCGCGCCCAGCGCTCGTTGGCGGCGGGCTTGTCGACGCTCGCGCCGACCACCTGCACGTCCAGTGAGGCGAACTCGTCCAGCAGGCCGTTGAACTCAACGGCTTCGGTCGTTCAGCCCCCGGTGTTCGCCTTGGGATAGAAGAACAGGACGGTGCGTCCGCCCGGTGCGCCGAGATCGAAGCCGGTTCCGTCGTAAGAGACGCCGGTGACCGCCGGCGCCTTGTCGCCTTCCTTGAGCATGTGGACCCCTCCGTGTGATCGGCGCCGCGGCCCCGGAAGCGGAGCCGCACGTGCCTTCGGCCGCCTGCTTACCCATCGGGCGCGCGCCGCCAAACGACGCCGGCGCGCCCGGCCCGCCTCCGAGGTAGACTCCGCGCATGGCACGCAAGCTGAAGGTGAGCGTCGACTACGACCGGTGCACGGGGGTCGGGGCCTGCGAGCAGGTCTGCCCCGAGGTGTTCTTCATGAACGACGAAGGGCTGCCGGACGTGCTCGAGGAGCAGCCCCACGAGACGCTCTGGGCCGCCGTGGAGCGCGCCGAGGAGGCCTGCCCAGAGGAGGCCGTGATCCTGGAGTGGACCGGGGAGTAGGCCGGGCGGCCTTCCTCAGCGCTCGAGCGGAAGGATCGTGACCGGGACACGGCTGCGATCGCGGAACCGTTCGGCGTCGCGGATGTCGCCGATGATCTCCCCGTAGTGCATGGGAACGGCCACGGCCGGGCCGATCAGATCGCACGCCTCGGCTGCTTCCTCCCACGTCATCGTGAACTTGCCGCCGACGGGCAGGAACGCGACATCGCAGCGCACGTCCGCCATCTCCGGGACGACGTCCGTGTCGCCGGCGTGGTAATAGCGGACCCCGTCGAGCTCGACCACGTAGCCGACGCCTCCCGACTCCCGCGGGTGATACGGCTGGCCGGGGGCGCGGAACTTGTCCAGGTTGTAGGCGTGCACCGCGAGCACCTCCACGCCGGCGACGCTCGCGGTGTCGCCGGGAGCGACGGTCACGGTCTCGAGGCCACGCACCTGACCGGTGACGGAGGCCGGACCGACCACCACGGTGTCCGGCCCCGCGATCGCTTCGATGTCGGGGAGGCTGAGGTGGTCGAAGTGGTCGTGGGTCACGAGAACGAGGCCGGCCGGCGGCGAGCCGGACGGCAGCTTCCAGGGGTCGATGTAGACGGTCGCCGTCCCGTCGAGACGGAACGAATCGTGGCCGAGCCAGTGGATGTTCTCGAGCATCAGTCCCTCCCGTGATGGCTGCGTCCGGCCCTTACCGGAAGACGACAGGACGACGGGCCGGGCGCCGGATCCCGAGCGATCCTCCGGCGGCCGGCCCGTCAGGAACTCAGCGCCCTCTCAGGCCTCGGTCTCGTCCGCGGCCTCGTCCTCGTCCTCGTCGCCGTCCTCGTCCTCGTCGCCGGCCTCGTCCTCGTCGCCGGCCTCGGGCTCGTCGCCGGCCTCAGGCTCGTCGCCGGCCTCGGGCTCGTCGTCGGCCTCGGGCTCCGCGTCAGCCTCGGGCTCCGCGGCGGCCTCAGGCTCGGCGGCCGCGGCCGGCGCCGCCGCAGCGGTCGCAGGCCGGACGTTCGTCGCCTGCGGGCCCTTGCGGCCCTGCTCGACCTCGTACTCGACCAGCTGGTCCTTGTCGATCGCGGTCACGCCGTCGGCCAGGCCGGTGACGTGCACGAAGATGTCGTTATCGTTCTCCTGCTCGATGAAGCCGAAGGCCTTCTCGGTCGAGAACCACTTGACTTTACCCTGAGGCACTTTGTTCTCCTTTTGATCTTGAAGCGCGTCCCGCCGGTGCTCGGTGGTGTGACGCGATGCGCTCCTTGTGCCGCTCGCGCCGGTCTCTGAGACGCAGAGCGTACCGACAGTGTACCCGCGATCCGGGAGACGCGAAAACCGGGCGCCGTGGCCTTGAGGCGGCGCGCCGCGGAGGCCCGGGAAGCCGCCGCCGGTCAGCAGCGCGTGACGGCGAAGATACCGATCCGCGCCAGCAGGTTCGGAGCGACGATGCGCGCCGGCGGGTCCTTGTCCACCGCACGCAAATACATCTCGTGCTCGATGCGAAGGCCCTCCTCGCGGCACAGCTTGCGGAAGTCCTGGACGGTGCACAGGTGGATGTTGGGGGTGTCCCACCACTGATAGGGCAGGTCGCGCGAGACCGGCATGCGCCCGCGCAGAAGGAGCTGCGAGCGCGGGGTCCAGTGGGCGAAGTTGGGGAAGCTCACGATGGCGAGGCGGCCGACGCGCACCATCTCGCGCACGATCATGCGTGGCCGGCGCAACTGCTGGAGGCTCAGGCTCAGGATCACGACGTCGTGGGACTGGTCGCCGAAGTCGGCGAGGCCGGCGTCGAGGTCGCCGTGGAACACCGAGAGGCCGCGGCCGATGCACTTCTCCACCGCGGCCTGGTCGATCTCCACCCCGCTGCCGCGCACGTGCTTCTCGGCGATGAGTTCGCTGAGGAGCTCACCGTCGCCGCAGGCGAGGTCGAGCACCGTGGCGCCTTCCGGCACGAGGTCCTCGATGAGCTTGTAGTCGATGCGTCGCTGCACCCTCGCGCCTCCTACCTGTGGTACGTCCTGGCCCCGCTGGAGAGGAAGGCGGCGATGATGCCCTCCATCTTCTCCCGCTCGAGCAGGAACGCGTCGTGACCGTAGTGGCTCTCCACCTCGTAGTAGCTCACGTGCTTGTGCGTCGCGCGCAGCGCGCTGACGATCTCCTTGAGCTGGTAGGGCGGGTGCAGCCAGTCGCTGCTGAAGCCCATGACCAGGAACCGCGCCTTGACCTCCTCGAACGCCTTGACCAGGGTCCCGTGCTGCCGGGAGAGGTCGAAGTAGTCGAGCGCGCGCGTGATGTAGAGGTACGTGTTGGCGTCGAACCGGTTGGTGAAGCTCAGCCCCTGGTGGCGCAGGTAGCTCTCCACCTCGAAGTCGGCCGAGAAGGTGAACGTGTAGTCGAGGATGTCCTGCAGACGCCGGCCGAACTTCTCCTCCATGGCCTCGTCGCTGAGATAGGTGATGTGGCCGACCATGCGCGCCACGCTGAGGCCCTTGGCCGGAGTCTTGCCGCCGTAGTAGTGGCCGCCGCGCCAGTTGGGGTCGGCCATGATCGCCTGGCGGCCGACCTCGTTGAAGGCGATCGCCTGGGTCGGCTGGCGCGCGGCGGTCGCGAGCGGCACGCAGAGGTGGGTGCGGTCGGGGTGCGAGACCACCAGCTCGAGCACCTGCATGCCGCCCATGGACCCGCCCACGGCGGCGAGCAGCTTGTCGATGCCGAGGTGGTCGAGCAGCCTCACCTGGGCGTTCACCATGTCGGCGATGGTGATGATCGGGAAGTCGGTGCCGAAGGGCTTGCCGGTCGCCGGATTCGTCGACGCGGGCCCGGTGCTGCCGGTGCAACCGCCGATGACGTTGGCGCAGATGACGAAGTACTTGTCGGTGTCCAGGCCCTTGCCCGGGCCGATCATCATGTCCCACCAGCCCGGGCGCTTGTCGTTGGCGCTGTGCCGCCCGGCGACGTGCGCGTCGCCGGAGAGGGCGTGGGTGACGAGCACCGCGTTGTCCTTGCGCTCGCTCAAGGAGCCGTACGTCTCGTAGGCGAGGGTGAACGGCGCCAGCGTGCCGCCGCCCTCGAGGGCGAGTTCCTGCCCCGGCTGGTCGAACGTCACGCGCCGGGTGCGGACGATGCCGGCGTTGCCGGCGTCGTCGTCGTACCCCATGGCGACGTCGCCGATCTCCTTGCGTGCTGCGGGCTTGCTCTCGGTCATGGTCCCGGCGATTCTATCGAAGGCTGCGACGCCGGGCCGGTCAGGCCTTCGCCAGCGCCTGGTCGATGTCGGCGACGATGTCGTCGAGCGTCTCGATGCCGACGCTGAGACGCACGAAGTCGTCGCTCACGCCGCACTCGAGTTGCTCCGCCGCCGTGAGCTGGGAGTGGGTGGTCGTGGCGGGGTGGATCACGAGGGATTTCGCGTCCCCGATGTTGGCCACGTGCGAGAGGAGCCGCGTGCTCTCAACGAAGCGCCGGCCAGCCTCGCGGCCGCCGGCGACGCCGAACCCGACCATGGCCCCGAACAGGCCGCGATAGTGGTACTTGCAGGCGATCCCGTGCGTAGCGTGGCACTCGAGTCCGGGGTAGCCGACCCAGGCGACCTTGGCGTGCCCCTGCAGGTACTGGGCCACGCCGCGGGCGTTGAGGCTGTGGCGCTCCATGCGCAGGGGGAGCGTCTCCAGGCCCTGCAGGAACAGGAAGGCGTTGAACGGGGACAGGGCGGCGCCGACGTCACGCAGCAGGCTCACGCGCAGCTTGACGATGTACGTGATGGGCCCCAGCGCCTCGTGGAACTTGAGCCCGTGGTAGCTCGCGTCCGGCTCGACGAGGCCGGGGAACTTGTCGTTCTGCGACCAGTCGAAGGCGCCGGAGTCGACGACGACGCCGCCGATGGAGGTGCCGTGGCCGCCGATGAACTTGGTCGCCGAGTGGACGACGATGTCGGCGCCGTGATCGAACGGCCGGATGAGATACGGGGTGGCCATCGTGTTGTCCACGATCAGCGGCACACCCGCCTCATGGGCGATGGCCGCCACGGCCTCGATGTCGAGCGTGTCGAGCTTGGGGTTGCCCACGGTCTCGGCATAGAGCAGCTTGGTGGTGGGCTTGATGGCGCGACGGAAGTCCTCCGGGTCGGCAGGGTCGACCAGGTCGATGTCCAGGCCGAAGCGCGGCAGCGTGTGGACGAAGAGGTTGTAGGTGCCGCCGTACAGGCTGTTGGCGCTCACGATGTGGTCGCCGGCGCCGGCGATGTTGAGGATGCTGAACGTCACTGCGGCCGAGCCCGAGCTGAAGGCGAGGGCGCCGACACCGCCCTCGAGCGCGGCGACGCGCTTCTCGAACACGTCGTTGGTCGGGTTCATCATCCGCGTGTAGATGTTGCCGGACTCGCGCAGGCTGAAGAGGTCGGCGGCTTGGTCCGAGCTCTCGAACGTGTACGCCGTCGTCTGGTAGATGGGGACGGCCCGCGCGTTGGTGGCCGGGTCCGGCTCCTGACCCCCGTGCAGCGCGAGGGTCTCGAAGCCCTGGGCCTTCGTATCGCTGTCGGTCATGTCCACTCTCTCCTGTCAGATGTAGTACATGGGGGCCTCGGCGGCCCTGGCGGCGGCGTCGGCGATGGTGGCCGCGCCGAGGATGGCGCGCGTGCAGTCCCGCACCTCGCGCCAGACGGGGGCGACCAGGGCGTCCGCCCGGCCGCCGCCGCGCATTCGCGCCTTGCCGCCGTTGGAGCCGGCGCGCGCGGCGGGGTCCGCGCGCCGGCCGTCGATGAGGTCGATCACGTCGGCGAAGCTCACCGTCGCGGGGTCGCGGGCGATGACGTAGCCGCCGCCCTTGCCGCGCTGGCTCTCCACGAGGCCGGCCTGACGCAGGTCGTGCATCACCTGCTCGAGGAACTTGGGGGGGATGCCGGTGAACGCGACGATGTCGCGCGCGGTGACCGGCGCCGTGCCGTCGGCGAGCGCCAGCCGGACGAGGGCCTTGATCGCGTAGTCGCTCTTGGTGGAGAGGTGGATCACGTCGCTCCCGTGCGCCGGATAATTCCTACTTCTCACTAGGATTCAGGACTTTATTGACGACACAGGTGCTTGTCAAACGCCGCGCCGGGCCTCCCCCGCCCGCCGACGGCGGGACTGCGCGCCTGTTACGATGTGGCGCATGACCCCGCCGAGCGACCAGACGCAGGCCACGGCCGACCCTCGCGTGCGCGAGGCGCTGCGACGCGAGCTGCCCGGCCTCGAAGAGGCCGTCCCTCTCGCGTCGATCACCGCGTACGGCGTCGGCGGCCCGGCGCAGTTCCTGGTGCGCGCCGGGACGACCGGCGTGCTGGTGCACGCCGTGCTCACGGCGCGCGAGCTGGGACTGCCCGTCACCGTGCTCGGCCGCTGCACCAACGTGCTCGTCGGCGACGCCGGCGTGTCCGGTCTCACCGTGCTGGCCCGCAACGAAGGCACGACGCTGCACGGCAACGTGCTGCGCGCGGAGGCCGGCGTGGAGCTGCCGGGCCTGGTGGCCGACCTGGCGGGGCAGAGCCTCGCCGGGCTCACCTTCGCCGCCAACATCCCGGGCTCGGTCGGCGGCGCCGTGGTCGGCAACGCCGGCGCGTACGGCGAGTCCGTGAGCGACGCGCTGCTCGACGTCCACCTGCTCGAGGAGGGCAAGGAGCACGTCGTCGGGCCGGACCGCCTCGACTTCGGCTACCGCACCTCGCTGCTCAAGTCGCGGCGCGACATCGTCGTCCTCTCCGCCTCGTTCCAGCTCCACCACGGTCACCGCCACGAGCTGCTGCGGCGCATCGCCGACGACGCGGCGCTGCGCAAGAGCAAGCACCCGCTCGAGTACGCGAGCTGCGGCAGTTACTTCAAGAACCCCTCGCGGGAGTTGCCGGCGGCCCGCCTGATCGAGGACGCCGGCCTCAAGGGCCTGCGCGTCGGACGCGCGCACGTGAGCGAGAAGCACGCCAACTTCCTCGTCGCCGAGCCGGGAGCGTCCGCGGACGACATCACGACGCTCGCCGCCGAGGTCGTGCGCCGCGTCAAGGAGACGAGCGGCTACGAGCTGACCGAGGAGGTGCGGCGGCTCGGCTTCGCCTGAGGGCCGCCGCGCTATACTTCTCGGGTCCTGACGCGCCGAACCCGCCCGGCAGCACGGGCGTCTCTCACCCAGGAGGAAGGCAATAGAGGAACTGCCGCACGGTCTGATCGACCGCTTGCGCAGGGGGCAGCCCGAGGCGCGTGCCGAGCTCTTCCGGCTCTACGCGCCCCAGGTGCGACGCATCCTCTACCTCCAGGGGTTCTGCGAGGAGGTCGACGACGCCGTGCAGGAAGTGTTCATCAAGGTCTATCGGGCCCGGGAGATCCCGCGAGAAGAGGCGTTCCTCGCGTGGTTCTACCGCGTGATCCTCAATACCGGGCGCGACCACGGCCGCAGGCGCAAGACGCGCTACGGGCTCATGGACAAGCTCCAGCAGATCGCCCCCGAGGCGACCGTGGACCCGCCGTCCGAGCCGGCCGACCCCGCGCTGCGGGCCGCGCTGGCGACGCTGCCGGACGAGCTCCGCGAGTGCGTCGCGCTCCGCTTCTTCGCCGACCTCCCGCTGGACGAGATCGCACGGGCCCAGGACATCCCCGTGGGCACCGTGAAGTCGCGCCTGCACGGCGCGGCCAAGAAGCTGCGCGCCGCCCTCGACGAGCAAGGCTACGAGCGCGAGTGCTGAGGCTACGTACGACGATGGAAGATGACCGACGATGACTGACGAGCGCACAGAGTACGGCATGCCCGCGGCAGGCGGGTTCGACGATGACCGCCTGCTGGCGTACGCGCTGGGGCTCGAGGACGACCGGGAGCTGCTGCAGGCCGCCGCTGCCGACGCCGACCTCGGCGAGCGGCTCGCGGCGATGCGCGCCGACGTCGACGCCATCGGCGCGCAGGTCCGGGCCGCGGTGCCGGAGCCGGACGCGTCGTACGCGGACCTCTCCGGCGAGCGCTGGGCCAGCCTCAGAGAGTACCTCGAGGTCCCGGCGAGCGCCGCCGCGCCGCGCCGTGGGCGCCGCTGGTGGCGGGTCGTCGCGCCGGTCGCGGCGCTCGCCGTCCTCGCCCTCGTCGCCGGCACCGTCGCCCTGGACCAGGGCGGCCAGCCCGATTCCATCGGCTCCTCCGCCGAGGTGGTGCGGACCGCCACGGACACGAGCGATTCGTTCACCGGGCAGAGCGAGAGCACGACGTCCGGCGAAGGTGCGGCTGCCGACCCGTTGACCGCGCCGGGAACGGAGACGACCCCGGGAGCGGCGGTGACCCCGCCCCCGGAGGAGGCCCCGCAGACGGCAGCTCAGAGCCTCGCCGAGCAGCTCGACCGCTTCGCCGTCGTGGTGCTCGCCA
>DASUMX010000189.1:0-2240 GCA_036277455.1 Thermoleophilia bacterium
CTCGCCGCGGCCGTGGCTTGCGGCAAGCTCCGCATCCTCGACGCGGAGGAGATCGCGGGCGAGGTCGGCCGGGGGGCGCCGGTCGTCGCGTTCGCGATCCGCGACACGGCCGAGCTGCAGCGGGCCCGCGACACCGTGGACGAGGTCCTCACGCAGGCGGGGGTCGACGACATCAACCGCCAGCGGACCATCCTCTGCATCTCGGAGGCCGTGACCAACATGCTGCTGCACGGCGGCGGCCACGGCGACATGCGCGTCCGTCGCCTCGACGACCGCCTGCGCTTCGTCGTCGCCGACCGGGGGCCGGGGCTCAGCTTCCTCAACTGGATCGAGCCGCCGGCGAAGGGCGGCCAGGCGTCCATGGGGTACGGCTACAAGATCATCCTCGACTACCTGGACGCGGTCGCGCTCCATACCGGCCCGGGCGGCACTACGCTACTATTGGACCGCACGGTCCACTGACCCAGGAGATCGCATGCTGCGCACTTCCATCGCCCAAGGCCCGGCGCCCACCGTCTACCTCGCCGGCGAGATGGACCTCGACTGCGCCGACGCCCTGCGCGAGGCGGTCACGGAGGCCGCGCGCGGAGCGCAGATGGTCGCCCTGGACTTCGCCGGCGTGGAGTTCATCGACTCGTCGGGCACGGGGATCTTCGTGCGGCTGGCCCTCGACCTCAAGAGCCAGGGCACACCGCTCGTCGCGCGCAACCTCTCCCCGGCCGTGCGCGGCGTGTTCGACATGCTGCGCGTGCGCGAGCTGGTCGGCGACGAGGTCTTCCCCGACTGATCCGCCGGGACCCCGGCCGCGTCAGGCGCGCCGCAGCGGCCCGGCGCCCGTCAGCACCACGACCGTCGCCGTGTCCACCCCGTCGCTGATGCTCGACACGTAGGCTTCGCCGCGCAGCTGCTCGCCGTCCCTGGTCACCATGCTCAGCGCCATGGAGGAGCCGTCGGCGAGGTGGTCGTGGAACGCCTCGAAGCTGGACGGCGACTCCACGCGCAGCATCCAGCTCGCGTCGCGACCCCCATCCTCGGACAGGCTGGCGCCGAGGAACCCCAGATCGGTCCGCTCGTGCTTCAGCTTGAGGAGTCGTCGCGGCGGCATCGCTGGACTCATCGGCCGCGGGGCGCAGAACCTGAGGCCTGCCGGGTCAGCCGGGCATCGACTACACTACCGGCAGCGATGCTGAGCCCGCGTCGGTCGTCGGTGGGGACGCCGGGAAGCACCGACCGGCGCCGACGAGAGGCGGAGTGATGACGAACGAGATGGGCCGCGTGCTGGTCACCGGCGCGACCGGCTTTGTCGGCCTCGAGGTGGCGCGCCGGCTCTGCGAGCACGACCCTGCCCCCAGGCTCCTGGTGCGCAGGCCGCTCCGCGGCGCCTTGCTCGCCTCGCTCGGGGCGGAGCTCATGCAGGGGGACCTGGAGAGCCCGGAGAGCCTGACGCGCGCCGTCCAGGGCATCGACACCGTGATCCACCTGGGGGCCAGGGCGATCTTCGAGGAGTACGAGCTCGTGCGGCCGACGATCGTCGACGGCTCGGTCGCGCTGATGCGCGCCTGCGTCGCCGCCGGCGTGCGACGCTTCGTGTACGCCAGCAGCCTGCTCGTGTATCAGGGCCGGGAGGCCCCCGTCGACCAGCACACGCCGGCGTTCACGCGCCACGGCTACGGACGGGCGAAGATCGAGGCGGAGCGCGCGCTGACCCACATCGCGGACCAAGCCGGTATCGAGCTCGCGATCCTGCGCCTGCCCCACGTCTACGGCGTCCGCGACCTGATGTTCGCCCAGGTCCGCCGCGGCCTGGTCTTCTTCCCGGGGAACGGCAGGAACCTCTTCGCCCACCTGCACGTCGACGACGCCGCCCGGCTCCTCGTCGCCGCCGCGGAGACCGGCTGGACGGGCATCAGCCCGGTCGCCGACGACCTCCCGGTGAACTGGAACGACTTCTTCGCCGAGATCAGGAAGTACTACCCTCGGTTCCGCAGCATCGGCACGCCCGAGGCTCTCGCCCTGCTCGGAACCTCGATGCTGACGCCGATCCGCCGACTGAGCCGCTACCCGTCGCTCTACACTCCCGACGCCGTCCGGGGATGGAACGTGAACCTGACGGTGAAGCAGGGACTGGTGTGGGACGACCTCGAGATGACGCCGACGTACCCGTCGGTCTACCAGGGGATCCCCGCGGTGATCGACGACTGCATCGAGTTCCACTGGGTGCATCCCATAGCCGACCGAGT
>DASUMX010000190.1:0-14695 GCA_036277455.1 Thermoleophilia bacterium
CCAGCGTCGGCTTCGACTGGGACTCGGCCGCCGAGGCGTTCCCCAAGATCGCCGAGGAGCACGCCGAGCTCGCCGAGCTGTTCCACGAGGCCGCGGCCGCCGAGGCCGCCGCGGCCGCGCAGCCCGAGTCGTCGGTCCGGCCGCCCGTCTCCGCCGACCCCCACCGCGCCGACCCTCGCGTGGCTCACGAGGTCGGCGACCTGCTGTTCGCCACGGTCAACGTCGCGCGGCTGCTGCACGTGGATCCGGAGCTCGCGCTGCGCGAGGCCGGCAACCGCTTCGAGCGCAGGGTGACGGGGGCGGCCGAGCTCGCCGCGGCCGACGGCAGGGACTGGTCGGCGCTCGACCTGCCGACGCAGGAACTGTACTACCAGCGCGCCAAGGGCGGAGAGGCGCCGGATCCGGGCGAGCCGCCCGCGGACGCCGGCGCCTGAACCCGGCGCCGGACCGGCGTCTCAGGCCGCCGGCGCCTGAACCCGGCACCGGACCGGCGTCTCAGGCCGCCGGCGCCTCGACCCGGCGTCTCACGCCGCCGGCTCCTCCTCGACGAGCCCGATGTCGAGGCCGCCGCACTCGGGGCACGAGAGCAGGTCTTCCTCCACGTCCGGGAGGAGCTCCGTCCTGGTGAAGGCTGCGCCGCAGTCCTCGCACGTGTAGTAGGGAACGTCCATGATCTCCCCTTTCTCGTCCCACACCGGGTATGTTCCCGGCGTCAGGCCGCGCCAAATGTGTGCGAACGGTCGGGGGACGATCCGTGTGATAGCGTCCCATGCGCTCACGGCAAGCCAACGCGAGGAGGACCCCGCGCAATGACCACCATCATCGACGTCACAGCACGGCAGATCCTCGACTCCCGCGGCAACCCCACGGTCGAGGTCGAGGTCGAGCTCGAGTCCGGCGCCGTCGGCCGCGCCGACGTGCCTTCCGGCGCGTCCACCGGCGAGTACGAAGCGGTCGAGCTCCGCGACGACAGTGGCGAGTACCTCGGCAAGGGCGTGCGCACCGCCGTGGACAACGTCAACAACGTGATCGCCGAGGAGATCGTCGGCTTCGACGCCACCGACCAGCGCCTGGTCGACCGCATGCTGATCGAGCTCGACGGTACGCCGAACAAGGCCAAGCTGGGCGCCAACGCCATCCTCGGCGTCTCGCTGGCCACCGCCTACGCCGCCGCGGCGGCGCTCGAGCTGCCGCTCTACCAGTACGTCGGCGGCGTCAACGCCTTCACGCTGCCGGTGCCCATGATGAACATCATGAACGGCGGCAAGCACGCCGACAACAACGTCGACCTGCAGGAGTTCATGGTCATGCCGGTCGGCGCGGAGAGCTTCGAGGAGGCGCTGCGCATCTGCGCCGAGGTGTACCACAGCCTCAAGGGCGTGCTCAAGAAGCGGAATCTGAGCACGGCCGTCGGCGACGAGGGCGGCTTCGCGCCCGATCTCGGCAGTAACGAAGAGGCCATCCAGGTGATCATGGAGGCCATCGACGCCGCAGGCTACGAGCCCGGCGCCGACGCGCGCATCGCGCTCGACCCGGCCGCCTCGAGCTTCTTCGACAAGGAGAAGGGCCTCTACGTCCTCGAGGGCGAGGGGCGCGACCTGACGAGCGCCGAGATGGTCGACTACTACGCGGCGCTCTGCGCCAAGTACCCGATCGTCAGCATCGAGGACGGCCTCGACGAGAACGACTGGGACGGCTTCCAGCTCATGACCGAGAAGCTCGGCGACCGCGTGCAGATCGTCGGCGACGACCTCTTCGTCACCAACGTCGAGCGCCTCGCCCAGGGTATCGAGAAGCGCTCGGCCAACAGCATCCTGATCAAGCTCAACCAGATCGGCACGCTCAGCGAGACGCTCGACGCCATCCAGATGGCGACGCGCGCCGGCTGGACCGCCGTGTGCTCGCACCGCTCCGGCGAGACCGAGGACACCACGCTCGCCGATCTCGCCGTGGCCACCAACGCCGGCCAGATCAAGAGCGGCGCCCCGGCGCGCACCGACCGCGTCGCCAAGTACAACCAGCTGCTGCGCATCGAGGAGATGCTCGGCGATGTGGCCTACTACCCGGGGATGAACGCCTTCTACAACCTGCGGTAGGCTCGGAGCCCGCGGCCGCGGCGGTGGGCGCCGGGGGCACGGTGTCGTGCTCGCTGCGATCGAGACATGCTGGCTCGGACGCCCTGCCGCGAGGCCCACTCCCGGACGCGAGGCGACCCGGAGAAGCCCGAGAAGGATCAGGAGAACGGCGACCGCAGGTCGCCGTTCTCGTCGTAGGGGAGAGGGAAGAGCGGGCCGGCGGGGCGCAGCGTCTCGCCGGCCCGCACCTCGTCCAGCAGGGCCTCGGACACGGCGATCCGCTCCAGGTGCGCCGTGTCCCGCACCCAGGCCAGCCGCACCTCGCCGGGGTCCCTGACGCCGGCCGTCTGGACCGCCGCGGAGATCGCCTCCCGGTCCGTCGCGCAGGCGATGGGGATGCGCGCGTCCTCCGGGCAGTTGGAGGTGATGCAGTTCACGCCGGTCGCCGCCCGGTCGATCTCCGCGGCGCAGCGGGCGGTGGTGAAGTCGGCCATGCCGATGCCGCAGGCGTTGCCGTGGGTGGCCGGCGTGAGGCCGCGCACGAAGATCCTCGTGATGCGCGGCTCGGCGGGGCGGTCGCCGCCGCCCCAGAACGACACCCGGCCGATGACGTTGGTGTCCATGCCGGCGCCGCTGACGTCCTTGCCCAGCCGGTCCACGACGAGGACGTCGAGCTGGGCGAACGGCAGCCGCGGCAGCAGCTCGCGCGCGCGCTCGAGCAGTACGGGCTCGCGCGCGAAGAACTCGTCCGGGCGCAGCACCTCGAGCGCCGCCGTCTGCTCGCGCTGGTCCTCCACCACGGCGATCCCGCACAGCACGGGCAGGCCGGCGAGCAGCCGCTCGCCGTGGTCGGCGAGCACGGCGGGGAACCCGTGGCGCACCGTGAGGTTGTGCGCCGAGAGGGCGCCGGCGTGCTTGCCGGCGCCGATCACCAGCATCTTGACCAGGCCGCTCTCGACCTTGCCGTGGAAGTCGGTGTGCGGCTTGACGCGGTTGACGACGATGACGCCGTCCGCCTCGGCGAGGTCGCGGGACGCCCAGACCGGCACGCCGAAGGCGCTCTCGCCCACGGACACCACGTCCATCGACGAGACGACCTCGGCGCCGACGCTCTCGGCCGTCACGCCGAGGCGCTCGAGCACCGCTCGCTGTCCCTCGGCCGACGCGCCGCCGTGGCTGCCCATGCAGGGCGCGACGAAGGGGTCGCCGCCCGCCTTGCGGACGGCGGCGACCGCGGCGGCCAGCACGGCGGGAAGGTCGCGGATGCCCCGGCTGCCGGCCGTGATCGCGACGCGGTCGCCGCGCGTCACCTGTGCATGCAGACCCGCCCGCTCCAGACCTCGGGCCACCTCCCCGGCGACGTCCACGCACGCGCTCGGTGGGTACGGCTGGTCCACGAGTTGCAGAAGTGGCCTCTCGTGCCTCACACTGTCTCCTCAGATACCGCCGACCGTATCGCGGTCGAGCCTACCACGACCCACACTGACTCAAAGGAAGCGTAAGCATGTACTGTCCCGAATGCGGCAACGACTCCGGCAACGCCAAGTTCTGCCCCGAGTGCGGCGCGGACCTGGCCGGCGTGCAGGACGCTCTGGGCGGCAAGACCGGCGCCGGCAAGGTCGCCGGTCAGGGCGGCGCGGCCGCGCCCCAAGCCGCCGCGGGCGGCCCCAAGCGCCTCTCGCCGGCCGTCATCTGGGGCGGCTTCGGCGCCCTCGCCGTGGTCGTCATCGTCATCGTCGTGATGATGTCCGGCGGCTTCGGCGGCTCTGCGGAGGACCCCGCCGCCGCCGGGGCCAGCGGCGCACCCGCGCAGGCCGTGGAGGCCGACACCAGCGGCAGCTACGAGGAGCTCGTCGCCCGTGCCAACGACCTCTACGACCAGGGCGACGCCGCGTTCCAGAACCAGGACTTCGAACAGGGCGGCGCGTACTTCGCCGCCGCCGCCAAGATCTACGCGGCGGCGTGGGCCAAGCAGGCGACCGATCCGGGCGTGGGCACCGACATGGCGGTCGCCCAGTTCTACAGCGGCGACATCGCCGGCGCGCTCAAGCAGATCGACGCGGTCCTCGAGGCCGAACCCGACTTCCAGAAGGGCTGGCTCAACAAGGGCATCTTCCTCAGCCACGAGTCCCGGATCAGCGAGCAGGCCGGCGACGCGAAGACCGCCGAGAAGCAGCTCGACCAGGCCAGGGTCGCGCTCACCAAGGCCGTGGCGATCGATCCCAAGTCAGATGCCGGCAAGCAGGCCGACGAGAGCCTGCAGCAGCTCCAGCAGTAGACGCGCACACAGACGCGGGACCCCCAGGGTTCGCGGCCGCCGGGCAGGGACACACGCCGGCGGCCGCGAACCCTTAGGGCGAGAAGGGGCCGTCCTGCGCAGTGCGGGCGGCACATGGCGAGCCGGGAGCAGGAGAGCTTGGCCCAGGCGACCTCAACAGCGGGCTCCGGACCGGGGCAGTCGCGGCGCGCGCCGTCGGGCGCGGGCCGGTACGCACCGCGTCCCCACTTCGGGCGTCTGGCGCTGCTCGTGCTGCTGGTCGTCGGCGCCGCGTTCTACGTCTCGCCGCTGCGCGACTTCTTCGCGCAGCAGGACCGCTACGAGAAGGCCGCGGCCGAGCTCGAGGCGGCGCGCCGGGACAACGCGGCGCTCGAGCGCGAGGTCGACCTCCTCGCCACCAAGGCCTACATCGCCCAGCTCGCGCGCTCGGACGCGATGCTCGTGCCTCCCGACACCCAGGTCTTCGTGATCAGGGGGTTGCCGGGCAAGGACGAGGAGAACCGCCTCAGCACGGCGACGCCGCCCGTCCAGGCCTCCATCTCCGTCCTCGACCGCGTCGAGGACCTGTGGCGCACCCTGCTGCACTGAGGCGCCGGTGACCCGCGCTGCCGCGGCGAGGCCCGCATGAGCGGGGCGCCGCCGCTGGTGGCCGGCGCGGACGCCGCTACCGTCGCCGGCCAGCTGGGCCGCCCGCCTCACGCGATGAGCGCCGTCGCGGCGCGCTGCCCGTTCGGGTTCCCGGCCGTCGTCGAGGACCTGCCCTACGACGGCGACGGCCGGCCCTTCCCGACGCTGTACTACTGCACGTGCCCGACACTGGTCGCCGCCGCCGGCAGGCTCGAGAGCGGCGGCGGCGTGGCGCGCTGGACCTCCCGGCTCGCCGCCGAGCCCGAGCTCGCGCGCTCGGCGGCGGACGCCGCCGCCGACTCCGCCGTCCGCCGCGCAGACCTTGTCGAGGCGCACGGGCTCACCATGGTGGACGGCGGCGCCTCGCTCACCAGCGGCGTCGGCGGCGTGAGCGACCTGCTCGCCGTGAAGTGCCTGCACGCGCACGTGGCGCACGCGCTCGCGCGGCCGGGCTACGTGCTCGGCGAGGCGATCCTCGCCGAGGTCGCCGAGCCGTGGTGCGAGGACCGAAGCTGCGCCGCCTTCGTGCGCGGTGGTGCGGCGTGAGGGTCGCCATCGTCGATCTGGGCACCAACACCTGCCGGCTGTTCCTCGCCGAGGTCACGGACGGACGCGTGGCGCAGGCGGCGCGCGTGACGACGGTCGTGCGGCTGGGCCAGGGTGTCGACGAGACCGGGCGCCTGCACGCGGACGCCGTGGCGCGGACCCACGCCTGCCTCGCGGGGTACGCTGCACGCCTCGAGGCCTACGGGCCCGAGCTGCGCCTCCTCATCGCCACCAGCGTCGTGCGCGACGCCCTCGACGGCAAGCAGTTCCTCAAGGCCATGAGGTACGAGTTCGGCCTGCCGTGGCGGATCCTCAGTGGGGAGGAGGAGGGGACACTCGCCTTCCGCGGCGGGACCTCGGGGCTGGGCGATCGCGCGCCAGACCCCCTGCTGCTCGTCGACATCGGCGGCGGCAGCACCGAGTTCGCCGTCGGCTCCGCCGGCGAGCCGCCGGCGTTCGTGCGCAGCCTGGACGTCGGCGTGGTGCGGCTCACGGAGCGCTTCTTCCATGCCGACCCGCCGCCGGCGGCGCAGATCGCGGCCCTCGCGGACCACGTCGCCGCCGCCATCGAGCGCGGCGTGCCGGCGGACCACCGCGCCGCGGTCCGCGGCGCGGTCGGCGTCGCCGGCACCTACACGACGCTCGTCGCCAACAAACTCGGCATGACCGAGTACGATGCGCGGCTCGTGCAGGGCCACGTACTCTCGCCGGCCGACATCGACGGCGCGATCGCCCGCTTCGCCGCGCTGACGAGCGCGGAGCGCGGCCGGCTCCCGGGCATCCAGCCCGGCCGCGAGGACGTCATCCTCGCCGGCGCGCTCATCGCCCGCGAGGCCTGCCGCGCGTTCGGCCTCGACGCCGTCAGCGTCAGCGAGGCCGACCTCCTCGAGGGCGCCGCGCTCGCCCTCGCCGACGGCTCGCTGGCGCCGGGTTGACCGTCCCAGCGACGGCCTGTAGCTTGCGGCAAAGCACGCCGTCCGCCCCGGGAGGTCCCTCGTGCCGCTGCGCCGCCTGACGCGTCGCTACGTCGTCGTCGCTCCGCTGCTCACCTTCGCCGCGTGGCTCTTCGTCACCGGCGCCTTCGGCCCGGCCGCCTGACCGACGGCGGGCGTCCGGTAGCCGCGGCGCTTCACGCCGCACTCCGTCGCACGCTCCGCCTGCCCGCACCCGTCATATACTGCACGCGTGCCGGAGTGGCGGAACTGGTAGACGCCGGGGACTTAAAATCCTCTGTCGCCGCTGGCGGCGTCCGGGTTCGAACCCCGGCTCCGGCACCACGTGCCCGCCACGCCCCCATCTCCTACGGCAGAGGGGGAGGTGCGGTCTCCTGGCGCCCATAGCGCTTCGCGACCTCGATCATCTTCTTGACGTTCTCCCGCCGGGCCTCGTCGAGGAAGGCCGAGAAGTCCATCATGAAGCCGCCGCCTTCGCCGCAGACCTCGGCGAGCCGGAGGCAGTAGGCCTCGACCTCGTCGACGGACGCCGTGGCCAGGAGCGCGCTCGAGACGTTGCCCTCGATGCACTGCGACCCCGCGAGCACCTCCTTCGCATGAAGAGCGTCGGTGCCGCTCTCGAGGTGGATGAGGCACGTCCCCGCCGGGATCTCCTTGAAGTGGTGCAGGCGCGAGTCGTACTTGCCTTGCGTGAAGACCCACACCAGCAGGCCCTCTTCCACCAGCCCGAGGAGGAGCCGCTTGAGCGTCGGCCAGTAGAACTCCTCGTACTGCTCGTCGGACATGAGTCCGTCGGCTCCCTTGTACAGGTACACGGCGACGATCGGATGTCCGAGAGCTTTCGCTCCGTCGATGCCGTACTGCAGCTGCCAAGGCAGGAGGCGCTCCATGAGGGCCTTCATCTTCTCCGGCCGCGTGTACATGTCGACGATGGCGCCGCGCCAGCCGCGGTAGTAGGTGCTGATGATGTCGAACGGCGCCGCGGCGATGGCGCCGAGCAGGTGCGGGATGCCCAGCCGGCCGCCGAGGTCCTGGTCGAGGCGCCCGAGGTACTCGTACCACTCCTGCACGGCCTCGCCTGACGCCTTGAGCGCGGCCATGGCCTCGACGACGCCGGGGTTCTCGGCTGCGGCCAGGACGAGGTCGGGCAGGCCCTGGTGGAAGACGAGCATGTTGCGGAGCGGCGGCAGCTGCGCCAGCGGCTCGAGCTTGGGCGACAGCCGCGGCAGGTACTTGCGCAGCACCCAGTCCGAGGGGTCGTCCAGGTACTCGTCGTACTCATCGGCCTTCATGTACTCGGCTTCCACGAACTGGAACGACTTGTCGCCGGGCAGGTCGACCCCCGGCAGGCGCACGCGCTTCCAGGCCAGCGCCTCGAACATGCCCGCCGGGAAGATGAACTCGGGCCCGACCCAGGCGTCGAAGTCCGTGTCTTCGTACTGACGCACGTAGGCGGCGAACGCCTTGTCGAACTCGGTCATCGCCTCCCTGAACGTGACGCCCTCGTAGTCGAGGGCGAACTTCTGCGTTGCGGCGGGGATGACCGGGATCTTGCCGGTGTCCTGGAGCCGGATGGTGTCGACGATGAGCCGGGCTCTGGCCTGGTACCTCTCCCTGGCCTCGTCGCTCGCGAACCGCAGGTGCGCGCCGCTCACCCAGTCACTGATGAGCCGGTCGCCGAGCTTCTCCTCTGCTGCAGGCTTCATCATGCGCCCCCGCCGGTCCACTCTTCGGCGAGCTTGACGGCGTGACTCACGTCATCGCCCCAGCCGTCGGCTCCCGTGTACGCGCGCACGTTCTCGTCGACTGCGGCGCCGCCGATCATGATCCTGACCTGGTCACGGAGCCCCGCGGCCGCGATGCCCTCGACGGTACTCTGCATGGCGCCGAAGGCCAACGTGAGCAGCCCGCTCAGCGCGACGATGTCCGGGTCGTGCTCCCTCACGGCGGCGACGAAGCTCTCGACCGGCACATCGGTGCCGAGGTCGTGGACGGTGTACCCGTCGATCCCGAGCATGAGCGCGACGATGTCCTTGCCGATGTCGTGGATGTCGCCCTGGACC
This sequence comes from Thermoleophilia bacterium, assembly GCA_036277455.1. Classification (GTDB taxonomy): domain Bacteria; phylum Actinomycetota; class Thermoleophilia; order UBA2241; family UBA2241; genus CAIXSE01. The sequence goes on from DASUMX010000190.1 coordinate 8,543, forward strand.
GTGCCGATGACGACCGTGCCTTTGGAGTTCCCCGCGTTCGGTCCACCTCCCTCGGGAAGCACTTCCGCCGAGAGGCTCCTCATGATCTCGCCGCCCATGATCAGCTCGGGGATGAACGCCTCGCCGTCGGCGTAGCGGCGGCCGATCGCCTGCATCGCCTCGCTGCCCTCTGCGATGATGGCGAGCGGGTCCGTCCCGTCGCCCACCATGCCCCTTGCGAGTGCCAGCGCCTCGTCCATGCGCAGACCCACGATCGCGTCCCTCAACTCGTGCGGCATGCGTCCTCCTCCATCTGCTCAACGGGGGAATCACTCTAGCAGATGCCCGAATACCTGTCTAGACAGGTATGGAGCCATGGTACAATGCAGACGCGCGAGCCAGCGTGGAGTCTCCGGCCGGAGGGTGCGTGAGCAAGCTCAACCGCGTCGATCGTTCATCGTTCGAACCCCCGTACGCCCAAGTGGCGCGCAGCGTGCGGGAGCGCATCGTCAGCGGCGAGTACACGGCCGGCGACCGCCTGCCCTCCGAGGCCGAGCTCTGCGAGCTGTACGGGGTGAGTCGCATGACGGCGCGCCGGGCGGTGGCGCTCCTGGTGCGCGACGGCGTCGTCATGACCGAGAACGGACGCGGGACGTTCGTCAAGGCTCCGGAGCTCGGTGCCGCGACGTTCGACCTCGGAAGCCTGCGCCGCCTCGTGGACGACGACGCTACGTCGGTGAAGATCAGCGAGGCGCGGATCGTGCCGTCCTCGCCGCGGGTGAGCGGCAAGCTCGCCGTGGGCCCCGACTCCCCCGTGGTCGTCATCAAACGCATCGTCAGCAGTGGCGGGGAGCCGGTCTTCTACCACAGCGAGTACCTCGTCTTCGATCCGCGGCGTCCGCTCGTCGAGGCCGAGTACGGGGTGACCGCGCTGCGCGACCTGCTGGCGAACGCGGGCAAGTCGGGCTTCAAGTACGGTCGTCTCGACCTGCACGCCTCCACGCTCTCGGAGACCGAGGCGTCCTACCTCGGCGAACAGCCGGGCGTGCCGGCGTGGGTGGTCGAGCACCTCTTCTACGATTTCGAGAACCGGCCGGTGAGTTGGGGCCGGTTCATCGGCCGGGCCGACCGCCTCAGGTTCTCGGCCACGGTCGGTGTCGCCGACGTTCCGGATGGGGCGCGCCGGTGACATCTCCGCCTGCAGACGATCTTGTCGGCCTGATCGTAGGGATGGACCAGGGCGGCAGCCTCGCCGTCATCCGCCGGCGGCTCGCCGGCGACGAGGACCCACGCAGGCTGATGGAGGAGTGCCGCGTGGGGATGGAGCAGGTCGGCAGGATGTACGAGCGCGGCGAGTACTTCGTCACCGCGCTCATCATGGCTGGGGAGATCTTCCGCCAGGCCGCGGACACCCTGCTTCCCCTGATCGCGGCCACGGAATCTCCTCAGGACTCGCGCAAGGTGGTCATCGCGACGGTCAAGGGCGACATCCACGACATCGGCAAGAACATCGCAGTGACGCTGCTCGAGGCCCGGGGCTTCACGGTCGTCGACCTCGGCGTCGACGTCGGCGCAGAAGAGGTCGCGGATGCCGTCGTGGCGGAGCGTCCGGACGTGCTCGGACTCTCGTGCCTGCTGACCACGGGATTCGAGGCCTTGCGCGAGACGATCGTGCTGGTGCGCGAACGCACTGCCGGACGGGAGCCGCGCGTGCCGGTCGTCATCGGCGGCACGGCCCTCGACCAGCGCGCCGCGGACCACGCAGGCGCCGACGGCTGGTGTACGGACGCCGCCGACGGCATCGCCGTCATCCAGACCCTGCTGGGCTGATCCACAGACGCACGGCCCGACCGGCCGATGCTAGGATGGTCACACCCTGCATGAGCGGCGCTTCGAGGCTGGGAGTCGAGATGGCGGAGACCGAACCGTCGGTCCAGGATGAGTACTTCTTGCTCTGGGTGCTGCTGGCCCAGACCAAGGACGCCATCTTGCGGGCGCGGGAGCGCGACTACGCGCGGTACGGCATCACCAACGACCGGCGCGCGGTCCTCTACGCCGTCGAGCGCAACGGCGGCAGCGCCACCCCGGTCGAGATCTCCCGCAACCTCTTCCGCGAGCTCCACTCCGTCACCGAGATGCTCAAGAGGATGGAGGCCGACGGCCTCATCACGAGAGAGAAGACGTCCGGACGCTCGCGGATCGTGGCGAAGATCACGGAGAAGGGACGCGACGTCTTCACCGAGTCCCTGCACAACGAGACCGACAAGCGCGTGTTTTCCGTCTTGACGAAGAGAGAACGTGAGCGTCTGAGGTCGTCGCTCATGAAGGTCCGCGGGCGCGTCCTTCAGGAACTCGGCATCCCCGAGTGGCAGCTCGACCTCGTGCTCCCCACCGAAGCGGCGGACGAGCAGGGCAGTTGACCCGGCTCGGTGAGCTCCGGCGCCGGCCGGCGGTGTGGCGGACGCCCGCCGGGCGCGGCTACATCCTCCTCGCCGCCATGACGCTGGCGTTCGGCCTCACGATGAACACCAGCAACGCGGTGACCACCAACTACTTCGCCGACGTGCTGCACTTCACGGGGCCGCAGTTCGGCTACATCACGGCCATCCGGGAGATCCCGGGGCTCCTGCTGATCTTCATCACGGCGCTGCTGTACCGCATGTCGCAGCAGCGCCTCACGGCGCTCGCTCTGGTCGTCCTCGCCGTGGGCACGGCCGGCTACGCGCTGGCGACGAGCTTCGCGGACGTGCTGCCGTGGGTCGTGCTCGGCAGCCTCGGGTTCCACACCGTCCTCCAGACGCAGGTCGCGCTCGGCATGAGCCTCTCCGAGGAGCGTCACAGCGGCAAGGTGCTGGGCGCCATGGCCGGCATCGGGCAGGCGGGGGCTCTCGTGGGGATGACGGCGGTGATGCTCCTCTTTCTGCGCTGGCCGGACGTCTACCGCGAGGTGTACGTGGTCTGCGGGTTCATCGCCCTGCTCGGGGCCGCCGCCATCATCGGCTTCCCGCACCTGCACGAGGGAAAGCCGATCGCGGCGCAGATGCCGCGCCAGCGCTTCGTCCTGAAGCGCGACTACCGCTTCTACTACATCCTCAACGTGCTGGACGGCGCCCGGCAGCAGCTGTTCTTCTCGTTCGGCCTGTGGGTGCTGGTGAGCCGCTTCGGGATGGGCGTCTCGGCGGTCTCGCTGGTGGTCATCGTCTCGACCGTGGTGGCCATGGTGTTCTCGCCCTGGGCCGGGCGCATGATCGACCGCCACGGTGAGCGCCGCACGCTCTCGGCGATCAACGTCGCCTACATCGTCGCGCTCGCCGGCTACGCGCTCATGGGCAACGTGTGGCTGGCGTGCGCCTTCTACGTGCTGTACAGCTTCATCGCGCCGTTCTCGGCGATCGGCGCGGCGACGTACCTGCGCAAGATCGCTGTTCCGGCGGACATCGCGCCCAGCCTGGCCATGGGCGTGACCCTGCTGCACGCCACGGCCATCGTGGTGCCCGTCGCGGCCGGTCTCATCCTCAACTACGTCGGCTACCAGGTGCCGTTCTTCATCGGCTGCGGCTTCGCGCTCGTGGCGGCGCTGGTCACGCTGCGGCTGGACCCACGGCGGCAGCGCTCCGCCGCCCGGGTGGCGCTCGACGAGGCCGGGCGCGCTGGCCGGGCCGCCGAGGCGTGAGATAGGCTCAGGCGATGAAGCTGGACCACATCGACGGCCTGCTGCTGGACATGGACGGCGTGCTCGGCGTCTCGTGGACGCCGCTGCCGGGCGCCGCGGAGGCCGTCACGCGCCTGCACGCCGCCGGCGTGCCCCTGCGCGTGCTCACCAACACCACGGCGCTGCCACAGGCGCGGTTCGGCGCCGTGCTCCGCGAAGCGGGGTTCCCGTTCGCCGACGAGGAGATCCTCACGGCGTCGGTGCTGGCCGCCACGTGGCTGCGCGCGGAGCGTCCGGGCGCGCGCGTCTTCCTCATCGGGGACGCGCAGCCGGAGGACCTCGCCGGGGTCGAGATGGTCCGGGCGGACGAGGCGCCGGACGTCGTCCTCGTCTCCGGCGCCGACGACTCGTTCTGCTTCGCGACCTTCAACGAGGTCCTGGCCCTGCTGCGCGGCGGCGCGGAGCTCGTCGCCATGCACCGCAACCTGTTCTGGATGACCCGGCGCGGCGAGAAGCTGGACGCCGGGGCCTACCTCCTCGGCCTCGAGGCCGCCACGGGCATCGAGGCCGTCGTCCTCGGCAAGCCGGCGCCCGGGTCGTTCCGCGCCGGCCTGGACGCGCTCGGCCTGCCGGCCGAGCGCGTCGCCATGGTCGGCGACGACGTGGAGAACGACGTCCTCGCCGCCCAGGCCGTGGGCGTCACGGGCGTGCTCGTGCGCACGGGCAAGTTCCGCGAAGACCAGCTGGCCCGTGCCTCCGGCACGCCCGACCACGTCGTCGACTCCGTGCTCGACGTTCCCGGGCTGCTCGGGCTCTAGTCTGCCCGGCCTCCGGCCGCGGCCCCTGTCGTGCCTTCGGCCGCGTGAGTCCTTGCCATTGCCGGGGAACAACCCTAGCATCGGCTGTGAACTTCATCGTGCCCCGGGCGGCCGCCGGCCGCTCCTCGCGCACGGAAAGGGGTCGTCATGGAGGGTTGGATAGCGCTCATCGTCGTCGTCGTGGTGGTGGCGTTCATCGTGGTCGCCGTTCTGTCGGGCATCCGCATCGTGCGCCCCACGCACCGCGGTCTGGTGGAGCGCCTCGGCAAGTACAACCGGTTCGCGGGGCCGGGCATCCACCTCACCATCCCGTTCGGCATCGAGCGCATGTTCCAGGTGGACATCCGCGAGACCCTGGTCGACGCGACGCCGCAGACCATCATCACCAACGACAACCTCAACGCCCGCGTCGACGCGCAGGTCTACCTCAAGGTCAAGCCGGACGAGGAGAGCGTCAAGGCGTCGCAGTACAACGTCGCCAACTACCAGCTGCAGATCGTGCAGCTGGCGCGGACCACCCTGCGCAACATCATCGGCACGCTGAGCCTCAAGTCGGCCAACAGCGAGCGCGGCCGCATCAACGAGGAGCTGCGCACCACGCTCCGCACCGAGACCGCCAACTGGGGGCTCGAGATCCTGCGCACGGAGCTCAAGGAGATCGACCCGCCGGCGGACGTGCAGGAGACGATGAACAAGGTGGTCAAGGCGGAGAACGAGAAGATCGCCGCCGTCGACTACGCCACCGCCACCGAGACGCAGGCCGACGGCCAGCGCCGCGCCGAGATCAAGAAGGCCGAGGGCATCAAGCAGGCCAAGGTCCTCGCCGCCGAGGGCGAGGCGCAGGCCATCCAGCTGGTCAACGAAGCGGCCGAGAGGTACTTCGTCGGCAACGCCCAGGTGCTGCGCAAGCTCGAGACGGTGGAGAAGGCGTTCTGGCAGAACGCCAAGATCGTCGTCCCGGCGGACGGCAGCCTGGTGAACGTGATCGGCGACCTCGCGGGCATCGCGCCGGTGCCGGCCAAGGCGGCGCAGCCCAACCCGACGCCCGGCCAGCCGCAGCAGCGGCGCTGAGCGCCCGTCGGCGGAGACGAGCGGCGTAGGCGCGGCCCTCGCGGCCGCGCCTAGGTCTTCTTCTTGCGCGACTTCTTCTTCTTCGGCGGCAGCGACGCGGCGTACGCCGCCGCCCTGTGCACCCACCGGGCCGCCGTATCCGGGTCGGCGACCATGGACGGCGGCAGGGCGACGTACTCCTTCATCGGGCGCCCCGGCATGGGCTCGAACGCCGCGCCGCCCGCGGCTATGACCTCTGTCCGGTCGTCCTCGGAGAGCCGCAGCATCATCGTCTCCTCCCATACGCCGGCGAACATGTTGCCGCCGGTGAAGTACGCCGGGCAGCCGAACATGGGCCGGTAGTCCACCGGCCGGTCGAACTCGAGCGCCGCGACCGTCTCGTCCAGGCGCCGGACGAGTGCCTCGTCGGGTTTGCGCCATGCGGTCACCGCGTGTGCTCCTCGTCTTCCGCCGAATCCGGCCCCGGCTACTTCTTCTCGTGGCGCGGTACGACGAGCACGGGGATGTCGCTGTGGTGCAGCAGCTTGAGGGCGGTGGACCCGAGGAACGCGGCGGACATCGCGCCCGAGCCGTGGCTGCCGACGACGATGGCCACGGCCTTCTTCTCGCGGGCCTGCTCGAGCAGCACGTCGA
>DASUMX010000191.1:0-4363 GCA_036277455.1 Thermoleophilia bacterium
GTCTCGATCGTCGGGTTCGCGACCGGCGGGACCGTCGACGGCATCGTGCTGGTCGTCTACTTCGTTGCCTACCAGCAGTTCGAGAACAACCTGCTGCAGAACGTCGTCTACTCGAAGACGGTCTCGCTCTCCCCGTTCATCGTCTTCCTGGCCGCCCTCATCGGGGCAAGCCTCGGCGGGATCGTCGGCGTGCTGCTCGCGATCCCGCTCACCTCCGCCGGCTGGGTGCTCGCCGGCGACCTCCTCGCGCTGCGCCGCGAGCGGGCCGAGCGGCGTGGCGGCCGCAAGCCGCTCGTCACCGACCCGCCGCCCGAAGACGGACCGGGCGCGAGCCTCGGCTCCAGGCCCGACGAGGAGCCCGCCGCCGAGGACGACTGAAGCGCGGTCTCAGCCGGCGCGCCGCACCTCGACGAGCGTCGAGAGCAGGCGGGAGCCGCGGCTGGGGAGCGTCGGCTCGGGGCTGGTGAGCACGTTGGCGGACCCGGCGACGTCGCAACCGTCCTCGTCGAAGCTCGGTTCGATGCCGGCGAGCAGCGAGACGACCCCCGGCATGACGTCGCCGGTGACGTGGCAGGCACAGCGCAGCCGGCCGCGCTCGTTCGTCACCAGCACGTCGTCGCCGTCGGCGACTCCCCGGGGCGCGGCGTCGGCGGGGTTGATCCACAGGGTCCGGTCGTCGCGCTCGCGCACCCACGGCAGCGCGGCGAACTGCGTGTGCACGCGCAGCCGCGACTTGGGCGAGATGAAGGAGAGCGGCGACTCCGGCTCCGGCTCGAGCACCCGCGCCTCCGGGACCTCGGAGAGCCCGGCCGCCGCGCAGGCCGCCCCGGCCAGCTCCACGCGCCCCGACGGCGTGGCGAGAGGGGCTCCGACCGGGTCGGCGGAGAACTCCGCGAGCCCCACGCGCTCGCGGTCCGCACCCCAGTGGACGCCGGTGCGCCGGAACTCCTCGGGATCGTCGACCTCGGAGCCCTCCAGGAAGTGGTCGAGCCACGCCGCCGAGTCCCGGCCCTCGCTGAACGCCGTGCCGCACCCGCTCGCCTCGGCCAGGTCGGCGAAGATGTCGTAGTCGTCCCTGGCCAGCCCGGGCGCGGCTACCACGCGCTGCGAGTACAGCACGTAGTCGGCTGAGGTGAACACGATGTCACTGCGCTCCAGCCAGTGCGTGGCCGGGAGCACGACGTCGCAGTAGCGGGCCGTCGTCGTCAGGAAGAGGTCGTGGCAGACGGAGAACTCGAGCGCGAGCATGGCGCGGATGTTCAGGGCGACGTCCGCGCCCTGCACGACGTAGTTGCCGCCGGTGTCGTAGGCGGCCTTGACGTCCGCGGAGTGGCCGCCGGCGCGGCCGTGCAGCACCGCGCCGGCCCAGTCGTTGCAGGGGATGCCGGCGGCCGCGGGGTTTGGCGGGACCGGGATGCTGCCCACGCGAGGCTTGGGGAGTCCGCCCCAGGTGCGGCCGCCGCTCGACCCGCCCGGGCGGCCGAGGTCGCCGGTCACGGTCTGCAGGGCGATCGCGAGGCGCACGGCCTCCTCGCCGCCCAGCGTCCGCTGGAAGGAGAGCCCGGGGACGAGCGCGACCGGCCGGTGGCTCGCCCAGGAGCGCGCGAGCGCGCGGATGCGCGCTGCCGGCACGCCGCACACGCCGGCGGCCCATTCCGGAGTCGCCGGCGCCCCGCGGGGCGGTCCGGCCGCGGTTCCACCGGCCGCCGGCGGCGCGACGTCCGCGGCGCCCTCGCCGGGATCGAGCCCGAGAACGCGGCGGCGCAGGGCGTCGTAGCCGGTGGCGTGCGCAGCGACGAAGCGCTCGTCGACGGCGCCCCCGGCGATGAGCTCGTGCAGCAGCGCCAGCATGAGGGCGCTGTCGGTGCCCGGGAGCACCGGCAGCCACTCCGTACCGAGCAGCCTCGCCGTGGTGGTGCGCCGCGGGTCGACGACCACGACCGGCACGCCCCGCCGCTTCGCCTCGCGCACCCGTGCCCGCCACTCGCATCCCATGATGCAGTCCACCAGGTTGGCTCCCCAGAGCACGATCATGGACGAGTGACGGAGCGTCGCCGGATCGACGCCGGCGTACTGCGTGCCCAGCACCACCGGCTGGGTGTAGCTGGAGGCCGCCGAGCTGTACGTCGATGTCTGCTCCACGTGCCCGCCGCTGAGGTTGAGGTAGCGGGCGGTGAGGTCCTCGGTGTCGTGCAGCGCGCCGCGGCACGACCCCGACCCCCCCAGCGCCAGGATCGAGGCGTCGCCGTGCCGTTCGCGCACGCGCGCGAGACCGTCGGCGACGAGCGTGACCGCCTCCTCCCATCCGGCCTCGCGAAAGCGGCCCGAGCCCCGGGGGCCGGTGCGCACCAGCGGGTGCGTCAGGCGGTCCCCAGCCTGCTGCTGCCGCCACGCCTGGAACCCGCGCACGCAGCCCCGGAGATACGGGCCGCCCGCCGGGTTGTCGGCGATGCGCACCACGCGGCCGCCGTCCACGGTCGCGAGCAACGGGCAGCCGCCGCCGCAATCACGGTTGCAGGCGACCGGCGCCGTCATCGCGTCGCGAGCCGTCATCGTCCGTCCCCTCTGGTCGTCGTGGTCACCCTGAGGATACCGGACGCAAAGAGGGCCGGGGCGCCGCGAGGCGGCCCCGGCCCGGGCGCTCCGGCGGAGCCGTCTCACACCGCCGAAGCAGCCGTGGTGTGACGCCGGGGGCGGCGGACGGCGCCGCCCGGCCGCGTCACACGTCCTTGAGGCGCGCGACGAGCGCCGGCACCACCTCGTAGAGGTCGCCGACCAGGCCGTAGTCGGCCATGGCGAAGATCGGCGCCTCCTTGTCCTTGTTCACGGCGGCGATCAGCTTGGCGCCGGCCACGCCGACGGTGTGCTGGATCTGGCCGGAGATGCCCACGCCGAGGTACAGGTCCGGAGCCGTCTTGGCGCCGGAGAGGCCGATGATGCGGTCCTCGCCGAGCCACTCGAAATCGGCGAGGCTCTTGGTGCAGCCGACGACGGCGCCCAGCGCCTCCGCGAGATCCTCACCCAGGGCGAGGTCCTCGCGGGAGTTGAAGCCGCGCCCCACGCCGACGATGAGCGGCGCGGCGTCGAGGTTGACGTGGTCGCCCTCTTTGGCTCGCCTGTCGACAACCCTCACCCTCGACTCGACGTTGAGGGTCGGCGTCTGGACGGCTCCTGCGCCGGCCACCGCGCCCTCGTCGCTGAACGTCTTGGGCATGACGGCGAACACCTTGACCGGGGTCGTGACCTTCTCTCGCGCCACGGTGGCGCCGCCGAACGCATACCGCGCGGCGACCAGGTCGCCGCCCTCGGCGACGAGCGCGCTCACGTCGGTGACGCACCCCGCGCCGAGCTTCTGCGCCAGGCGCGGCGCCGTCTCCTTGCCGCGCCGCGTGGATCCCACGAGCACGACGGTCGCGCCGGCGAGGCCGGCGACCTGGGCGAGGCCGGCGGCCACGGCGTCGGCCGGCCAGCCCTCGAAGGCGGCGTCCTCGCTCACGTACACGGTGTCGGCGCCGGCGGCGGCGAGCTCGCTCGCCGCGGCCCCGGCGCCCGGCCCCAGCGCCACGGCGCTCACGCCGAGGCCGAGGGCCGCCGCCAGCTCTCTTCCCCCCGCGACCAGCTCGCGGGCGGTGTCGATCCTCTCGCAGTAGACCAGCAACTCGGCCATCGTTACCTCCCCAGGACGCCTTCGCGGATCAGGGCGTCGACGAAGGCGTCGGCCTGCTCGGCCGCGGTGCCCTCGAACAGGACGTGCTTGCGGTCCTGCTCCTCCGCCAGGTTGCTCACCGTCTCCTGCACCGCCGCCGGCGCCTCGATGCCGAGGTCGGCCAGCGACCACACCTGCAGCGGCTTGCTCTTCGCCTTCATGATCTGCATGAGGCCCGGGATCGTCGGCTCGTTGATCTCGCTGACCACGGTCACGGCCGCCGGCAGCGTCGTCTCCAGGGTCTCGATCATGTCGTCCATGCTGCGCTCGCAGCGGACGCCGCCCTCCGTCGCCTCGACCTTGCGCGCGTAGCCGATCTGCGGCAGGCCGAGCAGTTCGGCGACACGCGCGCCGACCTGGCCGGTGTAGTTGTCGCTCGAGCCCTCGCCGAACAGCAGCAGGTCGCAGGCGCCGAGCTTCTCGACGGCGGCCGCGAGAGCCGCGGCCACGGCCGCCTGGTCCGGCGCCGCCAGCGCCGGATCTTCGACGACCGCGGCCTCGTCGGCGCCCATGGCGAGCGCGACCTTGATGTCCTCGGCGGCCTTGCGGTTGCCCTCGGCGAGGCACAGGGCGACCACCTTGCCGCCCACGGCGTCGCGCAGGTCCACCGCCGCCTGGAGGGCGTTCTTCTCGAGGTCGCCGATCTTGTACGGCACG
>DASUMX010000192.1:0-3902 GCA_036277455.1 Thermoleophilia bacterium
GTCCATGCTGAGTGCGGCCTCGGCAGTCCACTGCTCGTCGAGGAGCTTGGAGTCGGACATGCCGGCGTAGGAGAAGCTCGGCAAGCCGTAGTGGCGAGCCACGTCGGTGCCGACCTGCTGGGCGAGCAGCGCGTCCGGCGAGACGTAGGGATCGGTCATGGTGCGCATGTCCATCGCACCGGCGCCGACGCCGTAGACGAACGGCGCGCCCCTGTTGACGTGCTGGTGGAGCACCAGGCCGCTGAGAGTCTCGGCGTTTCCAACGAGCACCGCGCCGGCGATGCTCCGGGGTCCCGTCGCCCCCATGTTGGGCGCCGGTGCGTAGACCAGCGGGATGAGCAGCTCCGCGCAGCCGATGACCTTGGTCAGCGCGTCAGGGTCGTGCATGAGGGGGGGCGACGGCATCGCGTAGATGGCCAAGCTCTCCTTCTCGCCGCAGAGCTCCGCCATCTCCTGCATGCGCGCGAGCACGGAGCCGTCGCGCGGCGCCACGAGCAGCGGCTTGCGCGTGCCGCGGAGCATCGCCGCGACTTGGACGAGATCGTCGACCTCCTGCGGGGCATCCTCAGGCAGGCCCATGCTCATGACGAAGTCGATCTGCGGCAACTGCTCGCAGAGCGCCGCCATGCCCTCGACGTCGGCGCGGCGGACCCGGCGGCGCTCACCGGTCTCCGGGTCCCTCACGTACAGCACGTCGGAGCCGGTGCCGTAGTGGACCTGCCCGTTGCTCAGGATGAGCGGCGCGGTGTCGCCGCCGCGCGGTTTGATGACCCACTCGCGCGGCGCGCTCGCAAGCGCCTCCTCGACGAGGCGCGCGGGGATACGGACGCGCTGGCCCTCGACCGTCGCGCCGGCGGCCTGGAACAGCTCCAGGCCGGGCTCGTGGCGCACGTCCACGCCTGCGTCGGCCAGCAGTTTCAAGGTGGCCTCGTGCAGACGCCGGCACTCGGCGTCGCCCCAGACGGTGAGTTTCGCCCTCGGCATTCCGATCCTCCCGACCGTGTCGTGGGAGCAGACAGCGCTGGCGCCGCTCGCTCCGTACGGTTCGCCTGACTTCGACATCAAGTCATTTCACGCTCAAAGTGGAATGTCAAGCACGTATACGGTCGAGGCATGATTCACAAGTTCGCCTGAACCGTGTACCATGCGCCAAGTAAGGCGGCGATGAGGGGTGGACGGTGGATCAGGAGACACTCGCACTTACGGCGACGGGAGCGAGGATGTTCCCGCCGATCGGGGACGAGTCGGCCTGCCTGCACTGGCTCTGGACGGCGCTGTACGCCCCGGACGGCGTCAGCACGGTCTGCCGCCATTGCCGCGTGATGCGTCGCTTCCACCGTGTGTCGCGACGCCGCGCTTACGCCTGCGACCACTGCGGCACCCAGGTGTATCCCACCGCCGGCACCTTCATGCAGGGCTCGGGTCTGGGCGTCGCCACCTGGTTCGCCGCCGCCTGGCAGATGATGCAGGGCGACGGCAACGTCGCGCCGCGCGCACTCGCCGACGAGCTCGGCGTGAGCTACAAGACCGCGCTGCGCATCAAGCGCAAGCTCGAGGAGGCGCTGGGCCCGGGCGGCGCCGACGCGGACCTGCTGGAGCGGCTGCGCCGCGACGCCGGTGGACCCGGGGCGCTCGCCGCCGGCGTCCCCGCGCGCGACCGGTCCTCTCGGGCGCGCGAGAACATCCGCGCCGCGGCCTGCCGGGCTTTCGCGGCGCGCGGCCCGTCGGCGACGCGCATCGCCGACATCGCGCGCGAGGCGGGCGTCTCGAGCGCGATCATCCACTACTACTACAAGTCCAAAGACGAGGTGCTGCTCGCCGCCCTGCAATGGGCCAACGAGCACACAAGCCGGCAACTGGTCGAGCTTCACCGCCAGACAACGGACCCGATCGAGCTGCTACGTCGGACCATCGACCTCGCGATCCCCTCCGAGGGGGTGCTGCGCGACGAGTACGTGCTCTGGATCGAGACCTGGGCGCGGGCACGCCTGCATCCGCGCCTGCTCGCCGAGTGCGCCGCGATGTCGGAGGGCTGGACCAGGTTCTTCCAGCAGTTGGTGGAGGACGGGACTGCGGCCGGAGTGTTCCACCCCATCGCCCCGGCCGACGAAATCGCCCAGCGCATGGTCGCCCTCTCGGACGGCCTCAGCTTCCGCTCGGCGATAGGCTACCGAGGCATGCAGGTGCACCAGGTCCGCGAGCTGCTCGTGAGCTTCGCCGCCGAGCAGCTCGGCGTGCCGGCAGCCGCGCTCGCCGAGCCCTGACGCCAGGTTCGCACCACCGCCGGTGACTCAGAGGTGACGGCGGATCGAATCCCCGAAGAGCAGGATGTGGTTGCGGACCGCATCTTCAGCCCGTTGCTCGTCCTTGTTCCTGGCGGCCGCCAAGAACTCGGCGAAGACCTCTTCGTGTAGATCGGAGGACTCGAGCCGGTCCACGAGCATGTACCACATGCGCATCGAGAGGTTGAAGAGCCTGCCGCACTCGACCTCGAGCAGGGAGTTGTCGCTCGCCCGCCAGATGAGTTCGTGCAGCCGCCTGTCCATCTCGAGACTGCGCTCGCCGGCGGAGACTCCACCGTCCGGACCATCGGCGGACTCGGCGAGCAGGTCCTCCAGCTCCGCGAGTTGCCCCGGGGTGATGCGCTGCACGGCGAGGCGGGCGCTCGTCGTTTCCAGAGAGAGCCGCACCTCTTCCAACTCCCGCAGTTCCGCGAGGGTGACCTCGGCCACGTACATGCCACGCCTCGGCAGAACCACGACCAGCCGCTCCGCCTCGAGACGCTTGAGCGCCTCCCGGACGGGAGTTCGGCCCAACCCGAGGTCGCTGACCAGGACCGCCTCTTCGATCATTGCGCCCGGCTTCATGCGCGTGGTGATGATCCTGTCCTTGAGCAGCTCGTACGCCCGCTCTGCGGCAGTCGCGGCCATGTCGAATCCTTCTCGGTCCTGGGTCTCCCTGTGCCGTGGCGGGACCGGCGCCCTGCCACGGCGCTCACGATTCTCCTATCGGACGCCCCGCGCACGCAACAGGCGGGTCGCCCGCGAAGGCGGCCCCCGGTCCCGACCCGCCGGGCCAAGAGGGAGAGGCCCGGCGGGTCGGAGCGGAGCGCGCGGTCAGGCGTCCGTGCGCGCCTGGACGACGGTGGCAGCGCCGGCCGTGAGCGCCTCACCCGCGGCTGCGGTCTCGGGCTGCCCTGCGGGCGCCGCGGCGACTTCGACGGCCGACTCCCGAATCGACTGGCTAAGGCCGCGGAACACGCCGTAGATCACCGGGAAGAACAGGAACGCCATCGGGAAGGCCACGACGATCGACGCCGTCTGCACCACCTGCAAGCTGCCAGTCGCAGCCAGCACCGCCGCCACGGCACCCAGAGCGATGGCCCAGAACAGGCGGAGGTACTTGTTCGGGTCCTCTTCCGTCGAGGTGAACATCGCCAGCGACATCGACGCCGAGTCGGCGGCAGTCAGGAAGAAGGCCACGATCAGCACGAAGATCACGACCACCAGGATGCTGGTGAGAGGCAGGTTCTGGGCGGTGGCGAAGATCGCGCTCTCCAGGCCGTTGGCGTTGAGCTCCTCGGTGATGTCGTACTTGATGCCGGCGCCGCCGATCACGCCGTACCACAAGAGGTCGGCGATCGTCGGGAGGATCAGCGTGAACGCCACGAGCTGGCGGATGGAGCGGCCCTTGGAGATGCGGGCGATGAACACGGCCACGAACGGCGCCCAAGCCATCCACCACGCCCAGTAGAAGATCGTCCAGCTGCCGAGCCAGTTGGTGTCGTCGCCGATCCCCGTGTACAGGCTCATCGGCAGGAAGTTCAGGATGTACTGCCCCGTGGCGCCGATCGTGAGATTGATCAGGAACAGCGTCGGACCCAGCAGCAGCACGAAGAACCA
>DASUMX010000193.1:0-2229 GCA_036277455.1 Thermoleophilia bacterium
CCAGCGTCGTCGGCCAGGGCTCCGTGTTCACCGTGCTGCTGCCGGCGTGACGCCGTAGGGGCGGGCGGGCTCCCGCGCCGCCGGTCAGCCGCTCGCCCCGACGGGAATACTCCGGGCATGAACACCCACATCGACATCGACCAGGGGCGACTGAGGGTGACGCTACACGGACTCGACATCGTCTGGACCACCCGCAGGCGCATGATCGTGCCGCTCGCGCACGTCGTGGGCGCGCGGCTGGACCCGTACATCCACCGTCGCGGCCCCTGGCTCGGGGCGGGCCGCACCGACGCGCTGCTCGGCTACGCCGTCGCGGCCGGTTCGATGGTGGTGCACGGCCGCCACGAGTTCTGGGACGTCCATCATCCCGAGAAGGCGATCGTGATCGATCTCGTGGACGAGGCGTACGACCGCCTGGTGCTCGAGGTGGACGATCCCGATGCGCTCGTCGTGGAGATCAACGCCGCCGTCGCAACGAGCGAGGCGGCGGCGTAGTCCCTGCCGCTACCCCAGTGTCGCGCGCCTCCGGAAGACGGCGCCCACGGTGTCGAGGATCAGCCGTGCGCCGTGCAGCGACGTGACCTGACCGGGGCCGTCGTACTGCGGCGCCACCTCCACGACGTCGAAGCCGACCACGTTGCAGCGGGCGCACACGGCGAGCAGGATCTCCTTGGCCTCGTAGTAGCTGAAGCCGCCGGGCTCGGGCGTCCCGGTGCCCGGCGCGATGGCCGGGTCGAGGGCGTCGATGTCGAAGGTGATGTAGACGTCGCCGCCCTTGGGCAGGTGCTCGACCAGGTCGTCGACCAGCGCGTCCTTGGCCTGCTGGCACCAGAAGATGTGCGCCCCGCGGCTCTGGGCCAGGGCGATGTTGTCGCCGGGGGTGTGCAGGCTGCGGATGCCGTACTGCGTGAGGCCCGCGATGAAGCCCGCCTCGTGGCTGCGGATGATGGGGCTGGCGTGCGAGAAGCGCGAGCCGCCCTCCTCTTCCCAATAATCCATGTGCGTGTCGAACTGGACCAGGTGCACCGGCTTGCCGCCCCTGGCCTGGTACAGGGCCTTGAGCACCGGGTAGCCGATGGAGTGGTCGCCGCCGAGCGTGACGGGGAAGAGGCCCGAGCTCATGATCGGCTGCAGCTTGTCGATCACCGCGTTGTGGTAGCGCTCGGGCGACCACATGGGGCCGAGCGCGACGTCGCCGGTGTCCGCCCAGCGGATGCCGCCGAGCAGCTCCACGCCGGCCTCGCCGTCCCAGAACGGCTCGGCGCCGCGCTGGAAGGCGTAGAGAGTGGAGGCCTCGCGCAAGGCGCGAGGCCCCATGCGCGCGCCCGAGCGGCTGGTGGTGCCCTCGTCCCAGCCGATGCCGACGACGGCCACGTCGGCGTCGGCCGTCGTCGGCATCGGCACCAGCGGCGCCTTGAAGAAGGTCGCGATGCCGCTGAAGGGCAGTGAATCGTAGGTCATGCGATGCCTTTCGCGTGCGCTTTGCTCACCTCGGCCACGCATTCTTCCACGATGTCGCAGCCGAGCGCGAACAGCTCGGGCGGCATGTTGAGCGCCGGCGTGGGCCGGAACCAGTTGAACGCCGGCTCGTAGATCGGGATCACGCCCCGCCGCTCCATGGCGTAGACGACCTCGCGCGTGAGGTCGTGCGCCGGCGTCTTGCTGTCCTTGTCCTCGACGAACTCGACGCACTGGTAGCAGCCCTTGACGCGCACGTCGCCGACGATCTCGTACTTGTCCCTCATGGCACCGAACTTGGCCTTGGCGATCTTCTCGATCTCCTTGACGTTGGCCAGCACGTTGTCGCGCTCGATGATCTCGATGAGCTTGATGCCGACCATGCAGCCCACGGGGGAGCCGGCGAAGGTGCCTCCCGTGTAGAGCTCGCCGGCCGGCTCGCTCATGCGGTCCGACCCCAGCGTGTAGCAGATGGGGATGAGCCCGCCGGACGTGGCCTTGCCGAGCGAGAGCAACTCGACCTCCACGTCCGGGTACGCGTCCACCAGGAACCACTCGCCGCAGCGGCCCATGCCCTCCTGGACCTCGTCGTTGTAGAGGATCCAGCCGTACTTCTTGCAGAGCGCCGACAGACGCCCCGGCCACTCCGGCGGCGGGATCTGGATGCCGTTCTCGCCCTGGATGAACTCCACGTTGACGCCGGCGATGCTGTCGGGCGTGGCCTTGTAGCGCAGGATCATCTCCTCGATGTAGCCGAGGCAGGCGATGTCG
>DASUMX010000194.1:0-14853 GCA_036277455.1 Thermoleophilia bacterium
TTCTGTCCCGATTGCGGCGCGCCTACGGGCGCGCCCGCCGCGGCTGCCACCCCGGTGGCAACGGCCGCCGGCCGGCGTACCGGCACGCGCGGCCGAAGCCCGGGAGCCGCGCGCCGGCAGCAGCGCCCTGCCAGGCAGGCGGTCAAGAAGCCGGCGCCTGAGACTACCGCCGGCTCTCCGCGCCGTCTGTCCCCGGCGGTGATCTGGGGCGGGTTCGGGGTCGCCGCCGTCGTGATCGTCCTCATCGTCGTCTTCGTGACGACAGGTGGCGGCGGGGAGCCGACCGGGGCCGCCCCGACGGGCGGGACGCAAAGCGTCCAGCCGGTCGCGGCCGACACCAGCGGCAGCTACGGAGAGCTGGTGGAGCGCGGCAACGGCCTGTACGACCAGGGGGCGGCGGCCTTCGAGTCAGAGCAGTGGGACCAGGGCGCGGCCTACTTCGCCGCTGCCGCCAAGGTCTACGCCGCGGCGTGGAAGCTGCAGAGCACCGACCCGGGCGTCGGCACCGACTTCGCGACCTCGCTCTTCTACTCCGGGCAGATCGAGCCGGCGATCGCGCAGGTCGAGCAGGTGCTCGCGCAGACGCCGACGTTCCAGACCGGCTGGTTCAACAAGGGCAACTACCTCGCGGAGAAGGCCCGTATCGCGGAACAGGACGGGAGCGCCAAGGTGGCCAAGGCGGCGTACGCCGACGCGCGCGCGGCCTACGAGAAGGCCGTCGCGCTCGGCGCCGACAGCGCCTCCGGCCAGCAGGCCCAGCAGCGGATGGACGCACTGCCGAACTAGGACGCGCGGCGAGGCCGGGTGTAGAGTCATCCTGATGGTCGAGCTGCTCCCAGAGATCACGCAAGCGCGCAAGCTGACGCCGAGGGAGCGCGCCGCCCTCGGTAAAGCGGCGCGCAAGCGCGCGCCACGCTCGGCGCACGCGCGCTGGGAGGTGTCCGCCGGCCGGCCGGACCCGGTCGGTCTGCTCGAGGAACAGGCGGCCGACCGGGTGTCGGACCTGGTGCCCATCCGCTACGGCCGTATGCTCGTCTCGCCGGGCACGTTCTACCGGGGAGGCGCGCTGCTGATGGCGACGGATCTCGCCGGCACCCCCGACTCCGGGCTGCGGGCGCAGCTGTGCGGCGATGCGCACCTGCTCAACTTCGGCCTGTTCCAGTCGCCGGAGCGGCGTCTCGTCTTCGACATCAACGACTTCGACGAGACGCTGCCGGGACCGTGGGAGTGGGACGTCAAGCGCCTCGCCGCGAGCTTCGAGATCGCGGCGCGCGACCGCGGCTTTCCCGCCGCCACGCGCCGGTCTATCGTCCTGCACAGCGTCCGTGCCTATCGCGAGGCCATGCACGAGATGGCGGAGAAGCGCGCCATCCAGCTCTGGTACACGCGCCTCGACGCCGACCTCATCAGGGAGCACGTGACGGTGGTGGGAGCCAGGGACGCCAGGCGGATGGCACGGGACATGTCGCGCGCGGAGACGAAGGACGACCTCCGCGCGCTCTCGCGGCTCACCTGCGAGGTCGAGGGCAGGACGCGCCTGCGCAGCGCCCCGCCGCTGCTCGTGCCGGTCCGCGAGCTGCTGGAGGGAGACGAGCGCGCGCGCTTCACGCACTCCGTCGAGCAGGCTCTTCGCGCCTATCGGGAGACCCTGCCCAGAGACCGCCGGGCGGCGTACGACCTCTATCGCTACCGGGACATGGCGCGCAAGGTCGTCGGGGTCGGGAGCGTCGGCACGCGGGCGTGGGTGCTGTTGTTCTTCGGCCGGGACGAAGGCGATCCGCTGTTCCTGCAGGCCAAGCAGGCGCAGGCCTCGGTGCTGGAGCGCTTCGTCGGGCGCAGCCGGTTCCGCGGCGCGGGCCGGCGCGTGGTGGAGGGTCAGCGCCTCATGCAGGCGGTCGGCGACATCCTGCTCGGCTGGTACAGCGTGACCGGGTTCGACGGCCGGCCCTACGACTTCTACGTGCGCCAGCTGTGGGACGGCAAGGGCACGTTCAACGTCACCGCGATGACGGAGGGCGCGTGGCACACCTACGCGGAGATGTGCTCGTGGGTGCTCGCGCGCGCCCACTCGCGCTCGGGCGACCGCATCGCCATCGCCGCGTACCTCGGAGGCGCGGACGTCTTCGACCGTGCCGTGGCCGATTTCGCCGATGCCTACGCCGAGCAGAACCAGCGCGACTACGACGCTCTTCGCGCAGCTGTGGACTCCGGGCGGGTCAGCGCGCAGGGCGGCGTCTGAGGGGCCGGCCCGCGCGCGGCGGCGCCGGGCAGGCGAAGGGGAGCGCCACGATGGAGGCCGAGGGGTACGAGCTCGCGAGTCTGATCGATCTGGACCGCGTCCAGCGCCTCTGCGAGAGCCTCTCCCAGGCGTTCGACTTCGCCCTCGCCGTCCTCGACCGCTCCGGCAACGTCCTCATCGCCACCGGGTGGCAGGACATCTGCACCCGCTTCCACCGCGAGAACGCGGACACGCTGAGCGGGTGTCTCGAGAGCGACCTGCGCATCAACCGGCGGCTGGCTCAGGGGCTGGACCCGTCCGAGCACTACGCCTACCGCTGCCGCAACGGGCTGTGGGACGTGGCCTTTCCGCTGGTCGTCGCCGGTGAGCACGTGGCCAACGTCTACACCGGGCAGTTCCTCTTCGACGACGACGACGTGGACCGGGCCGAGTTCGCGCGGCGGGCCCGGCGGTTGGGATTCGACGAGCAGGCCTACCTGGCGGCTCTGGACCGCGTGCCGGTCATCTCACACGAGCGACTCCAGAAGACCGTCCGCTTCCTCGCCGACTTCGTCGGCATGCTCGGCGAGATGGGGGTCGCCGCGCTGCAGGAGCGGCGCAAGCACGCGCAGCTGGTGGAGAGCGAGGAGCGCTACCACCGGCTCTTCGACAACGCGACCGAGGGGCTCACCGTGTTCCGCGTGGAACGGGGACCGGGCGGTGAGGTCGAGGACGTCGTGGTCGTCGACCTCAACCCCATCCAAGCCGAGCGGACGCGGGTCACGCGCGCTCAGCTCATCGGTCGCAGGCTCAGCGAGTGCGACGGCCACGATGAGCGCTTACGCGCCTACTACGACGTGGTGAGGGGCGCCGCGGAGGCTCGGTGCGCCACGCGCAGCGAGGCGTGCCTGCACGCGCGGGACGCGTACGAGCTCCTGTCCGCCTACCCGGCGGGAGACGAGGACCTGTGGGTGCTCTCGGCCACGGACGTGACCGACCTCCGCGAGGCGGAGCGGGCGCTGCACCGCCAGGACGAGGCCATCCGCGCAGCGTACGTCGACGTCCTGGACGCGGTGACCGGGGGCAAGCTCATCCTCCTCACGGAGGAGCAGCTCCCCGAGGAGCTGGGGAGATCGCTCGGCCGGCAGTTCGCCTTCGGCGCGCCGTCGGAGCTTGCGGCGGCTCGCGGCATGATCGTGCGCGCGGCGGAGGCCTGCTTCCCCGGCCGGATCCGCCGCAACGATCTGCTGAGCACCGCGGGCGAGGCGCTGGACAACGCGGTCAAGCACGCGGGAGGCGGCACGTTCCAGGCTTTCTGCCGCGGCGAGAGCCTGCAGGTCGCGATCACCGACGAAGGCCCGGGGATCGACTTCAGGACCCTGCCCCGGGCCACGCTCGTGCCCGGCTTCTCCACCGCCGCGAGCCTCGGCATGGGCTTCACCATCATGCTGCAGCTCTGCGAGCGGGTGCTGCTGTCCACGCGACCCGGGCGCACCGTGGTGGTGCTCGAGATCGCCGCCGCCGGGGAGCCGGCGCGGGATCAGTCGGCGCGCGGGCCTGCGCCGGCGGACGGATCCGGGCTCACCTCGCGCAGCGCGGTCACCAGCGAGTCCGGCGTGTCGCCGAACGTCGCGTAGGCCGCCGCGCCGCACGCGTGCGCGCGCGAGCGGTCCTGCGCGGTGGTGAGGACGATGACCGGCGTAGGGTCGTCGCGGTCCATGAGGTCCGCGACCATCCGGCTCGACACCGCGTCACCGAGGCACCAGTCGACGAGGACCACGTCCGGTCGCGAGGCCGCGGCCCGGTCCATCAGGCTGCCCACGTCGTCGACGACATCGACGACCTGGATGCTGCGCTCGGAGAGGAAGAGGGTCAGAGCGTGCCCGAGGTCCGGCCGATCGGTCGCGAGCAGCACACGCATGCCCCCCTCCTTCCGCTCGGGATGCTCGTTCGAGCGCCTCCTCGCGCATCATCGCGCGCCGGGACGGCGCGCGCCTCGGGCATACGGCCTATCCGCCCCCTGACAAGTGTGATAGGCGCGCCGACTGCGGGGCTCAGGTGAGCCCGTGCTTCATCGCGATCGCGGCGGCGGTGGTGCGGTTGGGGGCGCCCAGCTTGGAGAGGATGTTGCTGACGTGCAGGCGGACGGTGCCCACGCTCAGGATGAGCCGCTCCGCGATCTCCTTGTTGCTGAGCCCGCCCGCCAGCAGCGCGAGCACCTCGCGCTCGCGCGCGGTGAGATTCCCGCCCACGTTGTCGTGGCGGCGCTCCATGAGCGCGCGCATGACACCGCTGTCGATCGTGCCGCGTCCCTCGACGGCGTCCCTGATGGCCTGGGTGAGCGCCTCGGGGCGCGCGTCCTTGAGCAGGTAGCTGATCGCCCCGGCGTCGAGCGTCTTCTCGACGGACTCCTGGTCGATGTAGCTCGTGAGGGCGATGACGCGGACGCCCGGACAGTTGGCCATGATCTCGGCCGTGGCCTCGGCGCCGTCCATCACCGGCATGCGGACGTCCATGAGGACCACGTGCGGATCGAGGAGCCGGCACTGCTCCTGGGCCTCGAGCCCGTTCGCCGCCTCCCCGACCACGTCGATGTCGGCGTACGTGGACAGCAGCACCTTGAGGCCCTCGCGCACCATCTGGTGGTCGTCGACGATGAGCACGCGGATGTCGTCGTGGTCGCTCACGCACCCATTCTTTCCGCTGCTCCCTCGTCGTAAGCAGTCGATGGCCACGCGGCGCGGATGGTCGTCCCCCCGCCCGGCGTGGTGTCCACCTCGAGTGTGCCGGCGATGCGCCGCAGGCGCTCGCGCATGATGCTGAGGCCCATGCCGCCGGCGATCTCGTGAGGATCGAAGCCGCGGCCGTCGTCCGCGACCGTGAGTGAGGCGCCGCCGTCGACGGCCGACACGCGCGCGGTGACGCTGGAGGCGCGCGCGTGTTTGGCGACGTTGTTGAACGCCTCCTGGGCGACACGGTAGAAGACGATCTTGACGTCCGGCGGCAGGTCGATGGTCTCGTCGGCCTCGATGTCCACCGCCACCTGCGTCTGGCCGCCGAGGGCGTCGCCGAGGCGCTCGAGCAGCGCGGCGAGCGGCGCCGACTCGAGGGCGGCGGGACGGAGCTCGAAGAGCAGCGTGCGCATCTCGGCCATGGCGGCGCGGACGAGCCGGCGCAGGCGCTCCAGGTTGTGCGCGCCCTCGGCCGGGTCCCGCTCCCACACGGCCGGCAGCGCCTCGGCGATCAGCGTGGCGCTGTAGATGCTCTGCGTCACCGCGTCGTGCAGGTCGCGCGCCAGCGCCTGGCGCTCCTCCTCGGCCGCCTCCTCGGCCGCCCGGTGGTAGAGCCGGTCGATCTCGATCACCGCGGCGAGCGCCTCGCCGATCGTGCGCGCCAGCTGGCGCTCCTCCTCCGTGAAGGGGCTGGCGCCGGCGTCCCGGGCGATGACCAGCGCCCCCGCCGGGCCTGAGGACGCCACCAGGGGTTCGGCGAGGACCGGCCCCACCCCGTCGGCCCGGGCCTGCCGGCGGACCGTCTCGGGCAGGCCGGGCCAGTCGGCGACGTCCTCGGCGACCATCTCGCAGTCGGCCATGACCCTGTCGGTGACCGCCAGATCCAGGTCGCTGAGCGCCTGGATCCCGTCGCGGCCGGCCGCGCGCCCGTCGCCCGCCGCCGGCGGCGCGGCCGCGTCGAGGCAGGCGGCCGCCTCCAGCGCGGCCTCCCCGTCGGTCAGAAGCCGCACGCGGACGTAGCGTGCCTTGAAGAGGCCGGAGGTGGCGCTCGTCGCCTCGTGGAGAGCCTGGCCGAGCGTGGTGCGCCCCGCGAGGATCTGCGCCATGCGCGTGAGGACGTCGAGTTCCTCGACCCTGCGGCGCAGCACCTCTTCGGTGGCGCGCCGCTCCCTTGACTCCTCGGCCAGACGCTCGTGGGCCTCGTCGAGCTCGCGGACGCGGGCCTCGACGAGCTCGTCCATGTGCGTCCGGTACAGCTGCAGCTCCATCTCCACCCGGAGCGACTCCCGCCGCAGCACGAGGCTCCCGGCGATGATGACCGCCGCGAAGCTGACCTGCGAGAGGTACAGCGTGTTGAAGGTGATGACCACCCGGTGCTCGATGACCGCGTCGAACAGCGTGGCCACGGCGAGGAGCGCGGTCATGAGCCCCAGGTAGCGGGCGCGCGTCTGCGCGGGCCGGCGGGACACGCGATACACCGCGTAGCACAGGAACCCGAAGGAGATGAGCGTCAGCACGTCGGTCACGTTCTGGAGGATGTGCGGCGACGATTCCGTCATGACCATGACCGAGCCGCCCATCGCGTCCATCTCCATGAGCCCGCCCCTCTGCTCGTGGAGGATCCCGCGCGGCAGGACGACGTTGACGACCAGCGTGAAGACGAAGCCGGCCGTCAGCGCGAGCAGGAAGCGCATCGGCCGCACGTCGGCGACGAAGGCGACGAACCAGACGACCGCCGCCGTCCACACGACGGTCGCCGGGAAGTACGCCCACTTCATGACGGCGATGTGCAGGTCGATGTCGTGGATCGTGTACAGGGCGAGCACGGAGAGTGCGCCGGCGGCCGCCGCCGCCGCCGCGATCGCGAAGGCGATGCCCGCGCGGTCGGGCGGCCGCGTGCTGAAGCCGACGAGGCCGTGCGTCAGGGCCGCCAGGATGGCGATCCCCGCCGCCACGCCCATGAGCACCTCTGGTAGGTTCACCCGTCCCTCCGCCCGGTCAGGGCACGCTCACCTCGGCCGCCGCCGACCACGCCGACCAGCCGGCGGCGGACTCCGCGCGCACGCGGTAGAAGTACGTGCTCCCGCTCTGCGCGGTCGCGTCCGTGTACGTCGTCGCGTCTTCGGCGGCGGTGAACGCCTGCACGTCCGAGCTGAAGCCTTCGTCGGCCGCTCGCTCGACGACGTAGCCGGTCACGGGCGGCGGGAACAGCGGCGCCGTCCACGCGAGCTCGACGGCGGCGCCGGCCGCCGCCGCCGTCACGCCCGACGGCGCCGTGGTCGTCCCTTGCAGGACCAGCGGACGGACGGTGTGATGCTCCTCGCCGCCCTGCAGATGGATACCCCAGTACGCCTCGAAACCGAGCTCCGCCGGCGCGTTGACGACCGGACGCGCCAGCGGCGCCGCGGTGACGGGGTCCAGCTGCGTGAACGCGCCCTCGGCGCCCAGCGGCAGCGTGACGTCCAGCGCGCGCGAGCTGGCGGGCAGCTTGAACGGCAGCTCGGGCAGCACGGGCCGCATCGCGATGAGCACCGACTCCAGCGGGTCGACGCGCAGGGTGTCCTTCCAGCCGAGCTCGGCCGGGTCGGGCGCGCGCGTCTCGCCCTCGCGCCGCGCGCGCGCCAGCACCTGCACGGCGAAGCCGGTGAACGTCACGCTGTGCGAGAGGCTGCCGTCGTGCGTGACGCGCCAGATCTGCGTGGCGTCGCCGATCTGCGGCGCGGTCGCCTCCCCATCCAGCGCGAGATACTCGGTGGCGGGGTCGATCGCCGAGTAGGGGACGGCCGTCCTGATGCCGATCGCCGAGAGCGGGGCGTCCACCCCGAGCGTTCCCGTCTTGCGACCGAAGAGCGGGTCGAAGAGGTCGCTCACCATCTTCCCCTGGACGGGGAGGGTGAGCCGGTAGACCCGCTCCAGGGGCGTGAACGTCAGGGTGCCGGACTCCTCCTCCGGGACGTCCGGCGCCGCCGGATCCTGCCCGTCGGCGTCGGGCTCGAGAGCGTCGCCGTAGACATCCCGGTACGCGGCCGTCGGCACCAGGACGGGATCCTGCGCCGCCGCGTAAGCGGCCGGAAGCGCCCGCTGGAGCCGCGCCACGTCGAACGGCGGCGCGGCCGGTCCGTCCACCTGGAACTGCATGACCGTGCGGGTGCTGGGGCCGTACCCGGACTCGGTGGCCGGAGCGCCGCCGATCGCCGTCTTGTCGCGATCGCCCGTGTAGTAGTCGACGCGGCCGTCTCCGTTGGGGGCTGGGGCCGGCGCGTCGTTGTACAGGATCAGCTTGGAGCCGGCCGGGACCTTCGAGAAGTCCACGATGACGTCGGCGCGCTCGCCGGGCGCCAGGTAGAGCGCCTTGGTCGTCACGGCGACGATGGACGCGTACTCGCCCATCGACGCCTCCTGGTCGGTGGGGAGCCGGTTCTCGAGGCCCACGGGCGTGGGCTTGTGCGTCACCGCCCGGGGCAGAAGGCCGCCGTCGTTGGCGATCTGGATCATCGCCGGTCCGGCGGCCTTGGGGTCCGGCACCCCTCCCACGCGGGTGTCCGTCGGCCAGCGCGCCGGCCAGCCACCGCTCATCGACGGCTGCGCCGGCAGCATGGACACGTCGCCCGAGGCTGTCTGCAGCTCGGGGGAGCCGTCCGCGGCGGTCTCGTCGATCTCGTTGGACGTCGCGTAGTAGAGCTGCAGGTTCAGCTGGCGGTCGCCGCAGGCGTTGAGGATGCGCAGCCGGTAGGCCTTGCGCTCGACCTCCAGATACGGGTAGGCGGTCCCGTTGACCAGCATGGTGTCGTGGAACGCGTTGGGCACCACGGAGGGGCTGGGCGTGCCGGGGTTCTCCTCGGGCTGCGAGGGGACCGTTCCGAAGAGCGGGTTGGCGACGGGGCCGTTCTCCGTCCCCGTGTAGCCGGTCCAGTACCAGGGGAGGTAGTCCCAGCGCCCCTTGGCGTTGATCGTGGGCTGGTCGCTGACGGCGCCCTCCTCGCCCACGCCGTTCTGGTTGGGCATGTAGACGTGCGGATACCAGAGGGCGCCGAGGCCTCCCCAGCGGGCGATGTCCCAGGTGGGATCGGTGGTCCGCAGCCGTTCCGCCGCCGGGACGAAGGTCTTGTCCTCGATGACGAGCGGCAGCTCCTCGGCCGGGACGGTCCCGGTCTCCACCAGCTCGTCCTCTACCTCGTCGCCCAGGAGGTAGGGCGCCGCCTCGCCCGCGTAGACGCTGAGGCGCGTGAGGCCGTAGGTGTCGTCGTGCAGGCAGAGGAAGCGGGCGCTCTGGTCGTTGGGGAAGTAGAGCGTGGTGGCGCCCGGGCCCGGGTCGTTGGTGGCTCCGGGCGCGCCCTCGGCGACCGGCACGCCACGGGCGTCGAACCACATGTCGGGGACGTTGACCAGGCTGGGCCCGGAACGGTAGGGGCTCTTCTCGCCCGCCGGCGTGATCCACTGGTACTGCGAGCCGCCGCTGATCCAGGGGGTGAGCCCGCCGTGCAGGTGCAGCGACGCGCGGTTCTGCGGGTAGACGTCCTCTCCGCCGTCCGGGCCGGTCCCGGTCCCCCTCGTCGTGGTGTCGACGGGCAGGAAGAGGTCGCCGGCCGCCCCGGGCGCCAGCTGGTTGACGAACTTGATGCGCACCGGGCGCCCGCGGCGGGCGCGGATCAGCGGCCCGAGGTAGTGGATACCGGCCGGCCGCACGGTGTTGCGCCCGCTCGCGTCCGTCCCCTGGTTGAGCTGCACGTAGCCGCGGAGGCGGGTCCGGGGGAGGTCGCTGTGCAGCTGCTCCGAGTACTCGCGGACCGCCAGCTCGTAGTAGTCCGCGCCGGGATACGTGACCGTGTCGGGCACGGCCACCGGGATGTACTGCCCGAGCGCGTTGGCCGCGTCGGGACCGACACCCGGGAGCCTGTCCACGAACTTCCGCAGCCGCGGGCTGTTGGCCCAGTTGGCGATGCCGAAGTAGTCGGGGGTCGCGCCGGGGTCGAGGCGCGGCTCGGGAGCTGCGGGTCCGGCGGCATCCTTCTGGGCGGCCAGCGACGCGGCGGCGAAGCGGGCGTCCTGCGAGGGCGCGTCGGCCATGATGGCGATGAGGTCGCGGGCGAGGTAGGTGGTGGCGCCGTTGGTGACCCCCGCGTCGACGGCCGAGGCCCCTCGCGGCGCGACGCCGGCCTGCGGCCCCGCCGCCTCGTCGCCGCTGCAGGCGGCGAGACCGGCGGCGAGCGTGACCGCTGCGGTCAGCGCGGCCAGAGCCGCCGTCAGCCTTGCCGGTCTGTGGCCGTCCAGGTCGCCCTCCCGAGGTCCGCCCCGTCCGCGTCGCCGCAAGCGATTCTGGACGGGCTCAAAACGCTACCATACAATCGCGGCAGCATGGGTCCCGACGCCGGACGGGACCCGCTTCCGGGAAGGGGCCTCAGTGAAAGTGCTCGCCGTCCTCATCATCATCATGGGGCTGGTCATCATCATCGTGCCGCAGTACACCAACTGCGAGGCCGGCAAGGACCAGCCTGCCACCCTCAACATGCAGACCAGCGACGCCGGGGTGATCGAGGTCGCGAGCACGGTGGCCATGGAGGGCACCATGGAGTCCGCCGCCGTGCCGTACCGCATGATGAAGTGCCTCTGGTCGGCGCGCGCGGAGATCGTCGCCGGCGTCCCGCTCATCGCGCTCGGGGCGCTGCTCCTCTTCGCCCGGCGCAAGGAGACCATCCGCGTGATCGGCATCGTGACCACGCTCCTCGGGGTCCTCACCATCCTCATCCCGACATCCGTCATCGGGGTCTGCATGAACCCCGAGATGGTCTGCAACACACAGATGAAGCCCACCCTGCTCATCGCCGGCGGCATCACCGTCGCGCTCGGCATCGCCGTGCTGGTGCTGGGCGAGATGCGGCGCCCCACCGACGGCCCCGCGGAGGCCGCGGCCGCCGCGTGAGAGGGTGCCCGGCCTGAGCCCTCATAGCTTGATCAGGCTCGCCCGCTCGGGGATCTCCAGCAACCCCCTGCGGAGCTGGCTCGTCGGCGGCTGCGCGCTGCTCGTCGCCGCCATGGTGCTCACCACGGTCGTCATCTCCCGCGGCGGCCAGGAGAGCCTGCGCCTCGCGCGCGAGCGGCTCGGCGCGGATGTCGTGGTGGTCCCCCGCGGATCCGTCAGCGGGGTGGAGGGCGCGCTGCTCCTGGGCAACGCGACCAACACCTACATGCCGCGCGGGGTGGTCGACAAGGTCAGGAGCGTGCCCGGCGTCGCTCAGGCCTCGCCGCAGCTCTACCTCACGTCGATGGCGAACTCGTCCTGCTGCTCGGTGTCGCTGATGTTCATGTTCGCCTTCGACCCGGTCACCGACTTCACCATCGAGCCCTGGCTCCAGGAGAAGCTCGGCCAGGACCTGCAGGAGGGCCAGGCCGTCGGCGGCTCGGACGTGTTCGTCCCGGAGGGCGAGGACAAGATCAAGCTCTACGGCTACGATTTCGACCTCGTCGCCAACCTCGAGCGCACGGGCACCAACCTGGACCAGACGCTGTTCATGACCTACCCGACGGCATACGCCATGCAGCAGGTGTCGCAGACCGAGGCCAAGATGGCGCTCCCCGTCCTCTCCGACACCGTCTCGTCGGTCCTCGTCAAGGTCGCCGACGGCGCCGATCGCAGCGAGGTCGCCATGGCGATCGGCGAGGCCGTGCCCGAGGTGGACGCGGTGCCGTCGGTGCAGATGTTCAGCTCCTACGGAGACCAGATCTC
The DNA here is from genome assembly GCA_036277455.1 of Thermoleophilia bacterium. Taxonomy (GTDB): domain Bacteria; phylum Actinomycetota; class Thermoleophilia; order UBA2241; family UBA2241; genus CAIXSE01. Next base: position 11,675 of record DASUMX010000194.1, read on the forward strand.
GGGCGTGCTGCGCACGCTCATCGTGATCGTGGTGCTCACCGTCATCCTGTCGCTGACGCTCATGGCGGTCATCTTCTGGATGTCCGTGAACGAGCGCAGCCGCCAGATCGGGGTGCTGCGCGCGCTCGGTGCGACGCAGCGCTTCGTGCTCCTCGCCTACATGACCGAGGCCGCCCTGCTGGCGCTGGCCGGCGGCCTCGCGGGCGTCGTGCTGGCCGCGGTCGTGGTCTACTTCTTCCACGACCTCCTGGTGTCCGCGCTCGGGTTCACGATCCTGCTGCCCTCGGCGCCGAGCCTCATCGGGCTCGTGGTCGTCGGCATGCTGGGCGCGCTGGCGGTCGCGGCGGCGGCGGCGTTCGTGCCCGCCCTGCGCGCCTCGCGTCAAGAGCCGGCCGTCGCGATGAGGGAGTGAGGGAGATGACCGCGGTATCCCTGCGGGGGGTCGGCAAGGCTTACGGCGACAAGGACGCGGCGACGTTCGCCGCGCTGCGCGACGTCGACCTCGACGTCGAGACCGGCGAGTTCCTCATCCTCACCGGACGCTCCGGCTGCGGCAAGACCACGCTGCTCAACATCGCCTCGGGCCTCGCGACGCCGACGAGCGGCAGCGTCAAGGTGGAGGGCGTCGACCTGTGGAGCATCAGCGACGCCGAGCGCAGCAACCTGCGCAACCGCACCATGGGGTTCGTCTTCCAGTTCCCGAGCCTGCTGCCCGGGCTCACGCTGGCGCAGAACGTGACGCTGCCGCTCGAGTTCAGCGCCGAGGAGCACGCCGACGCCGCCGGGCGGGCGCGCGAGCTGCTCGAGACGGTGGGCCTCGGCCATCGCGCCGACGCGCTGCCGCGCGAGCTCTCCGCCGGGCAGCAGCAGCGGGTGGTCGTCGCCCGGTCGCTCATCAACCGCCCGACGCTCCTGCTGGCCGACGAGCCGAGCAGCGATCTCGACCAGGACACCGAGGCCGAGATCATGGAGATCTTCAGCCGCATCCACAGGGAGCAGGGCATCACCATCATCATGGCGACGCACGCGCGCAACCTCATCTCCTTCGGCACCCGTCACCTCGAGATGGCCGACGGGACCCTGCGCCCCGACGGTGTTGCCGCGGCAGGCAACGGGGATTGACGCCCCCAGCTGGGCGCGTCGAGACGCGGTTCCGAGCGTCCCGCCCAGCATGCCTATGACGTTTGTCTAGGTGAAGTCAGGCCTTCCAGCCGTGTTCGCTACCTGAGAAATCGGGTCATGATTAGCCCGGATTCGTCCCGGTGGGGCGCGAGCGCCTGCGTGGCCCCACCGGCGGACTCACCAACATGCGTCGGCAACGACGTAGAAAAGTCGGGGTTGTAGGCACAGGGGAAGGGGTTTCAGATGGCTGCCAGAGTCGCACGGCACATGTCGCTGGCGAGGGCCAGCATCCTCGTGTTCATCGTGGTGGCGTTGCTCACCGCGCTGTTCATGGTCAAGATGAGCCAGGGCGAAGCGATGCCCACAGGCCCGACCGACAGCACCACCGTACCCCACTACTTTGGACCCTGGCCCAACTGGGCCCTGAGCCCGCTCACCCTGCCCGACGCCACCGTCACCATCGACGGTGACGGTACGGGCGCCGCGGCCGTCGCCACGGTGGGCGGCAACGGCGTCATCACAGGGATCCACGTCACCAACCCGGGCAGCGGCTACACCACGGCGACGGTCGGCATCACGGGAGCCGGGACCGGGGCAGCGGCGAGCGCGACGATCACCAGCACAGGGGCGATCGTGGCCGTCACCGTCGGCAACCCCGGCAGCGGCTACAAGGCGCCCGTCGTCACCATCTCCGGCGGCGGCGCGACCGCGGACGCGACCGCGACGGCCTACGGCGGCGTCGACGCGATCACGCTGCAGAACGCCGGCACCGGCTACCAGTTCCCGACGGTCGACTTCGACATGCCGGACGACCCCAACGGCATCAAGGCCGAGGCGGCCGCGACGATCGACGCCAACGGGGCGATCACCGGCATCACCATCACCAACCCCGGCTCGGGGTACGCCACGGCGCCGACCGTCGTCATCCGCGACGGCACACTGATGGACCCGGTCGCCAACGCCGGCGCGGGCGCCTCGGCGGTCGCCACCATCAACGTCACCACCGTGCACCTCCTCACGTTCGGCGCCGGCTATACCTCGGCTCCGACCGTGACCATCACGGACTCCGTCGGCACCGGCTCCGGCGCCACCGCCACAGCTGCGGTGAACAACGGCCTCATCAGCGCGATCGACGTGACGGCCGCCGGCTCCGGCTACGTCACCGGCGGCGGCATCCGGAAGTTCCAGGACCAGCTGCCCATGCTCTGCAACCCCGCCGTCCCCGGCAGTTGCGAGGATGCCGCGGCCGCGAACAACCTCGGCAAGTTCCTCCCCCTCGGTGTGCCCGAGGAGAAGACCTACCCCGACCCGGACGGCAACCCCATCCTGTCCGACGAGTACGAGATCGGCCTTATCCAATACCGGTCCAAGTTCAACACCGACCTGCCGGCGACGCTCGCGCGCGCCTACGTCCAGATCGACACGTCGGCGGACGCTGCGACCACCGGCTACCCGCTGGAGAACGAGCTCCTCGACGGGACCAAGGTGCCGGTCATGATCGACGGCCTGCAGGCCTACGGCGTCACCTCCCCGCAGTGGCTCGGCCCGGTCATCGCCGCCACCAAGAACAAGCCGGTGCGCATCGTGTTCCGCAACCTCCTGCCGACCGGCTCCGACGGCGACCTCTTCCTGCCCACCGACAGCACGCTGATGGGCTCCGGCATGGGCCCCATGGGTCTGGCCGACCCGGTCGACGAGGGCTCCGTCATGGACGGGGTGCGCAACCCCGTCTGCAGCGAGGCGCCCAAGTCGCCCGACTGCTTCAAGGACAACCGCGCCACCCTGCACCTCCACGGCGGCATCAGCCCGTGGATCAGCGACGGTACGCCGCACCAGTGGATCACCCCCGCCAACGAGGACACGCCGTGGCCCGAGGGCGTTGACGTGCGCTACGTGCCCGACATGCCCGTGGGCAACGACCCGCGGGACGGCGTCATGACCTTCTACTACACCAACCAGCAGAGCGCGCGGCTGATGTTCTACCACGACCACGCCTGGGGCACGACGCGCCTCAACGTGTACGCGGGCGAGGCCGCCGGCTACATCATCTCCGACGA
>DASUMX010000195.1:0-8584 GCA_036277455.1 Thermoleophilia bacterium
GTTCCGGGTCGACGTCGCCGAGCGAGGCTATCGCGACGCCGGTGCTCATCCCCCCATCCTCGATCGCTCGGGGAGACCGCTGTGAGGATCGCCGCGATCGCCGATCTGCATTGCGGCGTAGAGGGAGGCCCGGAGATGAGCCGCATCCTTCAGGGCGTGCGGGATGCGGCGGACGTTCTGCTCGTGGGCGGCGATCTCACCAACCTCGGCCTGCTCGAGGAGGGCGAGGAGTTGCTGCGCGCGCTCGAGGGGCTCCGCCTCCCCGTGGTGGCGGTGCTCGGGAACCACGACCATGAGAGCGGCCGCGCCGCCGAGCTCGCCGCGCTGCTGCGCGACGGCGGCATCCACCTGCTCGACGGCACCGCCTGGGAGCTGGACGGCGTGGGCTTCGCGGGCGTCAAAGGCTTCGCCGGCGGGTTCACGCCTCATCGCCTCGCGGCGTTCGGCGAGGCGGCCATCAAGGCCTTCGTGGAGGTGGCCGTGCGCGAGGCGGCGGCTCTGGACCACGCGCTGGCGAGCTTGGAGACCCGGCACCGCGTGGCCGTCCTGCACTACGCGCCGGTCGCGGCGACGCTCGCCGGCGAGCCGCCGCAGATCCACCCCTTTCTGGGCGACTCGCTGCTCGAGGAGGTGCTCGACCGGCACGGCGCCGCCGTGGCGGTGCACGGGCATGCCCACGACGGCTTCGCGGAGGGCCTGACCAGCGGCGGCATCCGCGTGCTCAACGTCTCGCGCAGCGTCCTCGGCCGGCGCCCGGGCGGTCAGTCCTACGTCACGTTCGACGTGCCGGCTCGCGGCTAGCGGGACCGCACGTCAGGCGGCGACCAGCCAGGCGAAGCGCCGGTCCAGCCTGGGAACCGCGCCGTCGAGGAGGCCGAGCACCGCGGCCTCGATCCCCTCCCAGGCCTCGGTGTCGTCCTGCGCCGCGCAACCACCCACGCGGTCGAGCGCGGCGACGATCGTCCTCCCCTCCCGGTGCCGGTCGATCACCCGGGGGTCGACGTAGGAGCGGCGGCAGACCGCCGGCGTGTTGCCGAGGTAGTCGGATACCTCGGCGACGGCGCGCGCGACGGCGCGCCGGCGCGCGCTCTCCGGCTTCATCGCCGGGACCGAGACGGCCAGCGCCACGGCGGCGAGCACCGTCGCGTGCCACGTGCGGAAGTCCTTGGCGGTGAAGTCGCCGCCCGTCACCTGCTTGATGTACGCATTGATGTCGGCCGAACGCACGTCGACCCAGGCGCCGTCGCGACCACGGTACGCGAGCAGTTCCTCCCCACCGCCGTCGCGCCGCTTCAGCGACCGGAGGACGCGGCCGGCCTCCGGGTCCACCAGGCTGCGGCGCTGCAGCACCCCGGCCTTCCCGGGGAACTTCAGCAGGATCCGCCCGTGCGCCCGCACGACTGCGTGTTCGCGGCGCAGCGTCGCCAGACCGAACGAGCCGTTCGCGACGTACTCGCTGCCCCCGGAGCGGACGTAGGCGCGGTCGAGCAGGCGCACGGCACACGCCAGCACGCGCTCGCGCGGCAGGCCCGGAAGCGCGAGCGCCTCGGACACCTGGCGGCGAAGACCCGGCAGTGCCGCCGCGAACGCCTCCATGCGTGCGAACTTCCTGGACTCGCGCCGCAGGCGCCAGCGCTCGTGATAGAGGTACTGGCGCCGCCCTGCGGCGTCCGTGCCCAGCGCCTGCAGGTGTCCGTCCGGCCACGGCGAGATCCAGACCTGGCGCCAGGCGGGGGGGATCTTGAGGTCGGCGATCCGCTGCAGCGTGGCTTCGTCCCTGACCCGCTCCCCGTCAGGCCAGAGATAGAAGAACGACCCCCCTCGGCGGCGCCGGCGGATGCCGGGCGCCCCCGTGTCGGACCGCCGCAGCCGCGGGGTCCGCACCCTCGTCGAGGCCGAAGCCGTTGCAGACGACCCTCCCATACTTCGCGGCATTCCCCCGCTTCCTCGCGCCGAGACCCCGCACCGATGACGAGGCGTGCAACGGGATCGCCAGGCCACGGCATGGCGTGTAGACCGCCGAGCCGGTGGAAGACCCAAAGAGTAAGGAAGGACAAGCGACAGGGAGGCCAGCTTCAATGGCGACCGTGGAATCATCCATCGACGTGAACGTAGACCTCACCACCGCCTACAACCAGTGGACGCAGTTCGAGAGCTTCCCCCAGTTCATGGAGAACGTGAAGTCGGTCCACCAGCTGGACGACCGGCGCCTGCGCTGGGTCGCCGAGATCGGCGGACAGACCAGGGAGTGGGACGCCGAGATCGTGGAGCAGATCCCCGACCAGCGCATCGCGTGGTCGAGCGTCGGCGGTGAGCCGAACGGCGGGATCGTGACGTTCCAGAGCCTCGGCGACACCACGACCAAGGTACACCTGCGCATGGAGTACGAGCCGCAGGGCTTGCTCGAGAGCGCCGGCGACCTGCTCGGCGTGGTCGACCGCCAGGTCAAGGGCGATCTCGAGCGCTTCAAGCGCTTCATCGAGAGCCGGGGCGAAGAGACCGGCTCCTGGCGCGGCACCGTCGCCGTCTGACGCGGAGGTCGCCGGCGCCGCGGGAGTACGCCGGGGCCACCAGCCTACATCAGCTCGGAGGGGCCGGCGGGATACGCCGGCCCCTCCCTCGCTGCGGCCGTGTGCGGAGACGTATGCTATGACGATGATCGACCGGACGCAGGTGAAGCTCGAAGAGGAGCTTCGTCAGAGTCGAGAGGACCTGGACCGGGCCCAGGCTGTGGGGCATCTCGGGAGCTGGCGTCTGGACATCCGCGAGAACGTCCTCACGTGGTCGGACGAGAACTACCGCATCTTCGGGATGCCCGTCGGAGCCCCGCTGACCTATGAGACCTTCCTGGGAGTCGTGCATCCCGACGACCGCGCCCTCGTCGACAGGCGGTGGAGGGCGGGCTTGCGGGGCGAGCCGTACGACATAGAGCACCGGCTGCTCGTGGCTGGGCGGGTCAAGTGGGTGCGTGAGAAGGCGTTTCTGGAGTACGACGAGTCCGGCCGGCTGCTCGGCGGCTTCGGCATCACCCAGGACGTCACCGATCGCCGGGCTGCCGAAGAAGCGCTGCGGGAGAGCGAGGCAGAGCGCGCCAAGCAGCTGGAGCGGGCGCGCCTGGCCCGCGATCTGCACGACTCCGTGAGTCAGGCGATCTTCGCCGCATCGCTGAAGGCGGAGGCTCTGAGCGAGGCCGGCAAGTGCGCCGATCCTCAGATCGCAGAGACGGCCGCGCAGGTGAGCCGACTCTGCCGCGGTGCGCTCGCCGAGCTGCGGACCATGCTGCTCGAGCTGCGCGGCGAGCGGCTGGAAGACCTTCCGATGGAGACGCTCCTGCGCCAGTTGGTCGACGCCATCGAGGGACGCACGAGCACACAGGTCGGGCTCACAGTGGAAGGGACCTCGGCGCTGCCGACCGCCGTCCATGTGGCCTTCTATCGTGTTGCCCAGGAGGCGCTGAACAACCTCGCGCGACATGCGAGGGCCACTCGGGCCCGCGTCGAGGCGTCCCTCGGTGAAGCGGAGGCCAGGATCGAGGTCAGCGACAACGGGTGCGGCTTCGAGCCGCGGGACTTCGGACCAGGACACCTCGGCCTTCGCTCGATGCGGGAGCGCGCGGCGGAGATAGGAGCCGACCTGACACTGGCCAGCGCCAGGGATGAAGGCACCCGTGTCATCCTGCTGTGGCGGGATGATCAGTCCGCCGGTCACCGCCCGACCTGAGCGCTACGCGCTGCGTATTCGCCCGCACCCTTTCAGGTGCCGCCGCCTCTCCACGCCGGCTCCACCCATGCGTCGACGGCGTAAGCCTTGCGGCCACGGGTAGTGCAAGAGGAGCCTTGGGGAGCGCCTGAGATCGGGTTCCTGGCTGCGACCGTGGGTCGGTTCGCTCCCCTGGCCCTGCGCGACGAAAGGAGCCAGATGGAGACCTCACCGCAGCGTCACTCCCTGTGGGTCGCGACCACCGAGATGCCGACGTACTCGCCCCTGCCTGGTGACACGCGCGCGCAGGTGCTCGTCATCGGCGGTGGCATGACCGGCCTGCAGACGGCCTACCTGCTCAAGCGAGCCGGCGCAGAGGTCGTACTGATCGAGCGACACCTTCTCGGCCGCGGCGTGAGCGGTCACACCACGGCCAAGATCACCGCTCTGCACGGGCTCGCCTACCACCGTCTCGAGGGGATGTTCGGCCCCGACAAGGCGTCCGTCTACGCGGACGCCAACCAGCGCGCCCTGGAGGCGATGCTGGAGTTGATCGCGACCGAGGCCATCGACTGCGACCTCATGCGGCAGGCCGCGTGCACGTATGCGGTCACCCCGCAGGAGCGCGAAGAGGTCGAGCTTGAGGCGGAGTCGGCGCGAGCCGCCGGCCTCGCGGCGGACGTCCGCGACGACCTCCCTCTGCCCTATGAGACGCGCGGCGGGGTATGGCTGGCCGATCAGGCTCACTTCCATCCCGGCCACTACATGAAGGCGCTCGCCGAGCTCATCGACGGCGGCGGGTGCCGCCTGCACGAACAGACGACGGCGTTGTCGCTCGATGACGAGGCCATGAGCGTCACCACGGACCGCGGCGTCGTCACGGCGGAGCACGTGGTCGTAGCCACCCACTTCCCGGTCTTCGACCATGGGCCGCTGAGCATGCGGGCCATGGCGCGGCGTTCCTACGTCGTGGCGGGCCGCGCGTCCGAGCCGCCGCAGGGCATGTTCATCACGGTCGCCGACGACCACAAGTCGCTGCGGCCGCAGACCACAGCTGACGGCGCGTCGTACCTCCTCATGGGCGGTGAGCCGCATCGGACGGGCGAGGGTGGCGACACGCGGGCACGCTACCAAGCCCTCGAGGGCTGGGCGGCCGATACCTTCCAGCCCGATGCCCTGGAGTTCGCCTGGTCGACCCAGGACATCTGGACGAACGACGACGTGCCCTTCATCGGCCGCTTCCGCAAGGACATTGACCGCGTCTGGATGGCTACAGGCTTCAAGGGCTGGGGCATGACGCACAGCATGGTCGCGGCGCGCATCATGAGCGAGGCCATCCAGGGCCGATCGACGCCCTGGTCCGAGCTCTACGATCCGTGGGAACGTTCGCTCCTGCACGGCGCCGGCAAGCTCTTGAGCCAGGCGGCCGTGAGCATCAAGAGCCTGGTGTTCGAAAAGATGGTGAGCGGCGACCCGGCTTGCACCCACATGGGCTGCACGACGCAGTGGAACGAAGCGGAGGGCAGCTGGGACTGCCCCTGTCACGGCTCACGGTTCACCGAGAGCGGCGAGGTCTTGCACGGACCCGCCATCGAGCCTCTGAAGACGAAGCCAACGCCGACAACCGAGTGACACAAGCAGTCGGCGCGGTCGCAGGCAGCCTGAACCAGTCGTTCAACGAGAGACGCCATGCCGGCAGTCCCGACCAAAGACGAGTACATGCAGCGTTGCATCTGCGGCGACTGCGAGACCTTCAAGGAGTTCGGGATGAGCAAGGGCTACTGCTGCGCAGAAGGCTACGCTGAAGAGATCGAAGCCTAGGAACGAGGGCGGAGCTGCGTCGCCGGGCAAGAGCCGGACGTCTCCACGCAGGAGCTGGGTCCGGAGTAGCTCGCGGAGGTCCTGACCTCACGCCGCTCCAGCTGCCTGGCGGAGGCCAGCGCCTGTCCCATCTCCCCTCTCAGCCGATGCTACCGATGAGGGCCTGCGATCGACACCTCGTGCAGCGGCAATCCTCGCGATGCCGCCATCCCCCCCGGGGGGCGCTCCAGATGGGAATCTGCTGCGGCTCACTGCGGCCGCGTCGGTACCAGAAGTTGATGCCGTCATAGAAGTACAGACGCGCGCGCTCGTGGTCCTCCGTCCAGGCCCTGCGCTCCGACTGCACCACCTCGTCACGGCTCATCGTCCCGCATCGCCGGGTCATTGCTCATCCTCCAGTCTTGCCAGCCGTCAGAGGCTCTTGAGGTGCTCACGGCGCGATCCTTCCGCGCCGTGAGGGCCCGCACGTCTCTCGCGCCGTACCGGGGAGATGAGCTTAGGACCCAGGGCTTCGGTGCGCATCGGCCATGCGCACTGATGGGGGGATAGCCGCAAGCACGGTCTCTCACTCGGTCATCTGACCGACCCGAGATAGCCGTCCCGTGCCATCTCACAGCGGACAGAGACGACGGCAGGGAGCTTCATCACGCGGGGACAACGAGGTGCAGTTCTCGCCCACAAGCCGGCGGTATCCGGCGTAACGGCGATGCCGTCACGCATCGCATGAGCCGGGTAGGAGTTTTGCGGGCCGCACGCACGCGGCCGTACACCAATCCGACCCGGGAGGAGACCCGATGGACATCTTCGAGGAACTGCACAGCGAGCACGAGGAGGTCAGCAAACTCATCGCCAAGCTCGAGAGCGGCCGCGATGAGGCGACCTTCGAGACGCTGCGCACCGAGCTCACGGCCCACTCCAAGGCAGAGGAGCAGGTCTTCTACAAGCGACTCGAGGACGAGGAGTCGGTACGCGACACCGTGCTCGAGGGCTACGAGGAGCACAAGGTGGTCGTCAAGGTCCTCACAGACATGGCGCAGACGACCTCGGACGACGAGAAGTTCATGGCCAAGCTGGCGGTGCTCAAGGAGAGCGTGGAGCACCACGTCGAGGAGGAGGAGGGCACGCTGTTCGAGGGCGCCCGGCCGCTGCTCGCCGAAGGCGAGCCCGAGTCCCTGTACGAGCAGTTCGAGGCCGCCAAGAGCAAGCTCGAAGGCTGAAACGGGGGGATCGCCATGGCTGAGAAGAAGGCACGCCAGGCCAAGAGGAAGCCGGCGAAGCGCGCGAAGCGCGCCGCACCGCCGGAGGTGGCGCGGGGCGCGGCCGACGAGGTGCATCAGCGCGCGGAGGGTGACGCCCCCGCCCTGACCACCAATCAGGGCCTCCGCATCTCCGACAACCAGAACTCGCTGCGCGCCCACCGCACGGGGCCGACCCTGCTCGAGGACTTCGTCCTGCGCGAGAAGATCTTCCACTTCGACCACGAGCGCATCCCGGAACGCATCGTGCACGCGCGCGGCAGCGCCGCGCACGGCTTCTTCGAGCTGACGGACTCGCTCGCGGAGTACACGACCGCCAAGGTCCTCACGGAGGTCGGCGAGAAGACGCCTGTGTTCGCGCGCTTCTCGACCGTGGCCGGCGGCGCCGGTTCCATCGACACGCCGCGCGACGTGCGCGGGTTCGCGGTCAAGCTCTACACCAAGGAGGGCAACTGGGACCTCGTCGGCAACAACATCCCGGTGTTCTTCATCCAGGACGCGATCAAGTTCCCCGACATCGTCCACGCGGTGAAGATGGAGCCGGACCGGGCCTTCCCCCAGGCGGCGAGCGCACACGACACCTTCTGGGACTTCATCTCGCTCACCCCGGAGTCCATGCACATGGTCATGTGGATCATGTCGGACCGCACCATCCCGCGCTCGTTGCGCATGATGGAGGGGTTCGGCGTGCACAGCTTCCGGCTCGTCAACGCGGCGGGTGAGTCGACGTTCGTCAAGTTCCACTGGCGGCCCAAGCTCGGCCTGCAGTCCACGCTCTGGGACGAGGCGGTCAAGATCGCGGGCGCCGACCCGGACTTCCACCGCCGCGACCTGTACGAGGCCATCGAGAGCGGCGCCTTTCCGGAGTGGGAGCTGGCCGTCCAGCTGTTCACGCAGGAGGAGGCGGACAAGCTCCCCTTCGACCACCTCGACGCGACCAAACTGATCCCCGAGGAGATCATGCCGCTGCGCGTCATCGGGCGGATGGTCCTCGACCGCTGGCCCGACAACTTCTTCGCCGAGACCGAGCAGGTGGCGTACTGCCCCGCCAACATCGTCCCCGGCATCGACTTCTCCAACGACCCGCTGCTGCAGGGACGGCTGTTCTCGTATCTCGACACGCAGCTCTCGCGGCTGGGCTCGCCCAACTTCCACCAGCTCCCGATCAACGCGCCCAAGTGCCCGTTCGGCAACCACCAGCGTGACGGGCACATGCAGATGACGCAGCCGAAGGGTCGCGTGGCGTACGAGCCGAACTCGCTGGCGGACACCCCCGACGACCTGCCGCGCGAGGCGGCGGACGGCGGGTTCACTTCGTTCGCGGCCGCCGAGAGCGGCGAGAAGGGGCGCATCCGCGCCGAGAGCTTCGCCGACCACTACAGCCAGGCGCGGCAGTTCTACCTGAGCCAGTCGCCTCCGGAGCAGGCCCACCTCGCCTCGGCGCTCGTCTTCGAGCTCTCAAAGGTGGCGCACGTGCACATCCGCCAGGCGATGGTCGGCCACCTGCGGCACATCGACGCCGACCTGGCCAAGCGGGTGGCCGCCGGCCTGGCGCTCGACCCGTTGCCCGAGGCGCCGCCGACGGCTGTGGCCCCCGTGGACCTCGACCGGTCGCCGGCGCTCCAGCTGATCGGCAAGATGAAGGACACGCTCGAGGGCCGGCAGGTCGCCATCCTCGTGGCCGACGGCTCGGACGGGGACGCCGTCCAGGCGCTGAAGGCGGCCGCCACAGAGGCCGGCGCCACGGTCAAGATCGTGGCGCCCAAGGTCGGTGGCGCGACCCTGGCCGACGGCACGCTCCTCGAGGC
>DASUMX010000196.1:0-3883 GCA_036277455.1 Thermoleophilia bacterium
TCCTCGAGGAGCGGGTTGGGCGAGTGGTTGGGGAAGGTGCCGTCGACCTCGAAGTACATCTCGACGGCGTCGATCGCCGTGCCCGCGAACACCCGCGGCGCCAGCTTGCCGGCGACGCCGTTGGCGGCGTCCATGACCACCTTGTACGGGCGGAACGCGGCGACGTCGACGAGCCCGTGCAGGTGCTCGACGAAGGCCGGGTACAGGTCGACGCGCTCGAGGCCGGCGCCGGCGCTGCGTGCCGGCAGCTCCTCGAGCGCCTGGCTGCGCTCCTTGAGCTCCGGGATGCCGGCGTCGCCGCTCAGCGGCAGCGCGCCCTCGCCCACGAGCTTCATCCCGTTGTACTGCGGCGGGTTGTGCGAGGCCGTGATCATCGCGCCGCCGTCCAGCCCGCGAGAGGCGACGCCGAAGTAGAGCATCTCGGTCGGGACGAGGCCGAAGTCGACGGTGGAGGCGCCGCCCGCGGCGGCGCCGGCGGCGAAGGCCTCCAGCAGCCCCGTGGACGACGGGCGCGGGTCCATGCCCACGCCGAGCCGCGACGCGCCCAGCTGCTGCGCCAGGGCGCACCCGATGCGCTCCGCCGCCGCCTCGTCGAGCTCCTGCGGGTAGAGGCCACGGACGTCGTAGGCCTTGAAGATGCCGTCCGGGATCGTCATGAGCCCTCCCTGCCGCGCAGCTGTTCGTAGAACTGGATGGAGTTGTCGGGAAGCCTTGTGTCCGGGTACACGCAGATGCCACCGGCGAGCCGGTTGCCGGCGCCGACCACGCAGCCCTCACCGAGGACGGCGCCGCTGAGCTGCGTCCCGGCGCCGACGCTGGAGCCCTGGACCAGGATGCTGCCCTCGACCTGCGCGTGGGCGCCGATCACCACGCCCGCCTGGACCACGGCCTCGACCACCGTGGCGCCCTCGCCCACCACGGCGCCCGCGCCGAGGACGGCGAGCGGACCGACGCGCGCCCCGGCGCCCACACGGGCCCCGTCGGCGACGTAGCAGGGCGGCACCACGCGCGCCGCCGGATCGACCTCGGCGCTCGGCGAGATGTGCAGGTACTGCTCCCCGAGCTCGTCCGCCACAGAGGTGCGGACCTGCCGCTCGAGGATGTCGAAGTGCGCCTGCAGGTAGCTGTCCGGCGTACCGATGTCGCGCCAGTACCCGTGGTCCACGTAGCCGTAGAGCGAGCCTGCCGCGGCGAGCTTGGGGAACACGCCCCGTTCGATCGAGAACAACCGCCCTCGCGGGATCATCTCGAGGACTTCGGGCTCCAGGACGTACACGCCGGCGTTGATGAGCGCCGTGCCCTCCCACTCCCCGGGCTTCTCCAGGAAGCTGGCGACCGACCCGTCCTCGTGGAGCTCCACCAGGCCGTACCGCCGCGGGTCGTCGACCGGCGTGAGGAAGATGGTGCCCATCCCGCCCTTGTCCAGGTGCGTCGCGGCGAGGGCGCTCAGGTCGACGTCGCTGAGCACGTCGCCGTTGAAGACGTAGAAGCTGCCCTCGTCGAGCAGGCCGTCGCAGTTGGCGATGGCGCCGGCCGTGCCCAGCGGCTCTTCCTCGACCGCGTAGGCGACCTCGAGGCCGTACCCGGCGCCGTCGCCGATCACGGCCTCGATGGCCTCCGCGAGGAAGCCCGTGGAGAAGATCGCGCGCTCGACCCCGTGGAGGGCCAGGTTGTCGAGGATGTAGGCGACGAACGGCCGCTCCACCACCGGCGCCACGGGCTTGGGCACGCGGGAGGTGACGGGGCGCAGCCGCGTGCCCTCGCCGCCGACGAGGATGACGGCCTGCCGCGGGATGGCTCGCGCCGCGCTCATGACGGGCTCAGCGGGCGACGGGCGCAGGGACCTCGTCGCCCAGGCCGATGCCCTCGTACTCGAGCCCGGCCTCCGCCGCGACGAGCGGGTCGATGAAGTTGCGCCCGTCGATGAGGAGCGGGCGGGCCATGGTGGCCGCGGCGGCGCTCCAGTCGAGACGCGCGAACTCCTGCCACTCGGTGACCAGTACCGCCGCGTCGGCGCCCTCGAGCGCCGCGAGGGGATCCGCGCAGATCGCGACGCCGGGGAACAGCGGGTGCTCGCCGGCGTCGAGCATGGGGTCGTAGGCCATCACCTTGGCGCCCTCGTGGATGAGGCGGCCGGCCAGCACGATCGAGGCCGCCTCACGCAGGTCGTCGGTGTTGGGCTTGAACGTGAGCCCGAGCAGCGCGATGGTGGCGCCGCGCAGCGTACCCAGCCGCTCCTTGAGCTTGCCGACCACGCGGCGCTTCTGCAGCGCGTTGACCTCGATGACCGCGTTGAGCAGCTGGAAGTGGTAGCCGGTGTTGCCCGCCAGCTGCTTGAGCGCCTGCACGTCCTTGGGGAAGCACGACCCCCCGTAGCCGATGCCGGCCTGCAGGAAGTGCGGGCCGATACGGTGGTCGAGACCCATGCCGTGAGCGACCGTGCGCACGTCGGCCCCGACCTGCTCGCAGACGTTGGCGATCTCGTTGATGAAGGAGATCTTGGTGGCGAGGAACGCGTTGGAGGCGTACTTGACCATCTCCGCCGTAGGCACGCTGGTGCGCACCACGTGGGTGTCGATGCCACGGTAGAGGTCCTCGACCGCCGCTCCGTCCTCCTCGCGGAAGCTCCCGATGACGATGCGGTCCGGCTCGAGGAAGTCCTGGATGGCGGCGCCCTCGCGGAGGAACTCCGGGTTCGACGCGTAGGTGATGTCGCTCGCGCCCATCGCCTCGAGGTCGGCCGTGATCTTGTCGCCGGTGCCCACGGGCACCGTGCTCTTCATGACCAGCAGCCGCGGGCCGCCCCGCGCCGCGATCTCGCGCACCGCGTGCTGCACGCGCGAGAGGTCGGCGTCGCCGGAGGGCGAGGGGGGCGTATCGACGGCGATGAAGAGGATGCGGCAGCGCTCGAGCAGCACGTCGGTGGACGTGGTGAAGGAGAGCCGCGCCGCGTTGTCTGTGACGAGCTTCTCGAGCCCCGGCTCGTAGATGGGCACTTCACCCCGCTCGAGCCTGGCGATCTTGCCTTCGTCGACGTCCATGCACACGACGTCGTGCCCGAGGTGAGCGAAGCAGACGGCCGAGACGAGGCCGACGTACCCGGTACCGACGACCCCTATGGGAGCGGCATCCATGCGGAACAGAACCTCCGTGAAAGGTGAGAAAGAGCCCCGTTTACGGGCGGAAGTCTACCACGGGAGGCTGGCGACCGGCGCGACGCCCGTCGCCGACGGCCTACTGGGCAAGCAGCTCGAGCTCGTAGCGGCTGGCGGCGTCGTCGGGGTTCAGCGCCAGGGCGCGCGTGAAGGCGGCTCTCGCAGCCTTGTCCCGCCCGAGCGTGCCGTGCTGGAGGACACCGAGCTCGTACCAGACGACGAAGTTCTGCGGCTGCAGCTTCGTCGCCGCCTGCAGGCGTTCGAGCGCCTCGCGGTTGCGGCCGAGCTGCTGCAGGAGCGTGGCCTCGGTGATCAGGGGGCCCACCGCGAGCGGGTCCCACGCGGCCGCCCGCCGCGCGTGGTCCAGCGCGGTCGCGACGTCGCCGTCGCTCGAGGCGGCCAGGGCGGCGTTCTCGGCGCGCAGGGCCAGGTACGGCGGCAGCCAGCTGGCGGCCAGCAGCAGCAACGCCGCGCTGGCCACCACGCGCGGCGCCCAGCCGGAGCGGCGAGCTTGCCGCGCCGGCGTCGTGCGCGCCGTCCCGGACGCGCCGTCCTCGCCGCGCTCCCGGACCGCCGTTCCGTCGTCACGCACCGCAGCGCGCCCGTCGTCCGCCTCGGCGTCCCCGGCCGCCGTCCACGGCGCCGCCGCGGCGGCTGCCTGCTCGGGAGCCGTGGCGGTCGCCCGCGCGACTCCCTCGTGCCGCGACCTGCGCGCCGCCCGCCGCTCG
>DASUMX010000197.1:0-8115 GCA_036277455.1 Thermoleophilia bacterium
CTGTTCCTGGTGTCGGTGGTCGTCTTCTGGGCCACGCAGGCCCTCCCCGGGGACACCGCCCGCGCGATCCTCGGCCGGGAGGCGGCGAACGTCGAGCGCTACGAGGCGCTGAAGGAGCAGCTCGGACTCAACGAGCCCCTCTATCGGCAGTACTTCGACTGGCTCGGCGGCGTCCTCACCGGCGACCTCGGCAACTCGCTCGCGCAGGGCACGCCGGTCACCGATCTGCTCGGGCGGCGCGTCCTCAACTCCTTCATCCTGGTGTTCATCGCGGCCCTCGTGAGCGTGCCCGTCTCTCTGCTTCTGGGCTCCCTGACGGCGCTGCGACGAGACTCGAAGTTCGACGTCACCACGACCGTCGGCAGCCTGGCGCTGGCGGCCCTGCCGGAGTTCGTGATCGGCATCCTTCTGATCCTCCTGTTCGCGACCCAGGTGTTCAAGGTGTTGCCGGCGGTCTCGCGCGTGGACTCCAGTGTGCCGATCGTCCAGCAACTCGAGCTGTTCGTCCTGCCGGCGCTCACGCTGACCCTTGCGGTGGCGCCGTACATCACCCGCATCCTGCGCGCCAGCACCATCGAGGTGCTGGAGAGCGAGTACGTGATGATGGCGCGGCTGAAGGGGCTGCCGGAGCGGCTGGTGCTCAACCGCCACGCCGTCCCCAACGCGCTGGCTCCGGCGCTCCAGGTCACGGCGCTCAACCTCGCGTGGCTGGCCGGCGGCGTCGTCGTGGTCGAGTACCTCTTCGCCTTCCCCGGCATGGGCTCACTGCTCGTCGATTCCGTGGCCAACCGTGACATGCCGATGGTGCAGGCCATCTGCCTCATCATCGCCGCGGTGTACGTGCTCGCCAACCTGACCGCCGACATCCTCACGATCCTTGTCAGCCCACGACTGAGGACGGGTCTGCGATGAGTACTCCAGAGATCAGAGTCAACGACTCCGAGCTCGTCGAGCCTCCCGTCGTCCACGCCGACCGCAGACGGTCCGAGTGGCTGATGATGCTGCGTGAGGCGTGGCGCATGGGGCGCACCAAGATCGGCGTCGGCATCTTCGCCTTCATCGTCCTGATCGCCGTGGCCGGCCCCTGGGTGGCCCCCTACTCGCCCACGGAGTTCGTCGCGCCGCCGTTCTCGCCGCCGGAGACGTCCACGATGTGGCTGGGCAGCGACTACATCGGCCACGACGTGCTCACGCGCGTGCTCTACGGCGGGCGCACCGTCATCCTGCTCGCCCTCGCGGCCACCGTCATCGGCCTCGCTCTCGGCGTGACCCTGGGGCTCATCACCGGGTACGCGCGGCGCTGGATCGACGAGTCCGTCATGCGCATCCTCGACGTCGTGCTCGCCTTCCCGCAGATCGTCCTCACGCTGTTGTTCGTCTCCATCCTCGGCCCGCGACTGTGGCTCATCGTGGTCATCGTCGGGGTGTCGCACGCGCCGCGCATCGCCCGCGTCGCCCGCGCCGCGACGCTCGAGGTCTCGCAGCGCGACTTCGTGCGCGCCGCCGAGGCGTTCGGCATCGCGCGCTGGAAGATCCTCTTCAACGAGATCCTGCCGAGCATCACCAGCCCGCTGCTGGTCGAGTTCGGCCTGCGGCTGACCTACTCCATCGGCCTCATCGCCGCGCTGTCGTTCCTCGGGTTCGGCATGCAGCCGCCGGCGGCCGACTGGGGCCTGATGATCAACGAGAACCGCATCGGCATCATCATCCAGCCGTGGCCCGTCCTCATGCCGGTGCTGCTCATCGGCATCCTGACGATCGGCACCAACCTGATCGCGGACGGCCTCGGCCGCGCCCTGATCGGCATCGAGCGCGACACGGGGGTGCAGTGATGGAGTCGGCGACCACGGCGACGACGGCCACGACCGAGGAGCGCGAGCTCGTCCTCAAGGTCGAGGGCCTGCGCATCGTCCTCGACCCCTCGGGCGTCGACATCGACGACGAGGTCTCCATGGAGATCCACCGCGGCGAGGTGCTCGGTCTCGTCGGCGAGTCGGCCTCCGGCAAGACCACCGTGGGCACCAGCCTGCTCGACTACCAGCGCCGCGGCGCCAAGATCGCCGGCGGGAGCGTCGAGATCGACGGACACAACGTGCTCGACATGGACGCCGGGAAGCTGCGCAGCATCCGCGGCGGCGCGATCAGCTACGTGCCGCAGGATTCGTCCGCGTCGCTCAACCCGGCGCTGCGCATCGGGACGCAGCTCATGGAGATCCTCGAGGTGCACGGCTTCGGCTCGTCGCAGGCGGACCGCGAGGCTCGGCTGGCGCAGATGATGGCCGAGGTGCTGCTGCCCTCCGACAAGGCGTTCCTGCGGCGCTATCCGCACCAGCTCTCGGGCGGCCAGCAGCAGCGCGTCGCCATCGCCATGGCGTTCGCCAACCGGCCCAAGGTGATCGTGCTCGACGAGCCGACCACCGCCCTCGACGTGACCACGCAGGCGCACGTGCTCGAGACCGTCCGCGATCTCACGCGCTCGTACGGCGTGGCGGCGCTCTACATCACCCACGACCTCGCGGTGGTCGCCAACCTGGCCGACCGCATCGCCGTGATGTACGCCGGCAAGGTCGTGGAGATCGGTACGCGCGACGAGCTGTTCGACAAGGGGCACCACCCCTACACGCGCAAGCTCCTGGCGTCCATCCCGGACATCACCGGCGAGCGGGCCCTGCGCGGCATCCCCGGCTGGGCGCCGCGTCCGGGGCAGCGACCCCCGGGTTGCGCGTTCACCCCCCGTTGCGACTGGGCGGTCGACAAGTGCACCGAGCAGTTCCCGCCGGTCGAGGTGGTGAGCCCCGGCCATCGCGTGCGCTGCTGGCGCTACAAGGAGGTCGGAGCGCAGGGGGCCGTGCTCCAGGCCGAGACCGGCGCGCGCACGGTCATGGAGACCGCGGCCGAGGAGAAGCAGATCATCAGCGTGCGAGACGTGACCGCCTACTACCAGCACAAGGAGACCCTGCACGGCATCACCACCGCCGTCGCCGAGGGCCACTGTCTCTCGCTGGTCGGGGAGTCGGGGTCCGGCAAGACGACCCTGGCACGCTGCATCGCCGGCCTGCATCCGCACAAGATCGTCGGCGACATCGAGTTCATGGGCAAGCCGCTGGCGCGCGACGCGCGTGGCCGGTCGCGCGCCATCCGGCAGGCGATCCAGTACATCTTCCAGAGCCCCTACAGCTCGCTCAACCCGCGCAAGACGATCGCCCAGATCCTGTCGCAGCCGCTCAAGGTCTTCTTCGATCTCTCGCGCGACGAGATGGAGGATCGGATGGTCAAGGCGCTCGAGCAGGTGGCTCTGGACTCGTCCCTGCTCAGCCGCTACCCGGACCAGCTGTCCGGCGGCGAGCGCCAGCGTCTGGCCATCGCGCGCAGCCTCGCGGCCGAGCCGACGGTCCTGATCTGCGACGAGGTCACCTCGTGGCTGGATGTGTCGGTGCAGGCGGCGATCATCGAGCTCCTCGCCGCCCTGCAGCGCGACATGAATCTCTCCATGCTGTTCGTCACCCACAACCTCGCCCTGGTGCGCAGCATCTCGCAGGAGGTCGCCGTCATGAACGACGGCCGCATCGTGGAGTACGGGCTCGTGGACGCCGTGCTCGAGGACCCGCAGGCCGACTACACCAAGAAGCTGCTGTCGGACACGCCGACGGTGTAGGCGGCTCCGGCGGCGGGCGGACGCAACCTCGCCCGCCGCCGGAACGCCTCCCCGCCGCACCTGCCGGCCGCCCCGGCTTCGCGGCGCCCCGCGCACGAAGCCTCACGGCGATCAGACCCATGGAAGCGACCTGAGCAAGGAGATCGGAGGAGGCCGATGCGTGCCCACATGACCTGGCTGGACGAGGGCGAGAAGAAGTCGTTCGTCGAGGAGGCGCTGGGCATCCTCGAGCGCGTCGGCGTCGCGCTCAAGGGGTCCGCGGCCCTGCCGGTGCTCGCCGACCTGGGGGCCTCCGTCGACACCGCCACAGGCGTGGTGCGCTTCCCGCCCGACCTGGTGCTCCGCGCCGTGGAGGCGTGCCCCCGCCGCGTGCTCTTCGCGGGCTCGTCGCCCGAGTACGACGTGGTGCTGGACGAGGGCGAGCCGGCGCACTTCTGCTCCTCGGGCTGCGCCGCCTTCGTGCTCGACCACGAGAGCGGCGTCAAGCGCCCCTCCACCCTGACCGACCTGCAGGCGGCGACGATCCTGCTGGACGAGGTGCCCGAGGTCGACGTTCTGTGGACGACGATCACCGCCAACGATGTGCCGGTCGAGGTCCGCGAGCTCGTCGTCTGCTACGTCGTGCTCGCCGAGGCGCGCAAGCACGTGACGCTCGTCGACAGCCCGTCGCAGGCGGAGCCGCTCCTGCGCATCATGGACATCGTCTCCGGCGACGCCGAGGCGTTCCGCGCGCGACCGCGGTTCAGCACGCTGCTCACCGTCGCGTCGCCGCTGCGCATCGACGGCCCGCTCCTCGACTTCCACGCGGCGACGGCCGCGCGCGGCGCCCCCGTGGAGGTGTACACGGTGCCGATGGCCGGGGCGACCTCGCCGGTGACGCTTGCGGGGACCATCGTCCAGGGGCTCGCCGAGTTCCTCGCCGTCGCCACCGCGCTGCAGGCGCTGGCGCCGGGTGCTCGCGCGGTCATGGGCGTCTCGGGGGCCACCATGGACATGCGCTCGGCCGGCATCTCCTACGCCGCGCCCGAGTGCGCGCTGATGAACGTGGCCTGTGTCGAGCTCGCGCACCACCTCGGCGTGCCGGCGGCGGTGCCGGGGCTCGCGACCGACGCGAAGTACACCGGCGTGCAGGCCGGCTACGAGAAGGCGCTCAAGGGCCTGGCGACGGCCGGCGTCGGCGCCGACGTGCTGAGCGGTGGGGTCGGGATGATCGACTCGGTCAACACGCTCTTCCTGCCACAGATCGTGGTGGACGCCGAGGTGATCGGGATGATCCGGCGCGTGCTCGGCGAGGTCGACACGGGACGCGACGAGATGCTGCTCGACATGATCGAACGCGTGGGCATCGGCGGCGACTATCTCAAGGAGAAGGAGACGGCGCGGCGGCTGCGGGCGGGGGTGCACTTCGCCCCCGCGATCTCGACGCGCCAGGCCTACGACCAGTGGGTCGCCGACGGGCGCGACGAGGTGGCGAGAGCCAGGGAGCGCATGGACGTGCTCTTCGCCGGCCGCGCCGAGCGCGGCCGGCCGCTGGCCGACGACACGCTGGCGGAGCTCGCCGGCGCGTGCGGGGTCACGCCCGGCATGGCGCGTGAGCTGGGCCACTGATCCGCCGGCGCGTGCGGGGGTACTGGCGCTCACCCACCTGGGTGGATATACTCATCTGACCCCGTGGGCTACACGAGGTGCGAGACCGCGAGGACCCTCGCGGGTGGACTGGTGGAGCAGCGCCGGCGCCGGCGGAAGCCGGGCCGGCCGGACCGATGCGACCGTCGCCGGCGGTCGCAAGGGAGGCGCAATGGCAGACGTGCCGCACACTTCTGAGCAGGGGTCGCTCGACGCCGACATGGCGAACCACCTGTGGCCCCCCTTCACCCAGATGCAGGGCCTCAAGCCGACCGTCATGGACCGCGCCGAGGGTGCGCTGGTCTGGGACACCGACGGCAACGAGTACATCGACGCGTTCGCCAGCCTCTGGACCGTGAACGTCGGCCACGGGCGCAAAGAGATCCACGACGCGATCAGCGCGCAGATGGAGAAGCTCTCGATCTACCACATCTTCCAGATCGGCAACGAGCCGGCGATCAGGCTCGCCGCCAAGGTGGCCGAGCACATGCCCGGCGACCTCAACCACGTGTTCCTCACGCTCGGCGGGGGTGAGTCGGTCGAGACCGCCGTCAAGATGGCGCGGCAGTACTGGCGCAACAAGGGCAAGGGCACCAAGTACATGGTCATGTTCCGCGACCGCTCCTACCACGGCACGACCATGACCAGCGTGAGCGCCCAGGGCCTCACCGTGAACCGCGCCAAGTTCGAGCCGCTGCTGCCGGGCTTCATCAAGCTCGGCGCGCCCTACTGCTACCGCTGCGCCTGGAACAAGACCTACGGCGAGGACTGCCGCATGGAGTGCGCCACGCAGGTGGCCCAGGAGATCGCCTTCTACGGCCCCGAGAACGTCGGCACCATGCTCGGCGAGACCATGATCGGCACCGGCGGCGTCATCCCGCCGCCGCCGGAGTACTGGCCCATGGTCAACGAGATCTGCAAGGCCAACGACGTGCTGGTGATCAACGACGAGGTCATCACCGGCTTCGGCCGCAGCGGCACCTGGTTCGGCTTCGAGCAGTTCGGCTCCGACCCCGACCTGATCACCCTGGCCAAGGGCATGTCCTCCGGCTACCTGCCGCTGGGCGCCGTGGGCGCCAAGGACCACGTGTTCGACGCCTTCCTCGGCGGTCCCGGCGAGGCGTTCATGAGCGGCGCCACCTACATGGGCCACCCGCTCTGCTGCGCCGCCGGCATCGCCAACCTCGAGATCGTCGAGCGCGAGAAGCTGGTCGAGCGCTGCGCCGAGCTCGGCCCGTACCTGCAGGACGGCCTCGCGACGCTGCTCGCGCACCCGATCGTGGGCGACGTGCGCGGCGTCGGCCTCGTGGCCGGCATCGAGTACGTCAAGGACAAGGAGACGCGCGAGTGGTTCGCGCCGGCGCAGGGCGTCGCCGCGAAGATCCGCGACGAGGCGTTCAGGCGCGGCGTCTTCGTGCGCCTGCTCGGCGGCGGCCACGTGCACGCGGTCGCGCCGCCGTTCATCATCAGCAAGGAGCAGATCGACACCGTCGTGCGCGTGCTGGACGAGTCGATCGGCGTCGTCGAAAAGGACCTCGGGTACTAGTCGCCGCTGCGGCGGCATGAGACTTCAAGGAGCCAGGATCATGGGCAAGCCAAGAGTGGGTGTGGTGGGCTACGGCGTCATCGGCCAGCGGCTGGCGGACGGCGTGGCGCTGCAGCAGGACATGGAGCTGGCCGGCGTCGTCGACGTCGCGCCGACGCTCTCGACGCGGGCGCTCTGCGAGGCCGGCATGCCCTACGACCTCTACGTGGTCGAGGCCGGCCAGAAGGCCGCCTTCGACGCAGCCGGCATCCCGGTCAGCGGCACCATGGACGACCTCCTCGGCAAGGTCGACATCGTGCTCGACTCCTCGCCGGGCGGTGTCGGCCGCAAGAACAAGGAGCTCTACCAGGCCAAGGGCGTGAAGGCCGTGTTCCAGGGCGGCGAGAAGAACGACATCGTCGACGTCTTCTTCCACGGCTACGCCAACTACGAGAAGGGCGTCGGCAAGGACTACCTCAAGCTGACGAGCTGCAACACCACCGGCCTCATCCGCGCCGTGGACTGCCTCGACCGCGAGGTCGGCGTGGAGCGCGTGATCGTGACCATCGTGCGTCGCGTGGCCGACCCCGGCGACACGCACCGCGGGCTCGTCGACGTCGCCCAGGTGGAGCCCGTGCCGAACCACCAGGCCGTCGACCTCATGACGATCATGCCGCACATCGAGGCCACCGGCCTGCTCGTGCACGTGCCCACCACGCACGGCCACATCATCAACGTGATCGCCACCACCAAGGGCGACGTGAGCAAGGAGAGGGCGCTCGAGCTCTTCGAAGCGCACCCGCGCATCCGCAACGTCAAGATCGCCGACGGCTTCAACAGCAACGCGGCGCTGTTCCGCTACGCCCGCGACCTCGGCAACAAGCGCGCCGACATGTACGACATCGCCGTGTTCGACGAGACCATCGCCAAGAGCGGGCGCGAGTTCATGTTCGCCATCAACATCCCGCAGGAGTCGGTCGTGATCCCCGAGACCGTGGACGCGATCCGCGCCGCGCTCAGCCTGCAGACCGACCGGCTCGAGGCCGTGGGCCTCACCAACAAGTACCTCGGGCTCGCCTGAACGGTACCGACGGCCGGCAAGCGGGCTGAGGGGGCGCAGCGGTGAAGTACGGCATCAACACGCTGGACGACTTCGACTGGCGCGGCAAGGTGGTGCTGTGCCGCGTGGACATCAACGCGCCGCTGGACAAGGCGACCGGCGGACTGCGCGACGTGACGCGGCTCGAGGGCTGCGCGCCGACCGTGCGGGAGCTCGCCGAGGCCGGCGCAAGGGTCGTGCTGCTCGCTC
>DASUMX010000198.1:0-4328 GCA_036277455.1 Thermoleophilia bacterium
GGGCGCGAAGACGATGCCGAGGATGGGCCACAGCGCCGAGCCGAAGGCGGCGTCCCAGCGCCCCGGCTGGGCGATCCACCAGACGATGTCGATGGCGCGCGCGCCGAGCAGCAGGAGGATGGTGAAGAGACAGCACATGGGTGGCTCCGATCTGGGTCGTGGAGGGAGCGCAGGCGACTGCCTCGCCTTGCCCGAGCGGTGGAAGCGCGTCGGCCACAACTTACCATCGGGTCACACTGCGACGCAAGCATTGGTCCGGCGTCTCCTAGGCGACGCCCGGCACGTGGTCTCTCAGGATGCTGAGGATCACTCGCTCGAGCCCATCGGCGAGCTCGGCCTCGTCCATGTCCTGGAGTCCCGCGGCCGGCCGCATCCAGGGCGCACCGGAGATCCAGCCGAGGAAGAGGCTCCCGACGCAGGCGACCACGAGGCGCGGGTCGAGGTCCCGCTCGGCACGCTCGGCCTCGGACGCCGACCTCGCCTGCCGCTCGGCGAGCTCGATGAGCAGCTCGATCGCCGCGAACCGGCCGGCGGTGCGATCGTACGGTATGCCGCTGAGCGCCGATCCCATGAGCAGGCGGGCGTGAGACCGGCCGGGCTCTTCGAGTCCGCGCCGCAGGATGAGGCGCGCGCTTTCGAGCAGGTCCGGGGTGTCCGGCGCCGCCGACGCCAAGACGCCCTCGCCGCGTCTGAGGACGGAGCGAAAGATGTCGGCCTTGCTGCCGATGTACTGATGCACGAGCGCATGCGACACCCCGGCGCGCTCACCGATGTCTCGAACGGTGACGGAGGCGTACCCGCGCTCCGAGAAGAGCTCGCGTGCCGCGTCGAGGATGACCGCCGTGGTCGCTTCCCTTCCGCGTCTGCGCTCGCCCTCCTCGCTCATCCAGTCCCCCTTGCTCGTATCTGACCCTCTGGTAACATCTGCCGCAGCTTCGTCGAGCCCGTCGGGAGCAGAGACACAATGGCCGCACTGACGACGATCGTCGCCATCATCATACTGTGGGGCGTCGTCTCGAGACCCCTTGACCGCCGTGGCATCACCTCGGCGATGGTCTTCGTGGGCGCCGGCTTCCTCGTCGGGACCTCGGTGCTCGGACTGCTGGACGTGTCCGTCGAGGGCGAGGCAGCCGAGCTCGTCACGGAGGTGGCGCTCGTCCTCCTCCTGTTCAGCGACGCCGCCCGGCTCGACCTGGGGGCGCTGCGCCACGAGCTCAGGTGGCCGACGCGCCTGCTCCTCATCGGGCTGCCCTTGACGATGCTGGCGGGGACGGGTGTCGGCGTGCTGGTGTTCCCCGGCATGGCGCTCGCCTCCGTGTTCCTCCTCTCCACCATGCTCTGCTCCACCGACGCGGCGCTCGGGCAGAAGGTCGTCACCGACGTATCGGTGCCGGCGCGCGTCCGGCAGGCGCTCGACGTGGAGAGCGGGCTCAACGACGGCCTCGCCGTCCCGTTCTTCCTCGTCGCGCTCGACCTCGCCAACGCCGAGCTCACGACCGGGATCACGTGGGCCGTGGTCAGCAACGCCGCCGTTCAGATCGGTTGGGGGCTCGCGGCCGGGGTCGCCGCGGGCCTGCTGGGCGCGCTGCTGTTCCGCGCCGCGGACAAGCGCGCCTGGATCGGCAGGGAGTGGCGCCAGATCGTGCCGCTCGCCGCTGCGCTGCTCGCCTACGCCCTGGCGGGCACGCTCGGCGGCAGCGGCTTCATCGCCGCCTTCGTCGGCGGCATGGTCTTCGGGGCGGTCTCGGGGGCGCCCGGCTCCGCCGTCACGCTGTTCACGGAGGAGACCGGCAGCCTGCTCGCCGCGGTCACCTGGATGGGGTTCGGCGCCATCGCGCTCGGCCTGGTCGCCCCGAACGTCACCTGGCAGGTCGTCGTGTACGCGGCGCTCAGCCTCACGCTCGTGCGCATGGTCCCGGTCGCGCTCGCCCTGCTGGGCACGGGCGCCCGGCGGCCTACGATGACGTTCATCGGCTGGTTCGGGCCGCGGGGGCTCGCCTCGGTCGTGTTCGCGCTCCTGGTGCTGGAGCGGGGCGTGCCGGAGGGGGAGACCTTGCTCGCCACCGTCGTCGTCACCGTGGCCCTGAGCGTGCTGCTGCACGGCCTCACGTCGGCGCCGTTCGTGCGTATCTATCACCGCTGGTACGACGCGCACGCGGAGGCGCACCCGGAGGCGGCCGAGGCAGAGGCGGCGACGATGCCGCGCCGGCGTCTCCACCTGCAGGCGGCGGATCTCGAGCGACTCGGTCGCGTGCAGGACGAGGGAGAGCGCAGATGACTCCAGGAGGAAGGACGACGACTGTGGAACGATCAGACCGCACATCGCCCGCGTTCAAGAGCGCCGCCGAGCGCGGGCTCACGACCCCGCGAGCAGCCGGCGTGGCGGGGATCATCTTCTCGCTCTTCTTCGTTGTAGCACTCGCCCTGCTGGCAGAGGTGGTGGGCGTAGGACTCGACACCGAGACGGTGATGGCGAACCTGGAAGGCTCGAACTCGACCCTTGGGCTGATCGGCCTGTACCTGGTGCCCTTCGCGGGGATCGCCTTCCTGTGGTTCATCGCCGTCGTCCGCGACCGCATCGGCGTGCATGAAGACAGGTTCTTCGCCACCGCGTTCCTCGGCAGCGGACTGCTCTTCGTGGCCATGCTGTTCGCCGCCGCGGCCGTGCTCGGTGGCCTCATCGCCGGCAACAGCCTCGGCACGGCGGCGCCCACGGACATCGCGACGGTGGGCTTCGCGCGCTCGGTCGGCTACTCGTTCCTGTTCATCTACTCGGCCAAGTCCGCCGGCGTCTTCGTCCTCGCCACGTCGACCATCATCCGGCGCTCGGGCTGGCCACGCTGGGCCTCCATCAGCGGCTTCATCGTCGCCGCCGTGCTCATCCTGAGCGTGAGCTTCTTCGAGCCGATCGTGATGCTGCTGCCGGCGTGGGTGTCCGCGATCAGCATCTACGTGCTGGTGACGGGAGGCCGGCGTCCGGTCGGGGTACCGTCCTCTTGATCTGCGACGAGTCGCATCTCTCGTCTGGATGGGGTGAGCGGTGACACAAGGGGGGCATGTGTGGTCAGGAGTCAGTGCTGCTGTCCCGGCGGCCTCATGGTGATCGGCCTGCACGGACAGGAACTCGCCGGGTTTGCCCGCGTCGTAGTCTTGCGCGTACGCTCCGAAGAGATCGATGATGGCCGATCGGTCAGCGGCGTTGAGCGAGGCGTCGCCGGGCGCGTTTCCTGAGGGTGGCGTTGCGATGTCTGGGGAGGATGAATCATGAGCAAGCAGCCAAATATCCTGATGATCGTGACCGATCAGGAATATGCCCACCAGTCTCTGCCGGCGGGATTCGTCTTATCCAACCGGGATCGCATCCACTCCCGCGGGGTCACGTTCGTCAATCACCACGCCACCACCACGGTGTGCACCCCCTCCCGCTCGGTGATGTACACCGGCAGGCATGCGCCGCACACTGGCATGTTCGACAACACGAACTTCGCCTGGATCGACGACATGAGGGCCGATCCGGAAGCCTTGCCCACCATCGGTCATATGCTGCGTGACCTGGGCTACCACACCGCCTATAAGGGCAAGTGGCACCTCTCAGAGCTTCCAGCTCCGGGCTCCCGTGAAGCCATGGAACCCTACGGCTTCTCCGAGTACCAGGATTGGGGCGACGCGATAGGCGGGCCCATGGATGGGCTCTCGAAAGACCCCAAGACTTCGGATGAGGCCGTCGACTGGCTGACGAAGCGTGCCCCCGAGGTCGCTGCGACCCAGCCGTGGTACATGGCCGTGAACTTCGTCAACCCTCACGACGTGATGTTCTACGATACCGACGGCGAAGAGACGGTCCAGGCCAACGCCATGTTCCCGATCTTCGACGCGCCCGATACGCCGCTCTACAACCAGAAATGGCAAACGGCCTTGCCGGGCTCCTTCTTCGACGACCTGGAGGGACAGCCGCCGGCCGTCCGCAATTACGAGCGCCTGTGCGACGTGTACTACGGCCGGATCCCGATGGATCGCCGGGACATGTGGCACAACCATGTCAACTACTACCTCAACTGCCTTCTCGACGTAGACCGGCACGTCGGAGCAGTGCTGGATGCTCTGGAGGCTTCCGGCCAGGCCGATGACACGATCATCATCTTCACCTCGGACCACGGCGAGATGGGCGGCGCCCACCACCTGCGCCAAAAAGGCAGCGTGGCTGTCCGGGAAACCGTCAACGTGCCTCTGGTGATCGTGGATCCGCGCCACCCTGGCGGGGGCAGGACGGATGCGGTGGGCTCCCATCTCGACCTGGCTCCCACCGTTCTGGCGTATGCCGGCCTGCC
>DASUMX010000199.1:0-3284 GCA_036277455.1 Thermoleophilia bacterium
TGGAGCGGCATCGTCGACAAGGCGAAGGCCAAGGCCGTCGCCAGACACCTCATGTCACCGGCGATGTACTCGGGCTGGGGCGTGAGGACGCTTGCCGTCGGCGAAGCCCGCTACAACCCGATCGGCTACCACGTCGGCACCGTGTGGCCCTTCGACAGCTCCATCGTCGCGTGGGGCCTCCGCCGCTACGGCTTCAAGGAGGAGGCGGCGCGCATCGCCGCAGGCATCCTCGACGCCGCCGAGTTCTTCGACGGTCGTCTGCCGGAGGCGTTCGGCGGCTACCCCAGGGAGCTGACGAAGTACCCGGTGCAGTACCCGACCGCCTGCAGCCCGCAAGCCTGGTCGACAGGTGCGCCGCTGCTCCTGCTGCGGACGATGCTCGGGCTCGAGCCGACCGGGGACCACCTCATCGTCGACCCGGTCCTCCCGAGCGGCATCGGCCGTCTGGAACTGCTCGACATCCCCGGGCGCTGGGGCAGGATGGACGCCTTCGGCCGGGGCCGGGTCGACGTCGAGAAGGGGCCCCGGTCGCGGTCGCAGCTCGGCGTCGTGCCGCACGCGGCCAAGCCGAAGCGTCGCAAGGGCGGTCGAGACTCGTCGCCGGACGCGTGATGCGCATCGCCGGGGGGAGCAGACCGCGCCGCCTACGTCCGGAGCAGCCCCTCCCAGATGAGTGAGTCGACCTCGAGCACGGCTTCCTCGTGGGTGAGACCGCTGGCGCGCAGGACGTCGTCGTTGCGCGTCACCGTCCCGATCTGCCGGAGCACCTCCGCGAGAAGATGCGCGTTGACCGAGCGGATCTCGCCGGCCTCCTCCGCGCTCACGACCAGCTCGACGAAGCGGTCGATGTAGCGCTCGACGACACTCGTCCACCAGGCCAGCCGCGTCGACTCGTACCGCCCGATGTCGGCGTAGAAGGCGAGTGACAGCGGGCGCGTGCGCTCGGCGCCGGCGCGGAAATACGCTCGGGCCCGCTCCGAGGCGGTCTCACCCTTGCCGGAGCGGGCCTCGATGTCCGCGAAGGTGACGTCGGCCCAGCGCGCGATGGCGAACAGCACGAGGCTGTCCTTGCTGGGCGCGATCTTGTACAGCGTCGCGGCGGAGCACTGGAGCTCACGCGCGATCTCCGCGATCGTGACCTGGGAGAAGCCGCGTTCCGCGATGATGCGCATCACGCCGTCGAGCAGCTCGTCCCGGCGATCCGCGTTCAGACGCTTTCTCACTTCGACGGCCTCCCAGGCCAGCGTGCCCACTCGTTCGCCCAAGGCTATCCCAGCAGCACGAGGGCCGCATTCCGACGCTCATCATACAGACTATCGGTAACTAGAGAAGTATTGCGTTACTCTAAATCGTACTCCATACTGGCGGGCATCCGTACCAGGGAGGACCCGATGACGAAGACGGTCGCCGAGATGATCGGCGAGGCGAAGGCCCGGATCGAGGACGTGTCGCCGAAGGACGCAGCGGACGCGATGGCAGCGGGCGAAGCCGTGTTCCTCGACGTGCGCGAGCCGGTGGAGTGGGAGCACCACGTCGAGGGCGCCGTCCAGGTGCCGCGTGGCCTGCTCGAGTTCGCGGCCGACCCCACGAGCCCGCGCTACAAGGCGGAGCTCAATCCGGCCGGCCGCGTGATCGTGTACTGCCGCTCCGGCGCGCGCGCCGCCCTGGCGTGCGCCACGCTCAAGGACATGGGCTACCAGGACGTGGCCAACCTGTCGGGCGGCTTCGCGGCCTGGCAAGAAGCCGGCCTGCCGGTGAACGAGCATCACGACGGTTTCTGAGCACCGCCCGCCCGCACACCTCGAACGCACACGACGGAAGACGAGAGGAGATCTGACGATGGCAGAAACGGAGAGGGTCAGCACCACGGTGCCGCTTGACTGGAGCGAGGTGTGGTTCACCAACTGCCCCATGGTTTCGGCGAACAACGTCGACCAGGAACTCGGCTGGTGCCGCGAGGAGTACAAGAAGATCGGCGTGGAATACGCCTACTTCCGCCACGCCCCCGAGAACAACTGG
Source organism: Thermoleophilia bacterium (assembly GCA_036277455.1). GTDB lineage: Bacteria > Actinomycetota > Thermoleophilia > UBA2241 > UBA2241 > CAIXSE01. The sequence goes on from DASUMX010000199.1 coordinate 2,020, forward strand.
TACCCGCACTACATCCACAACCTCGACAACCTCATCCGCATGGGCGGCCTCTACCCGCCGATCCACGTGCACGCCGACCTGCGCCGCACCGTGCTGCTCGGCGCCACATGGGTCTACGAGGGCGGCTGCATGGCGGTGCGCGCCCGCGACGACATCTTCAAGATGAGCGACCTCAAGGGCAAGAAGATCGGGATCTCGAAGAGCCTGAACACCATCAAGAACGACTGGTGGCGCATCCAGGAGCACATGGGCATCCTGAACATGCTCAAGCTGAACGACATGACCATGGACGACATCGAGCTGGTCGAGTTCCCCTATCCGGACGACTGGTACGACAAGCCCGAGATGCTCCAGGTGTGCATGAACAACCCGTCGGAGCTGTGGATGCGCCGCGACCACAAGCATGACCTCGCCTTCCGCCCGCTGGAGAACGCGCTGCTCGGCGGCAAGGTGGACGCCATCTACACGCAGAGCAAGGTCTTCCAGCACCTGCAGGAGGCCACGGGCAAGATCAAGATGATCGAGGACCTGACCAGGTACCCCGACTGGACCGTCCAGGTCGCCAACACCCCCGCCGTCCTCACGTGCACGGATGTCATGGCCGACGAGCACCCCAAACTGGTCGTGGCCTACATGAAAGCGATGGTCAAGGTCGGGCGCTGGGCCAACGAGAACAAGCACGCCGCCGGCGCGATCCTCAACCGCCAGACCTTCTACCTCGACGCCGAGGACACGTACCAGGGCATCAAGGACGTCGACATGGTGCCGAGCCTGAGCGCGCAGAACATGGAGTGCGTCAGGATCGGCAAGGACTTCATGTTCGAGCACGGCTACATCCAGCGCGACTTCGACGTGGACGAGTGGGCCCGGCCGGAGTTCCTCGAGAAGGCGGCTGAAGAAGTGCTCAAGGAGGAGTGGGAGCGCCGGAGCTGGAGCAAGCTGCCGCACGGTGGCGGGCTCGAAGTCGAGGGCACACGGCTCGGGTGATACGCAAGCTCGTGATTGTGCGGACCACTGACCGTCTGGTAACTTCCGTTCATCTCACTGAAGCCCTCTTGGGGGGTACGGTCGGCCGGAGCCGGAGGGGGCAACTCCTGATCCGCCGCATACACTGATTGGAGTCGCCCATGTGCTGTCTCTTCACCATCCTCCTGCTGCTCGGCGCGCGCGCCATCGACATCGTCTGGTGGATCGCCCAGCCGGGGCGCTGGGACGCCGCCTTCGGCTCGGCGCTGTGGCCCATCCTCGGCATCGTCTTCGCGCCC
>DASUMX010000200.1:0-6453 GCA_036277455.1 Thermoleophilia bacterium
TTGGCCATCGCGTGGCCGATGACGTTGGCGGTGGTGATGCCGAACCGCGCCTGCAGGTAGCGCACCAGCCGCAGTCCCGCGGCCATCTGCCGGTCGCGGTTCAGGATCTGCCGGTCCATCCAGTGGCCGTCCTTGCCCGACCGTGCCTCCTGCACGAACTCGATGCCGATCGACTTCCAGTTCATGCCGATCGCGTGACGCGCGCGCAGGCTGAGCGACATGCACTGATAGATGGTGCCGTCCGTGTGGACGATGAACTGCGCCGAGACGCCCGGCTTCTCGCCGTTGTAGGCGGTGTTGGCGTCGAACGTGTACCAGGCGCTCTGCCAGGTCGACCCCGCCGTGTGGTGGAGCACGATGACCTTGGGGTCCGTGAGCCAGTACGTGTGCTGGCGGTAGTGCCGCCGGCAGTAGTCGGCCGTCTGCGCCTTGCGCCCGGCGCCGTAGCGGATGTAGTTCTTGACGACCGGCGGCTTCTTCACGGGCGTCACGCTCGAGGACCTCCCCGCCGAGGCACTCGGGGACGCGGCGAACGCGGGCGCCGCCACGATTGCTATGACGGCGATGACGCCCGCCACGGCGAGCGCGACGAGGCTGACGGTGCGGATGCGCATGGCGTTCGAGTATACGCCCCGCCGATTGGATCACCTTCGGGGCGCCGCGAAAGGGTGACCGTAGGGAGACCGCATTCGGACCCTGGTCAGCCCAGGTTCTCGATCACCACCGGCTCGATCTCGTCGGCCGGCGTGAACCCCCACGCGCGTCCGTAGAAGTACAGCTCCGCCTCCTCCGCGCGGATGATGTTCTCCGCCTTGCGGAAGCCGTGCTGCTCGCCCTCGAACGCGAGGTAGGCGTAGGGCAGGTCCTTGCGCCGCAGCGCCTCCACGATGATCTCCGCCTGGTGCGGCGGGACGATGGCGTCCTCCAGGCCCTGGAGCAGGATGACCGGGCAGCTGAGATCGTCGACGTGGTGGATGGGCGAGCGCTCGCGGTAGACGTCGCGCCGCTCGGGATAGGGCCCGACCAGGCTCTCGAGGTACTGCGACTCGAACTTGTGCGTGCCGCCGGTGGCGAACTCCTCGAGGTCGGCGAGGCCGAAGAGGCTGGCGCCGGCGCTGAAGAAGTCGAAGCGCGTGAGCGCGTTGAGCGTGGTGTAGCCGCCGGCGCTGCCGCCGCGGATGCCGACGCGCGCGGGGTCGGCGTCGCCGCGCGCGATCAGGTACCTGGCGGCGTTGATCGCGTCCACGGTGTCGACGACGCCCCACTCGCCCTTGAGCCGCTCGCGGTACGCGCGGCCGTAGCCGGTCGACCCGCCGTAGTTGACGGCGACCACGGCGATGCCGCGCGACGTCCAGTACTGGACGTCGAGGTCGAGCTTGGCGTCGTGCGACGAGGTGGGGCCGCCGTGCACGTGGACCAGTAACGGCGGCAGCTCACCGTCTGGCGCGATGAAGTCGGGGTTCGCCGGCGCATAGTAGTTGGCGTGCGCCGTGAGGCCGCCCTCCGTGGGGAACACGATCGGCTCCGGGCGGCTGATGTATGCCGGGTCGACGGGGATGTGCCGGCCCCGGCGTACCACCTCGGCCTCGCCACCGTCCGGGTCGAGGACCGCGACCTGCCAGCCCTCCGTGTGGCTCGCCACGACCACTCCGGCCCGGGATCCGAGCGGCGTCAGCGAGGCGACCACGGTGAAGGGCGAGTCGAGCTCGCGCAGCGCGACGGGCTCGTGAGATGGGTCGGAATCCGGCCCCGCGGCCGAGTCGGCGCCCGAGTCGGCGGCCGGGGCGCCGGCCTCCGGCGCATCGAGCACGGCGAGGTGGTCGCGCCCGTCCTCGGTGAAGCTCACGAGGAGCCGGCCGTCGCTCAGGAACGCGTAGCTCTGCAGGCCGAAGACCCAGGGCACGGTCGCGAACTCGGCGGCGCGCGTGACGAGCGGGCAGGGTTCGGGGCGTCCGCCGGCGGACGTGCCGCTCGCGCCGCCGACGGCTGGGTCCGCCTCCACCGCGTAGAGGTTCCACCAGCCGGTGCGGTCGCTCGCGAGCCAGAGCGCCCCGGTGGGGCTCCAGAGCGGCTGCAGGACCGACTCGTCCGGCCCGCCGGCGACGAGCCGCTCGCCGGTGACGCCGCCGTCAGCCGCGAGTTCCGCCGTCCACAGCTCGGTGCCGTCCCACGGCATGCCGGGGTGGTCCCACGAGAGCCAGGCGACGCGGCGCCCGTCCGGGCCGAGCCGCGGCGCCGCGTAGAAGTCGTGGCCGGAGGCGATGACTCGGGGCTCGGCCGATCCGTCGGTGGGGAGGCTCACCAGCTCGTTGACCACCTCTCCGCCGGCCTCGTGCCGCTCGCGCACGCTCACGAGCAGGCGGCCGTCCGGCGTGACGCGCCCGTCGGCGTAGCGGTGGGCGCGGTCCGACGGCGGGGCCGGGGTGACGGGGCGGGGGGCGGACCAGGCGGAGGGGGCGGCGGAGCCCGGCGGCGCAGCTGCGTCCGCCGGCGCGTCCACGCCGGACCGGCCGGCGCCGGCCGGCCGCAGGTCCTGCCGGTACAGGCGCTGGTCGGCCTGGTCGCTGAAGAGGACGCTCTCGCCGCCGTCCTCGTTGCGGAAGGCGGCGTACATGCCGCCGCCGTACTCGTGCACCAGCGTCCGCGCGCTGATGTCCTCGGGCGTGACATCGGCGATCGCGCCGTCCGGAGCCCGGCGCACGACCACGTAGCGGCCGTCCTGCAGCGGGCGCAGTTCGGTCCAGTACAGGCTCTCGCCCACGCTCTGCGGCCACATGATGCCCACGCCGCCCTCGGCGATGAGCCTGGCCGTCACCGGGGAACGCCACGCCCCGTAGGGCGCGACCGCTCGCCGGTCCGGCGACACCGCGCGCTTCTGGTCAGTCCCTTCGTCCATGGATCGTCCTCACGGTAGACGGAGAGGCGCGGCGGTCTGGGCGTGCCGCCGCGCCTCCGGGTGCTGCCCGGCCGGGGGGGTAGCAAGCGGCCGGACGCACGTCCTTGGCAGCGCAACGGGACGCTGCGCGCGTCCCGTTGCCTTTTCAAGCGCGTCCTACCCCGTGCGCCGCCGCGGCAACCGCGTCGCCGTCGCGTACCGTCTCACGGCACCCGGATGGTGTACGCGCGGGACGTCCCGGGCGCGCACAACGCGCTGCCCGAGAACCTGACGCGCAGCGTGTGCGTGCCCTTGGGCAGCGTGGTGAAGCCCTCACCGTCCGTGATCTTCACGGTCTTGTAGGCGGTCCAGACGCCGCCCCTCTTCTTCTGGAGCCTGGCCGTTCCGTCGGCCTCGCCCGGCCTCACGTGGATGGCCAGCCGCGAGGATCCGGACAGCCACACCTTGGCGACGACCTTGACCGAGACCGAGGCGCTGCCCGGCAGCGTGCCGTCCATCGGATCCGTGCGTGCGATCAGTGTCGCGTTCTTCTTGAGTCCCGGGACCACGGCCGCGAAGCTCGCCATGCCGTCCACCGGGGTCGCGGTCGTCGTCGCCACCTTGACCGCCGTGTCCGAGTCCGCGTAGCGGCGGTAGATGTGGACGGTCGTCTCGCTCGAGGCGTCCACGATGCCGGTCACCTGGACGGCGCCGCCGTAGGCGACCCTGCGTGGCTGTGCTTCGATCATGACGCGCGCGGTCGCCGCCGAGTAGTAGCTGCTGAAGACGTAGTCGGTCGGGATCGTCGCGTCGATGCTGGCGGCCGCGCCCGGCTCGCCTTCCCCGCCCTCGTCGCCCGGCAGGTACGAGACGATGAGGTCGCTGTTCATCGGCGTGCCGTTCAGCTGGTCGACGAGCTCGGCAAGGGTGCGTGGCGGCGCTGAGTCCGCGGTGTTCTCGCCCTCACCGTCATCCTCGCCCCCCCAGGTCGCGGGCTGGACGACCAGGCGCCCGTACAGCGGCGTGCCTGCGGGAATGACGAGGACGGCGTCGACGGTCTGCAGCTCCGCGGAGCCGTAGCGGTAGTACTCGATGCGCACCGTGGTGTCGCCCACGCCGATGCCGTCGGGGAGGGTGACGCGGGCGATGCGCGCCGTACGCTGCGTGGGCGAGACGGTCGTCGTCACGTCCACGGACTCGACCCGCGGATGGAGGACGCCGTCGGGGTCCGCCGCCAACTCGGAGAGGATCCAGTAGGCGTCGGTGCCGGTGTCATACGAGACGTCCCAGGAATTGCTCCACAGGTTCTCGTGCACGATGGTGTATGTCCCGGTGTGGTCGGACGCGGTCACGGTCGTGACGGTCTCGGCGCTGCCCGGGTAGCTGTACTGATCGACCGCGTTCCACACGACCTGGGCGACGATGTCGGCCGGCAGTCCGGGATAGGCGTCGGCGGTCACCAGCCACTCGCTGACCTCGGAGTCGTCGCTCACGGTCACCGCGCGGTCGGCGATGGTCACCGTGGTCGCGACCGGGAACAGATCCGGGACCTGCCCGAGGCGCGCCTGGATCCCCCAGTTGCGGTCCTGGACGCAGGCGCCCTTGACGTCGCGTGGGGCGATCAGCTTGTAGGGGATGTAGCCGCTCGCCCACACGCCCTGCACGTCGCCGCCGGTGAGGATGGCGTCGATGGCTCCGAGCTGCTCGAAGGGGTGCCCGAAGAGCATCGCCGACTCGCCGTCGACGTAGGTGACGGTGCCGGCGGCGCCGACCCAGACGGCGCCCTGCGAGAAGAGGATCGCGCAGGGCGACCCGCCGGTGAGGTCGGGCGTGGGCGCACCGGCCCATCTGCCGTCGCCGCTGGCCGCCCTCACCAGCAGGCCGGTCTTCTCGAACCTGGCGGCGACGCGCTCGAACGCCTTGCTGCCCGGCTTGGCGCCGCCGATCTCGAGGATGCCGAGCGGCGTCATCACCGGCTGGCCGCTCGTAGCCCCGACGCCTGCGGCGGCAGTGGCGCTGCGCGCGACCACGACGCTGCGCACCACGCCGGCCGAGGTCTTCACCGGCTCGGCGAGCGGATAGGCGCCGGGCGCCGGCGGCCGGGGAGCCTGCAGTGCCGCCAGCGCGCCGACCGCGTAGTCGCTCTCGATCGCCGCCATGTACTCGATCGGCGTGGCGAGGCCGAGCCCGCCCAGGGTGAAGGCGTCGCCGTAGGAGAGGGCGCCGACGAGCTTGTCGACCCCTCCGTCGTCGACGTAGATGGGGCTGCCGCTCATGCCGGCGGCGATGCCCCCGATCCGCTCGATCCAGGGCCCGGAGGCCTCGAAGAGGATCAGCGAGCCCCACGAGTAGTCGACGAGGCTCTGCACCTGCACGGTGATCGGCTCCGGCGTGGTGCCGTCCATCGTCGTGAGGAGGTAGCCGTCGAGCGGACCGGACTCGAGCGCCACGGCGAGCTGCTCGAGGTCCATCGTCGGCCCGGGAGGCGCGGCTGCGGCGACCTGGGCGACTGCGAGCAGCGCCAGCAGCGCCAGCAGCAGCGGAACGAGGCGCGCCGTACGTGTGACGGCGCCGCGGGCCACGATTCTCATGGATCCTCCAGATGTCGCGGCGACGGCCGGGACGGCGTCGCTCCCCGGCACAGCGTACACCGCGGGGCAAGGCGGCTGGGAACGGACGGGGGCGGGCGGCCGTCACGGCCGCCCGCCCCGCCTTGCACGTGCTTCAGACCACCCCGCTCAGAGTGGTCTGGCCTTGCGCGTCTGGCTGACCGCGCTCCACACCGACGCGCTGCCGCCGTAGCTCAGGCGGAACGTCGTCGTCTTCGTGAGCTTGTACTTGAACGTCACCGCCTTGGCGGTGCCGGCGGCGACCGTCACGGTCTTGGCGGCGGCGGTCTTCCAGCCGCCCGACCTGGTCTGCGTCTGCAGGCGCACCGTCCGGTCTCCGGCGGAGCCGGTGGTCAGCTTGCCGGTCAGCGTGAGCGTCCTGCCGGCCTCGACGCGGGCGGGCGCGGCCAGCGTGAGCTTCGCCGCGTCCTTGACCGTGACCCGGAGCGACGTCGTCCGCTTGCCGGAGCACGCCGCCGGGTTCGCGGCGTCGTTGACGAGGTCGCCGTCCGCGCAGGTGAGCTCGACCGTGTACGTCCCCGCGCCGGCGTACGTGTACGACAGCACCGCCGCGGCCGCAGGCATCGCGTGGCCGCCGTCGCCGGTCCACCACTCGTAGGTGTTGGCGGAGGCGTTGCCCCACGCGGCCAGGCCGGACGCGTCGAAGGTCACCGGCTGGCCGGTGGTGGGCTTCTCCGTGGTCACGACGAAGCCGGGGTCGTACTGGGCGGCCAGCCGGCGCAGCTTGGCCTCCTCGCCCTTGATCAGGTCGAGGTCCTGGTTGACCTCGGACCAGCCGAACCAGTGGCTGTAGTCGGGATTGATGTGGTACGCGCCCTTGAACGTGTTCACGTGGTCGTACTTGTAGGTGTAGAAGAAGAGCTGCTCGATCGCCGACGTGCCGCCGTAGAGCTGCTGTCCGCCCAGCACCAGCGCCTGCCCGAAGTTGGGGTTCGGGGCGCGGTTCGC
>DASUMX010000201.1:0-8007 GCA_036277455.1 Thermoleophilia bacterium
GTCCTGTCTCGGTCGCGCGGTCTCTTCATGGTGGTGCGCGCGCCTTGAGGGACGGCGCGGATTCGAGGGTGTGCGGTCCTGACAGCACCATCCCCGGGATCCGGGAGGACAACCACGACCGCGTTTACTCCCGTGGCCGGCTGGCTAGGTCACAAGAGACACGGGCGCCCGCGCGCCCACCCACGGAGGGAGCGAGCATGACGGCACCGCAGCGAGACGCCGGCCTCCCGAGGGGGCCGTGCGTCCCCGTCAGCGTGCATCGCCTGCGTTACGCGTGGCTGGCGGCCATCGGTCTCCTGCTGCTCGTGGTCACCGCCCTGTGGAGCCTGGGCGACCAGCCGTACGCCGCCGAGCGGCGCGCCTTCGACCTCGTGAACGGCCTGCCGGAGGCGCTCGCCTACCTCCTCATCCCCGTGATGCAGGCGGGGAGCCTGGCGGCGGTGTTCGCCGCGGGCATCCTCGCCCTGATCGCGCGGCGGCCGCGCCTGGCCGGTCTGGTGGTGATGGCCGGCGGCTCCGCGTGGGTGCTCGCCAAGCTCGTCAAGCGGGTCGTCGAGCGCGGGCGGCCCGACGAGTACCTCACGGACGTCGTCATCCGCGGAGCGGTGCAGATGGGCCAGGGGTTCCCGTCCGGTCACGCCGCGGTGATCGCGGCGATGGCCACGGTGGCCACGCCCTATCTGAGCCGTCCCGGGCGTCTCGTCGTCTGGACGGTGGTCGGGCTGGTCGCGCTGGCCCGCGTCTACACGGGCGCTCACCTGCCACTCGACGTCGTCGCCGGCGTCATGGTCGGGTGGGGGTTCGGCTGCGTCGTCAACCTCACGCTGGGGACACCGGCATTCGCATGCTGCCCGCGGTCCCGCCTCGACTGCACGGTGCTTGAGTGACGAGCGGCTGAGCCGTGAGGCCCTCCACGGCGTAGAATGCCGCCGAGGATGCTCCGGTACCACCGGGGACCGCGGGGAGGCGAGAGCATGGCGACACGGATCGTGCGCTGGCACCGGCTGCAGCCCCCGACGCTGCCCATCCGCGATTGGCTGCCGGGGTACCGGCGCCGCTGGCTGCGGCCCGATCTCCTCGCGGCGGCGGCGGTGTGGGCGGTGCTCGTGCCGGAGGGGATCGCCTACGCCTCGCTCGCCGGCTTGCCGCCGGCTACCGGCCTGTTCGCCGCCCTGGCGCCGCTGCTGGCGTACGCGGTCCTCGGTACCTGCCGGCAGTTGACGGTCGGACCGAGCTCGGCGATCGCCGCGTACTCGGCGGCCGCCGTCGCGCCGCTCGCGCTCGGCGACGACGGCCGCTTCATCGCTCTCTCGGCGTTGCTCGCCCTGCTCGTCGGCGCGCTGCTCCTGGTCGCGGGGCTGGCGCGCGCCGGGTTCGTCGCCGACTTCTTCGCGCGCCCGGTGCTTACCGGCTTCGTCGCCGGCCTCGCCCTGGTCATCGGCGTCGGCCAGCTGTACAAGCTGGTGGGCGTCGAGAGCGGCGGCACCACCTTCTTCGGTAAGCTCGAGGCGCTGGTGAGCCAGCTCGGCGACGTCAACGGCCCGACGCTGGCCATCGGCCTGACCTCGCTGGCCGTCATCTTCGGGCTCCGGGCGTACGCCCCCAAGGCGCCGTCCGCGCTGGTCGCCGTCCTGCTCGGCACCGTCGCGGTCGCGGTCTTCGACCTCCAGGACTACGGCGTGGCGATCGTCGGCACGATCCCCGACGGCTTGCCTACCCCCGCACTGCCCAGCTTCGGGCTCGCCGACGTGATCGACCTGCTGCCCGACGCGTTCGCGCTGGCGCTCATCTGCTTCGCAGAGTCGGTGGCCGGCGCCCGCGCCCTCGCCGCCAAGCACCGCTACGAGGTGGACGCCGACCAGGAGCTCATCGCACTCGGCGTCTCCAACCTCGGGGCCGGCCTGCTGCAGGGGTTCACCGTCGACGCCAGCCTGTCGCGCTCGGCGGTAGCCGATTCCTCGGGGGTGAAGTCGCAGCTCTCCAACATCATCCTGTTCTGCCTTCTGGTCGTGACGATGCTGTTCCTCATGCCGCTGTTCCACGACCTGCCCGAGGCGGTGCTGGGGGCGATCGTGATCGCGGCCGTCGCTCATCTGGTCGACGTCGGCGCGCTGCGGCGCCTGCGACGGGCCGACTCCACCGACTTCGTCGTCGCCGTCCTCTGCTTCGCCGGGGTCCTGGTGTTCGGGCTGCTCACGGGGTTGGCGATCGCGGTGGTCCTGTCCCTCCTGGCCCTCGTGTATCGCGCCTACCGCCCCAGCTACGCCATCCTCGGCCGGGCGCCCGGCGCCGTCGACGACGAGAGGCTGCGCTACCGTGGCATCGAGGATCACCCCGACGTGCAGACGTTCCCCGGACTCGTGATCCTCCGCATCGACGGCGAGCTCTTCTTCGCCAATGCGCGCTGGTTCCGCGAGACCGTGCGTTCGCTGGTGCACGACCAGAGCCCTCCCGTGCGCGAGGTGCTCGTGCACGCCGGCGCCGTGCCACACATCGACACGACGGCCGCGGCGATGCTCAAGGGGCTGATCGCCGAGCTGCGCGAGGACGGCGTCGAGCTGGCCCTCGCTCGGGTGACCACCGGGCTCTTGCACGACCTGGAGCGCAACGGCGTCGCCCGGCTCATCGGTGACGAGCGGTTCTTCGACACCGTCGCCGGGGGCGTTGACGACTTCCTGCACCGCTCGCAGCCTCGACTCGGCTGACGCGACCCCGGCACGACGGGGGCGTCTGGTTGGACCGGCCGGCCCGGACTATGCTGTGCGCCATGATCGCCGACACCCCCAAGACGGCCGCCGAGCTGGGGCTCATGCGCGGCAGCCCCCCGCCCCCGGACAAGCGGGTCACGTTCTGGAACTGGGAGACGCCGCCGTTCAACCGCTGGTCGTTCCAGCACGTGCCCGCCTTCGTGCGGACGGCGAGGGTCTGGCGCGGAGACGGGCCCGTGAGCCGCTTCGAGCGGAGCCCGGTCCGCCTCGACGACCTCGCGCTCGAGACCCCTGCGGGCGAGCAGGTCACGGTCGCCGACGTGCTGCGGCGCACCTGCACGGACGGGTTCCTCGTGCTGCACGAGGGGCGCATCGTCGCCGAGGAGTACTTCAACGGCATGACGCCCGCCGGCCGCCACCTGCTCATGTCGGTGTCCAAGTCGATCGTCGGCATGCTCGCGGGAATCGTGATCGGGCGGGGCGCGCTCTCCGCCGACGACCTGGTCACCGACGTCGTGACGGAGCTGCGGGGTACCTCCTTCGAGCAGGCGACGGTGCGTCACCTGCTCGACATGAGGACGGGCACCCGGTTCTCGGAGGACTACGACGACCCGCAGTCGGACGTGTGCCGGTCGGAGCGGGTCGCCGACTGGGGCCCGCTCCTCCCCGGCGAGGAGTCCTCGGGGTTGTACGGCTACGTCCCCACCCTCGGCAACGCGCGGGACCACGGCGGCGCCTTCGAGTACCGCTCCATCCTCACGGACGTGCTCGGCTGGGTGCTGGCCCGGGCCTCGGGCCAGAGCCTGCCCGAGCTTCTGAGCAGCGCGCTCTGGGCTCCGCTGGGCGCCGAGGAGGACGCGGACGTGACCGTGGACCGCCACGGCTGCGCGTGGGTCGACGGAGGGATCTGCGTCACGCTGCGTGATCTCGCCCGTCTCGGCCAGATGCACCTCCAGGACGGGTGGCTGGACGGCCGGCAGATCGTCCCGGCCGAGTGGGTCCGCGACACCCGCACGGGGGGCGCCGATTCGCGCACGGCGTTCGCGGCGAGCGCGTGGGGCGCGATGCTCCCGGCCGCCTTCTACCGCAACCAGTTCTGGGTCGTCCGCCCCGAGGACGGTGTGTACACCGGATGGGGCATCCACGGGCAGTTCCTCTACATCGACGTGCCCGCCCGCGTGGTGATCGCCAAGCTCTCCACGCTGCCGCGGGCGCTCGACCGGGAGGTCTGGGCGGACCAGGTGGCGGCGCTGGACGCGATCGCGGCGTCGCTCTGACGGCGGTCACCACGTGATCCGCTCGTTCGAGCGCGGCGAGGAGTGGCGGTACTGCTACGCGGACGGCGCTTACGCGGAGTAGGGTCGGCGGCGGCGGCGTCGGCTCGTGCGCCGGGGTCATGGTTGGCCTTGCGGCGGCAGAGAACGGGCGGGGGCGCCTCCGGCCCCCGCCCGTGAGCCTCGGCTCCGCGGCCGACGTCAGCGGCCCTGGGGCAGGTAGCCGTCGCTCAGTGTCTTCATGAAGGTGACGATGGCCTTCTCCTGAACGGCAGTCAGACGCAGGTTGCCCATCTCGGTCGTGTTGACGGTGGCCGCGTACTCGGGCGGGTCCCAGACGGCGACGTCGCGCGTGTTGTAGAAGTGGACGATGTCCCGCAGGCTCTTGAAGTAGCCGTTGTGCCCGTAGGCCTTCACGAAGTCGGGCGACGGCCGCAGATCGACGTTGCGCAGTGTCGGCACCTTGTGCTTCCCCATCTCGGCCGCCCAGACGCTCTCCGGCTCAGCCATCGACTTCAGGAAACCGCCGAGACCGGGGTCGACCCAGTAGATGCTGTTCCAGGTATAGACGGGGTTCTCCAGGTTCTTGGGGATGCCCAGGTTGTCGTAGGTGAAGTCGGTGAACAGCGGCGGCACGTGGCAGTTGCCGCACTTGCCCTTGTTCATGAACAGCCGGAAGCCCTGCATCTCAGGCCTGGTCAACTTGGCCTTGCCGGCCACCCACGCGTCGTACTTGGAGCTGAACGGGTTCACCTCTGACGAGGCCTCATAGGCGGCGATGGACAGGCCGACGTAGTCGTAGGCGACATCTGCGTCGAGGCTGTCGGGGCCCCACACCTGCTCGAACAGGCCGGCATAGGTTGACAGCTTGACCGCGGCGATGACGTCATCCGAGCTTGCCAGGGCCTGCTCGCGCGAGTTCAGGAACGGCCCTTGCGCCTGCTCGGCAAGCGGGTCTCCCAGAGTCCAGCCGGTCGCGCGACCGTCCCAGAACATGCCGCCGATCCACAGGCCGGCAACCTCGTCGTAGTGAAGGACCGGGCTGTCACCGCCGTACGCCGATGTCGGCGGCTTGCGGTCGCCGAACATCCCGGGGTCGGAGCCCTCGTAGACCGCGCCGTGAGCATTGATTGCCGCGGTCGGTCCGGTCCAGCCGACTTCCGGCGCGTGGCAGGTGGCGCACGACTGGTCCCGATTCAGGGACAGGTTCTCGTCGAAGAACAGCGCCTTGCCCAGCTCTTCCACCGGTGTCAGTGTGGCCGCGAACGCCGGCGCCGCGACGCAGAGTAGCGTCACCAGCGCCGCAGTCACGAGCACGATCGTCTTGCCGTGTCTCATCGGTACCCCCTTGGTTCCCTCCGTCGGCTGTCACGATGGCGACGGCCGACCCATGCCCGCAGGCGAGCCGAAGCCCGCCCTCACGTGTCCATTCTGCCCACCACGAACCCGGCACGAACAGTCCGCTTCGAGGCAGAAGCGCTGTCAGTCCAGGCAACGTCGGCGTGTCCGTCGCGAGGCCGCCGACGAGCGCGGCGGGGCCGCCGCAGCACGGAAGACGCTGACGTCGTCGTACATGACGGCCTGTGGGCGGAGGTCCTGCCTGCTCGTCAGGGCATCAGATCCTTCATCCGTGTCGGCTCAGGGTACCTCCGGGGGTATCTAGCTACCAACGTCGGTCGGCGATCCGAGACAGTGATCCGGCGCACGTGGTCCGGATCGGCACAAGGAGACGCCACGAGCGCACGCGAGCAGGATCGGAAGCGCGATCCCCGCCTGGAGTTCGACTGCGAGATCGATCCAGAGGCCGGCGCCACCGACGAGGCGTGTCTGCGCGATTATCTGCGCCGGAACCTGCCGCCGGCCGTGTGACGACGGCCGTCAGACGGGCAGTTCCTCGTCCGGCGGCAGGTCGACCACGCCCCACGGTGTGCCGTGCGCCGTCATCAGCTCGAGGAACGGCGCCGGGTCGATCTGCTCCGGGGCGAAGACGCCCGGCCCCGGGGCCAGCCCCCTGGCCAGCATGATCGCCGCGCAGGCGGCGGGCACGCCGGTCTGCCAGCCGGTGCCCTGCACGCCGTGCTTCTCGTAGGCCTCGTCGTGCGAGGTGATCTGGTACATGAACCTCCGTACGCGCCTGCCTCCGACGCTGCCCTCGGCAAGGGTCCCGACGCAGACGGCGCCGTGCATCCTGCCGATGAGGTCGACCGACCTGGGCAGGCGGCTGACGAGGAGGTCGAGCGGGCGGAAGCGGGCGCCGCCGAACTCGATCTCGCGGTTGTGGTCGAATCCGAGCTTGCGCCAGGCGAGCAGCAGGTTGGCCCAGCCCTCGTCGAGGGCGATGTAGAAATCGGCGTTCCTGAGGCCCTTGTCCCCGAGGAACAGCGGCATCAGCTGCGACTCCTCGTGGTCGACGTTCCAGACGGTGAGCGGCCCGACCGGGTCGGGGAACGTGAAGTCGAACTTGCTGGAGAGCGAGGTGCGGCGGATCTTCCTGCCGTCCTCGTAGGCGTGCGGCGGCAGGATGAGGCACTCCTCGACCATGGTCGTCGGCGAGAAGCTCGGCGCGAACTCGACGCCGTCGGCGCTGGAGGCGTCGCCGTCGAGGACCATGAGCCGCTCGACGGTGTCGAGCTGGTCGTAGAGCGTGCGCGCGAAGACGTCGCTGGCGCCCGGGTCGATGCCGAAGAAGACGAGCCCCGTGAGGCCCGCCTTCTTGAACGCGTCGCTGAGCGCCAGTTCCTCATCGACGTCGGCGGTGCCGACGACGTCGCGCGGGCCCGCCGCCGCCATGTCGAGGTAGTGCGTGCCGGCCTCCAGACAGGCGGCCATGACGTCGAGGTTGACCTCCGGGATCAAACCGTTGATCACGAGGTCGACGCCGGCGAGGGCCTTGACCAGCGCCTCCTTGTCGTGGACGTCGAGCTGGAGCAGCTCCGCCTTGCCGGGCGGGAGCTTGCCGGCGACCGCCTGGGGGCGCGACGCGTCGAGGTCGGCGAGCACGACGGCGCTCACCTCGGGGGCGGACGCCACGGTCCGTGCCGTCACCTCGCCGACCGAACCGACGCCCAGCTGCAGGATGCGCATGCTCATGTGGGGCTCCCTTCGAAGGCTGGACGGAGAGAGGCATCAGCGAACCAGGGCCGGGCTACGGCGAACGCCGATGCGGCCCGGAAGACGCTGACGTCGTCGTACGTGCGGCCGACGATCTGGATGCCCATCGGCACACCGTCGCGGGAGCGGCCGCACGGCACGACGAGCACCGGGCAGCGGCTGCACAGGTTGAAGACCAGGGTCAGCCCGCGGCGGTACATCACCTCGATGTCGTAGTCGGCCGTCGTCGCCTTGAGAGCGGGGACACCGAAGACGGGCGTGACGAGCAGATCGTGGTCTTCCAGGACACCGGCGATCTGCGCGTAGACCTCGCTCTCGATCTCCAGCGAGCGGTAGAAGCCGACGGTCGGCGCCGCCGCGTCTTCGGCGAAGGCGACGGCGTACGAGGTCATGAGGTGGCGGTGGTCGGGCAGCACGCGCCCGATGAGGCTCCCGAAGATCGCCGCGAAGTGCGCCCGCGCGGCCTCGCGGACGTCGCCCACGTCAAGCCGGATGGCTGCGTCCTCGACCTGCGCGCCGAGGTCGCGGAACACGCCCGCGGCGACCTGCAGGTTCTCGCGGACCTCGTCGTCCACATCGAAGCCGCCGAGGTCCGCGTCCATCGCGATGCGCAGGCCCTCCGCCCCCGGCAGGTCTTCCGGGATCGTGAGCTTCGGGCGCAGCGAGACGATGTCGTCGCGATGGGGACCCGCCATCACGTTCTCCAGCAGGCGGCAGTCCTCGACGGTCCGCGCCATCGGCCCGTCGTGGCAGTAGTGGTCCAGGTTGAACGGCGGGAGGGCCGGGACCCGGCCGTAGGGCGGCTTGTAGCCGACCACCCCGCACAGCGAGGCGGGGATCCGGATGGAGCCGCCGATGTCCGAGCCGGTGGCCAGCATCGCGGTGCCCGACGCCAGCGCCGCACCGGACCCGCC
>DASUMX010000202.1:0-4002 GCA_036277455.1 Thermoleophilia bacterium
GCTGCGACCCGCCATCGTCCGCGCGACGATCGCCGTCAGGCACTTCGTGCACGTGGCGGCGCGGCCGAAGATCGTGCGCCGCGGCGCGAGGGTCAAGATCTCGGGCACGGTCGCGCCGACGGCGCGGCAGCTCGGCGCCGACGCCTCCGCCGTGACGCTGCGCGTCGAGCGCAGCACGGCGTCCGGGTGGCGCAAGGTCGCCGGGCGCACCGTCACGCCGCGCGCCGACGGCGCGTATTCGTGGTCCTGGCGGCCGCGCAAGGCCGGGTCGTACCGTGTCCGCGCGACCGCCGCGGCGACGCAGGAACTGCTCGCCGGCGCCAGCGCGCCGGTCCGGATACGGGTCCGCTGACCGGGAACGGCGCGCTGCGGGCTGTTCGACGCTCGCAGCCCGTTCGTGTATACTGCCGTGCGCCACAAGTGGGAGCTTGCGAGCACCCCACCCTGCGCCCGTTGGTAGGCCGACAGGGTCCGTCACGAGAAAGGAGATCGTGAGGGCTCGCCGCTGGCGAGCCTTTTTCCGTATATGGGCAGACCATTTTCTCCGAGAGATAGATTCATGAGGGACCGGGCCAACGAGCCCCGTATCCGCATCAACGACGGCATCACGGTGCCGCAGGTGCGCCTCATCGATGAGAACGGCGAACAGCTGGGCATCAAGCCCATCCGCTTCGCCCAGGACTACGCAGCCGACAAGAACCTCGACCTCGTCGAGGTAGCGCCGACCGCCGACCCGCCTGTGTGCCGCATCATGAACTACAGCAAGTACAAGTACGAGCTGGAGCTCAAGGCCAAGCAGGCGCGCAAGCACCAGAGCCAGATCGTGATCAAGGAGATCAAGTTCCGGCCCAAGGTCGGCGTGCACGACTACGAGACCAAGAAGGGTCACGTGCTCCGCTTCCTGGAGCACAAGGACAAGGTCAAGGTCACGATCATGTTCCGGGGACGCGAGATGGTCCATCCGGAGCGCGGCGAGGCGCTGCTCATGCGCCTCGCGGAGGATGTCAAGGAATACGGCGTCATCGAGTCCAAGCCCCTGCAAGACGGGCGCAACATGGTCATGATGCTCGCGCCGGTGAAGTAGCTGGAGGGAGGTACGCATGCCGAAGACCAAGACTCACAGCGCGTCCAAGAAGCGCTTTCGCCTCACCGGCACGGGCAAGGTCGTCCGTCGCCACGGGATGAAGAGCCACCTCCTGGAGCACAAGAGCTCGAAACGTAAGCGGGGCTTCCGCAAGCTGTACGACGTCAGCCCGGCTGATTCCAAGGGGATCAAGCGGCTGCTCGGGCTCCGCTGAGCCTGCCGACCTAAGATCACGAGCCGGCGCGGCCGCTTGATGGCCACGAACCGGTGCAGTTCCAAGGAGTACGACAATGTCTCGTGTCAAACGAAGCGTCAGTGCGCGCAAGAAGCGCCGCAAGGTACTCGAGCAGGCCAAGGGCTACCGCGCGACCAAGAACTCGTCCTACAAGAGGGCGAAGGAGCAGGTCCAGCGGAGCGGTCAGTACGCGTACCGCGACCGCCGCGTACGCAAGCGCGAGTTCCGCAAGCTCTGGATCGTGCGCATCAACGCGGGCGCGCGGGAGAACGGTCTCTCGTACAACCAGTTCATGCACGGGCTGCAGCTCGCCGAGATCGAGCTCGACCGCAAGATCCTCGCCGACCTCGCGGTGAGCGACCCGGCCTACTTCGCCTCGCTCGTCGACCAGGCCCGCGCGGCCATCGACGCGGCCAAGGCCGCCTGACGACCGGGAGCGAGTCGCTTGGGGTTTTCGGGCCACCACTGACCAGCCCGCAGAACGCCCTCGTCAAGCGGGCGGCGTCTCTGCGCCAGCGCAAGTTCCGCGACCGCGAAGGCGCCTTCCTGGCGGAGGGCGCCGACGTGGTCGCGGCTGCGTTGGCGGCGGGGTACCGCCCGCAGGCCGTGTTCCTGCGCGAGGAGGCCGCGGGCGAGCTCGGCGAGCGCCTCGGCCTCGATCCGGCGTCCGTCTTCACCGTCGTCGATCGCGTGGCGGCGCGCATCTCCACGCTGGAGACGCCCGCCGACGTGGTCGCCGTGCTGCCGCTGCCGGAGCGCCGGCCCGTCTCGTCGCTGCTCGGGCCGGCCGTCGTCCCCCTCGTGGTCTACGTCGACGGCGTCCAGGACCCGGGCAACGTCGGCACCCTGATCCGGGCGGCGGTCGCCTTCGGCGCCTCCGCCCTCGTCACGTCGGCGGGCTCGGCCGACCTCTACGGCCCCAAGACGGTCCGCGCCAGCATGGGCGCGCTCTTCGGCCTGCCGGTGTTCGCCGAGCTGCCCCTCGGCGACGTGGTGGGGCAGCTGCCGGCGGCGACCGTGTACGGGCTCGCCGCGCACGGCGGCGAGCCGCTGGACGGCGCTCGACTCGAACGGCCCGCCGTGCTCGTGGTCGGCGCCGAGCGGGCCGGCCTCTCGCGCGCCGCGCTCGCGCACGTCGGCCGCCTGCTCACGATCCCGCTGCCGGCGGCGCCGGGCGGCGCCGTCGAGAGCCTCAACGCCGGCGTGGCCGGCGCGATCGCCCTCTACGAGTTCTCGCGCCGCCCGGCCGGCGCTCCCGAAGACCCGTCACGCCGCTCTCCCGCGGCGCAGGAAGGATGACCATGGACGACGCCCACCTGCAGGAGCTGAAGCAGCGAGCCCCAGGCCTCGCGGCCATCTACCACACCGGCCGCGACACCGTCCTGCGCGCCGCCGACCTGGCCGCGCTCGAGCAGGCGCGCGTCCAGATCCTTGGGCGCAAGAGCGCGCTCACGGAGTTCCTGCGCTCGATCCCCACCCTGCCCGCCGAGGAGCGCCCGCTGGTCGGCAAGGGCGGCAACCTCATCCGCAAGGAGCTCGAGGAGCTCGTGGAGGAGCGCGAGACGGAGCTGAAGCGCGAGGCGCTCTCCGACTCGCTGGCCCACGAGCGCATCGACGTCACCCTGCCCGGCCAGCCGTTCCCGGCCGGTCACGAGCACCTCATCACCCAGACGATGCGCGAGGTCGAGGACATCTTCATCGGCCTCGGCTACAGCATCGCCGAGGGTCCCGAGGTCGAGCTCGACTACTACAACTTCACGGCGCTCAACACCCCGCCCAGCCACCCCGCGCGCTCCGCCCACGACACGTTCTGGGTCGTCGAGCAGCGCGAGACCATGCCCGAGGCGGTCGTGGACGCCGACCGCGGCGTCCTGCTGCGCACCCACACCTCTCCCGTCCAGGTGCGCGTCATGGAGCGGCAGCAGCCGCCCGTGTACGTCGTCTGCCTCGGCAAGGTCTACCGGCGCGACTCGGACGCGACGCACACGCCGATGTTCCACCAGGTCGAGGGCCTCGTGGTCGACGAGGGCATCACCCTGGCCGACCTCAAGGGCACCGTCGCGCACTTCACGCGGGCGTTCTTCGGGCCGGACCGCAGCATCAGGGTCCGGCCGCACTTCTTCCCGTTCACCGAGCCGTCCATCGAGGTCGACGTGGACTGCCAGCTCTGCGGCGGAAAGGGCTGCCGCTCGTGCAAGTACTCCGGCTGGCTCGAGATCATGGGCGCCGGCATGGTCGACCCGGCGGTGTACAGCTTCGTCGGCTACGACCCGGAGAAGGTCAGCGGCTTCGCCTTCGGTATGGGGGTGGAGCGCATGGCGATGCTGCGGCACGGCATCCCCGACCTGCGCCTGTTCTACGACAACGACGTCCGCTTCCTGCGGCAGTTCTGAAGGAGGGCGGATCACGATGAGAGTCCCGTTCAGCTGGATCAAGGAGTACGTCGCCTGGGACGGCACGGTCGAGGAGATGGCCGAGGTCCTCACCATGTCCGGCACCGAGGTGGAGGGCATCGACTGGGTCGGCGCGCCGCGCGACCCGGAGAACCTCGGCCGCTTCGTCGTCGGCAAGGTGCTCACCAGGGAGAAGCACCCCAACGCCGACAAGCTCAACCTCTGCACCGTCGAGGTGGGGGAGAGGAACGGCGGCGTGCGGCAGATCGTCTGCGGCGCCCACAACTTCG
>DASUMX010000203.1:0-5112 GCA_036277455.1 Thermoleophilia bacterium
TCCACGGCGCCCCACGCCACGGTGGCGTCGCGGCCGATCGGGTAGTGCGAGATGTAGAGCGAGTGCGCCTCGCGCTCCACCACCGGCAGGCCGGCGAAGAACACGGCGTTGAAGAGCGTGGTGGCGTACTGGCAGATGCCGCCGCCGACGCCCTGGCGCAGCACGCCGTCGGCGGCGATCACCGGCGCGTAGTCGAAGCCGCGGTTGGCCGTGCGCGGGCCCATGGCCGCGTTCAGGGAGAACGTCTCCCCCGGCTCGACCACGGCGCCGTCGACGAGCTTCGCCGCCAGCGCGATGTTGGTGGCGCGCGAGGTGTTGCGCGTGTCGAAGTAGGTGACGAACTGGGAGCCGAGCGACGAGAGCCCCATGTTCTCCACGTCCGCCGTGCTGAGCTCGGGGAACGCGGGCGTGAGCGCCACGAAGATGGTGCGCAGGCCGCCCCCGGTGGCCGCGTCGTCGAGCTCGTCCATGAGCACGGGCATGTCGAGCAGCATGCCCGACCTGCTTTCGGTGACGTTGACGGTGCCGTCGTCGTTGACCTCGACCGTGGCGTCCACCGGCGGCGTCTCGGCGAAGGCGAAGATGCGGTGCAGCTCCTCGGCGGCACGCTTGTTGTGGAAGGTGAGCGGGTACTGGTCGGCGTCGCCGCCGGTGTTGACGGAGAGCATGCCGGCCATCTGCGCCGGCGTGAGCGTCACGGCCTCGGAGCGGTAGCGGAGCGTGACCGGGCGCGCGAGGTAGGCGGCCGCGGCGGAGGCGCGGGCCTCCGCGTCGACGGTGCTCACCTCGGGCCGGATGACCCTGGTCGGGACCGGACCGGCGTAGCGGCGCCCGGCGCCCAGCGCGGCCAGCAGGGCGCGCTCGAGAGCGACCGCGTCGACCTCGCGCCCGTCCTCGGCCGCGACGACGGCGACGCCCCCGCCGCTGAGCTTGAGCCGCGCGTCGCGGGCCGGCGCGTCGACCTGCGCGCGCACGGCCTCGAGGCCCTTCTTGTAGCGGGTCGCGTCGACGCGGATGACGGGGGCGACGTCCTGCGCGCGGCCGGGCAGCCACAGGCTGAGACCGAGCGGCAGCCGCGTCCTGCCGGCCTCCAGCGCCCGCTGCGCGGTCGCCTCGGGGTCGACGGTGATGCCGAGCTGCCGGAACGACAGCGTGAGCGGCTCGGCCTCCCCCAGGTCGAGGCGGACCTCCCCGGGCCGGTCGACGAGCCGGAAGGCGACCATGGCGGCCGCCTCTCTGCGGTCCAGCCCCTCGAGCCGCTGCCCGGCGACCGCGACGCCCATGCCGACCTTGCCCCAGGCGGCGACCTGCAGCGCGGCGAAGCCGGCGACCGCGACCAGGAGGATCAGCAGCGCGGTCGCCGCCCACACGTGACGGCGATACCACGCGCCGAAGCGCCGCAGCGGTCCGCGGCGCGCGACGACGACGGGCTGCCCGGCCCCGGGCGAGAGTGCGTCCATACCATCCATTGTACCGGCAGCCTTCGCCGCCGGCCTCCCGCGTCCTACCCGGCGTTGTCCCGGATGACGCCGCGGACGACCTCGAGGAAGCCCTCGGCCAGGCGTTCGGACTCCTCGTGGTCGGCGCCCTCGGCGTACACGTGGAAGACGGGCTCGTCGGCGTCGGGCAGCAGCTGTACCCAGCCGCCGTCGCGGCGCAGCTGGATGCCGTCGAGGAGGCCGATCCTGGCGCCGCCGTCCGCGGCCTCGCGCTGCAGGTGCTCGGTGGCGGTGCGCATGACCGTGCCCTTGAGCGCCCACGGGCACGCCACCGTCTTGTGGACGAGCGTGCTGGTGGGGATCTCGGTGAGCTGCTCGCTCAGCGGTCGCGCCTGCGGCGCGAGCAGCTCGAGCAGCTTGCCCAGGCTCATGACGGCGTCGAACGCCGGCAGGAAGCGCGGGAAGATGTAGCCGCCGCCGAGCGAGCCGGCGAACACCACGCCGTCTTCGGTGGACGCCTGGGCGAGCGCCGGCAGCGACACCTTGGTGCGCTCCACCTCGACGCCGAAGGGCTCGGCCAGCGCCTCGGCGAGGTGCGTCACCGTGAGCGGCAGCACGAGCTTCTCGCCGCGGGAGGCCTGCTGCGCGACGAGCTTGACGAACAGCAGCAGCGCCTTCTCCAGCGGCACCTCGGCGCCCCTGTCGTCGACCACGTACAGGCGCTCAGCGCCGGGGCCGATGACCAGCCCGAGGTCGGCCTCCATGGTGCGCACGAGACGCTGGACCTCCTGGATGTTGGCGCCGAGCTCCTCGGCGCCCATGCTCACGTGGTGCTGCTCGTTGAAGGCACGCACCGAGAGCACCTCGGCGCCGAGGCTGCCCAGCAGGTACGGCAGCGTCAGCGACGCCGGCGAGTACGAGTAGTCGATGACCAGCCGGTAGGCGCGGCTGTGGATGCGCTCCACGTCCCAGGAGCGGAGGAGGCCACGCACGTAGGTCTCCATGGCCCTGTCCGGGAACTCGATCTCGCCGAACTCGCTGTAGAAGGCGCGGCGGAAGTCCTGGCGGCCGTAGTACTTCTCGATGTCCTTCTGGCGCGCCTCGCTCAGGTTGATGCCCGGAGGCTCGATGATCTGGATCTGGATCATCTCCGGGTCCCAGCTCGCGATGCGCACGTGGACGCCGCCCTGCGTGTTGCCGTTCTTGACCTCGAAGCGGTTGATGGCGCTGCTGGCGATGCGCAGGTCGCGGACCACGACGCCGGTGGAGTTGAGCCCCGAGATGATGGCGCGCTTGATGACCCGCGACGCCGGGTGGGCGTCGCGGCTCGTGGTGACGCGCGCGCCCTTCTTGAGCACCGTGCCGTAGGCCATCGCCATCTTCAGCGCGAGCTCGGCGGTGATGTCGACGTTGATGAGCCCGGTGATGCCGTCCTTGCCGAAGAGCTGCGAGCTGCCGCGCGACTCCCAGATGATGCTGCTGTTGATCTGGGCGCCGGACTCGACCGTCTTGTTGGGGTAGATCTTGACGTCCGGGCCGATGTAGGCCTGCTCGCCGACCACCGACTCGTCGCCGACCGCCACGCCCTCGCTGAACGTGGCCCCGGCCTTGAGGTCGCAGTTGCGCCCGATGATGGACCCGAAGACCTTGACCGAGGCGCCCACGTAGGTGTTCGCGGCGATGACGCTGTTGCGCGTCTCGGCGTGCTCCTTGACCACGACGTTGCTGCCCAGGACCGAGTAGGCCCCGATGGAGGCCGTGGGGTGGATCTTGACGTAGTTGCCCACAAAGGCGGGGCCCTGCATGTTCTCGAGCGAGTCCAGATTGACGCCGTCGCCGAGGAAGATGCGGTTCTGCAGCTCGATCCCGGGCAGCCCGGCCTGGACCTTGCCGTCCAGCAGGTCGCGGTTGGCGGTGAGGTACTGCGGCAGGCTGCCGATGTCCTGCCAGTAGCCCTCGGCGACGTAGCCGTAGAGCGGCGCCCCCATCTCGAACAGCTTGGGGAACAGCTCCTGGCTGAAGTCGTACTTGGTGTCCGCGGGGATGTGGTCGAACACCTCGGGCTCGAGCACGTAGATGCCGGTGTTGACGGTGTCGCTGAAGACCTGGCCCCAGGTGGGCTTCTCGAGAAAGCGCTCGATCCGCCCCTCCTCGTCGACCACCACGACGCCGAACTCGAGCGGGTTCTCCACGCGCTTGAGGGCGATGGTGACCATGGCGCCGCGCTGCTTGTGAAAGGCGACGATCTCGCTGAGGTCGAAGTCGGTCAGCGCGTCGCCGCTGATGACGATGCACGTGTCGTCGCGGAGCTCGTCCTCGGCCAGCTTGACGCTGCCGGCGGTGCCGGCCGGAGCCTGTTCCACCGAGTACTGCATGCGCACGCCGAGCGTGGACCCGTCGCCGAAGTAGTCGCGGATGACCTTGGGCAGGAACATGAGCGTGACGACGGTCTCTTCGATGCCGTGCCGCTTGAGCAGCTCCACGATGTGCTCCATGCACGGCTTGCCGCACAGCGACACCATCGGCTTGGGCTGGTTGCTCGTGAGCGGCCGCAGGCGGGTGCCCTCGCCGCCGGCCATGACCACTGCGCGCACGCGTCACCTCAGCTGTTCGGAGGACCGACCCCAGTACGGCTAGCGTACCAGATGCGCGCGGGCGTCAGGCGTCAGTTCGGGGCGGCTTCGCCGTCGCCCGGACCGGCCCGGCGTACGTACAGGATGACCTTGTAGCCGTACCAGAGCCCGCTGGCGATGTAGAGCGTCGCCCCGACGGCGAAGAACGCCCAGCCGAGCACCCTCAGGTCGACGATGAACCACTGCAGCGCGCAGATGAGGATGAAGTTGGACGCCTTGCCCCAGCGGCTGATCTCCGGGCCCTTGGTCGTGTAGACGCGCGTGGGGATCGCCAGGACCAGGATGATGCCGTCGCGGATGAGCAGCGGCACCACCGCCAGCCACGGCAGCGTCCCGAAGTACCACAGCATGGCGACGATCGTGAAGAAGAAGGCGCGGTCGACGATGGGGTCCACCCAGCGCCCGAACTCGCTCTGCACGTGGTACTTGCGCGCGATGAGCCCGTCGGCGACGTCGCTGAGCGCGGCGAAGAGGATGACGATCGCCGTCGTCCAGCTGGAGCCCGGCACATCCAGGCTGTACAGGTAGACGATCACCGGCAGCGCGCACAGCCGCAGCACCGTGAGCGCGTTGGGGACGTAGCGGACGAGGCCGGTGGCCGGGGCGTGTTCCATAGGCGGGAGCATAGCAGGCCCGGCCGCGGCGGCTCTGCCCCGCCGCCCGGCCGGCCCGTCGTGCCTGTGCTAAAATGCCCGCTGTACGGTCGGCGTGTGGCGCAGCCTGGTTAGCGCACTAGTCTGGGGGACTAGGGGTCGCCAGTTCAAATCTGGCCACGCCGACCATCTTCTTCCTCCTCCGCGCACAGCACTCGGGCCGCGCGCGCGGGCATCGGTCAGACCCTGATCCTCTTCGTGGCGTATCGCAGAAGCAGTGGCAGCGCGGCCATGACTGCCCACACGAGTAGTCGGCGTTTCATGCTTGGCCTCTCATCGGCGTGCGCAAGGCCCTGCGTCTACTCCCGCAGGGCCTTGGCGAACTCCACGACCTCACTGACGTTCTGGACGGGTGTGATGTCGAAGTCCTGCGCGATCGCTATCGAG
>DASUMX010000204.1:0-2062 GCA_036277455.1 Thermoleophilia bacterium
CGTGATGCGGTTCACGAACGAGCCCGCGAGCTGGGCGCCGACCGTGCCGAAGAAGGGCACGTGCCCCGGCACGGCGCCCATGAGCCCGATCGCCGCGGCGACGTACGTGGCGGCCGACGCGACCACTGCCCACAGCGCCCACGTCCAGTCGGCGTGCCTGAGCTCCGTCAGCACGCCGCTGACGTCGGCCAGCTGCGGGATGAGGACGTAGAACGCCAGTCCGAGCGCGATGAACGTGAGGACCGTGCGCGGCTTGATACGCTGCAGGTCCTGCGGCTCGACGTCCCCCGCGCCGCTCGCCTCGGCTGCGTACTTGCGCAGGTCGTCGCAGAGCGGCTTGCGCGCCACCAGCGACTTGCGCGTGGCCGTGCTGAGCGCGAGCGGCTGGATGCGCGGCGCCGCGCTCGCCACCGCCGGCTTGCCGAGCACGGCGACGGCGGCGTCGACCGCGCGTTCGGGCCCCACCTTGAGGGCGGTCGACGAGAGCAGCTCCGCCGCATCGGTGTCGAGCATCTGGTCGGTGGCCGCGATCTCGGCGAAGCCGAAGTCGATGAACCAGGGGCGGCCGTCCGGCGCCAGCATCACATTGGCGAGCCGCAGGTCGCGATGCGCGATGCGGCGCTGCCGCATCACCGCGACGCCTTCCCAGATGCCGCGCAGCACGTCGTCGCTGAGCGCCTCGTCCTCGACGCGGTCGAGCGAGTCGCCGGCGGTGCGCTCGTAGGCCAGCAGAAAGCCGTCGTCGCCGACGCTGGTGGTCACGACGAGGCGCGGCGTGAGCACCCCGGAGTCGTTCGCGTAGAGCGCGACGAGCGCTTCGTGCTCCACCATGCGCTGCAGCGAGGTGAACGGCCCCTTGTCGCCGACGTCCTTCAGGCGCAGGAAGCGGTAGATGCGGAACATCAGGTCGGCGCTGCGCTCGTCGCGGCCCAGCACCTTGATGAAGATCGAGCTGCCGTCCTCGGTCTCGCCGAAGTAGGGGGTGGAGCTGCGCGCGTCCACGCCGGCTCGCTCGAGACGGACCAGCGGGATGCCGGCCCGGACCAGGGCGGCGACGACCGCCGGGCCCCGGGGACGCTTGTTGGGCGCCCCGAAGACGAGCAGCACCAGGGACCCGCCGAGCACGCCGGCGCCCACCGCCAGCACGACGTCCAGCGGACCCTCCTGCGCCGCGACGATGCGGAAGAGCACCGCCACGACGACGACGGACCAGCCCAGGCGCCGCCAGGCCCGGCTGATCCACGGCGACCCCAGCACGACCGTGGAGACCATGCCGGCGACGAAGCTGGAGTCGATCACGCCGATGGAGGCGACGTCGCGCAGCCACTCCGGCCGGTGGACGGCGACCAGCAGTTCCGGCGTCCCGAAGGTCTCGACGATGACGCTGTTCAGGAACGACGCCAGCGACTGCGCGACGAGGGCCGCGAGGATCAGCATCCCGAAGAGCCGGAACCTGCGGCGCCACAGTACGACCAGCCCGACGGCGGCGGGGATGAGCGAGGCCACGGCCTGGAACAGCAGGTAGAGCGCCCGCGAGAGCGCCTCGGGCAGGGCGTCGAAGGCGCCGATCGTGTCCCGCTCGAACCCGACCAGCGTGTTCGAGGCGCCGGCCGCGATCAGCATGCCGAGGAGCACGAGGAGCACGCCGACGATGAGGTGGAGCGCGTCCGACGGCGTGCGCACGTGGCGGTCGGCCGGCGGCTCGTCGATCTCGGTCTCGGCAGTCGCCGCCTCGGGGGCCGGCGGCTTGCGCCTCGGCCAGTACCGGAACGCGGCGATGGCGATGACGCCCACGATGAGAGCGCCGGCCGAGATCACCAGGTACGTCGGGGGGCCGGCGGCGGCGACGATCACGACTCAGGCCCGCTTGCCGCGCCGGTCGGCGCGCGGCCGCGTCGAGAGAGAGGGGGTCGAGCCGATCGTCCTGTCTCGGTCGCGCGGTCTCTTCATGGTGGTGCGCGCGCCTTGAGGGACGGCGCGGATTCGAGGGTGTGCGGTCCTGACAGCACCATCCCCGGGATCCGGGAGGACAACCACGACCGCGTTTACTCCCGTGGCCGGC
>DASUMX010000205.1:0-2033 GCA_036277455.1 Thermoleophilia bacterium
GCTGCTGCCCGTGTCGGCGCAGCCGGCCGCGGGCGTCGTCGCGCCGACGGCCGCGATGGTGGGCCGGGCAGTCGCCTGCGGCGCGCCCGGCGTCGTGCGCGGCCCCGACGCGGTGTTGCCCCTCTACGGCCGCGCTCCCGACGCCAAGCCGCGTCCGGGCGCGGCGTCGGTCGCCGGAGGGACGTCATGAACCTCAGGGTCGTCCCCGACAGGCCGCATCACGAGCTTGTGGTGCGGCCGATGCAGTTCCCCGACCTGGAGGCGGTGGCGGCCCTGGAGGCGCGCACGTTCACGCTGCCGTGGTCGGTCGCCGTCTTCAGCGGTCAGCTCGCGCGCGAGAGCGGCATCTGTCTCGTCTGCGAAGACGGCGGCCGCATCATCGCCTATCTCATCGCCGACATGTTCGTCGACGTATGGCACCTCATGAACCTCTGCGTCGCCGAGGAGGCGCGGCGCGGGCACGTCGCCTCGCTCCTCCTGGAGGCGTACTTCGCCATCACCGAGCGCAAGGGGCACCGCGGGCACACGCTGGAGGTCCGCGTCTCCAACGGCCCCGCCATCGAGCTGTACCGCAGCTTCGGGTTCGTCTCCACGGGGGTCCGCCCCGGGTACTACAGCGACGACCGCGAGGACGCGGTCATCATGTGGAAGGACTGGGAAGGTGACTCGGCGTGACGGAGGCTGCCCACGCCGGGCAGGCTCCGCCCACCCGCCTCATCCTCGCCGTTGAGACCTCGTGCGACGACACCAGCGCGGCGGTCGTGCGCGGGAGGGAGGTCCTCTCGTCGATCGTCTCGTCCCAGAACGAGCTGCACGCGCAGTTCGGCGGCGTGGTGCCGGAGGTGGCCTCGCGCCGCCACACCGAGCTCGTCAACGAGGTCGTCGCCGAGGCGATGAGCCAGGCCGGCGCCGGCTGGGACGACCTCGGCGCCGTGGCCGTGACGCAGGGCCCGGGGCTCATCGGCGCCCTGCTCGTCGGGCTGGCCACCGGCAAGTCTCTGGCCTACCGGCGCGGCTTGCCCCTCATCCCCGTGAACCACCTGCAGGGGCACATCGCCGCCAACTACGCGCTCGGGGTGGAGGCGCCGTTCGTGTGCCTGGTCGCCAGCGGCGGGCACACGCTGCTCGCCGTGGTCGAGGAGGGCGTGCGCTATCGGGTCGCCGCCAAGACCATGGACGACGCGGCCGGCGAGGCGTTCGACAAGGGCGCCCGGCTGCTGGGGCTCGGCTACCCGGGCGGCAAGGAGCTCGACGGCCTGGCGGCGCGCGGAGACCCGGGGTTCGCCCGTTTCCCGCGCGCCGTGCCCAGGGGCCGTGGGTTCAGCTTCAGCGGCCTCAAGACGGCGCTACTCTACGACCTCAGGGGCAGGGAGGAGGCGGAGATCGCCGCGCACCGCGCCGACATCGCCGCTTCGTACCAGGCCGCCATCGTCCGCCAGCTGGTGGACAAGACGCTGGCCGGCGCCGCCGCCGAGGGCCTGCGCACCGTCGCCGTCGCCGGCGGCGTGGCCGCCAATTCGGGCCTGCGCCGGGCCCTGACCGAAGCCTGCGAGGCCGAGGGTCTGCGGCTGTCGTTGCCGCCCCTCAGCCTCTGCACCGACAACGCCGGCATGATCGGCCTGGCGGCCGGGTTCCTGCCGGCGATCCCCTGGCCGGGCTACCTCGACCTGGACGCGTTCGCCAGCGACGCCGAGGCAAAGGCGGCGCGCCCGCCGCGGAAGGGCTCCGCCCGCCGCGCCCCACGTCCCTAGCCGTTGCCGCTCACTCGACACGCTGTCCGTCCGAACAGCTCGGACTCGGCCGGCCGTTAGCCTCGGGGCTAGGTGCCGGAATGCTAGACTCGGTCCCAGCATGACGCACCGGCCCGCATCCGTGTTTCCGCCCGCACCCCTCAGCGACGCGCCGCGCCCGGCGGCGAACCTCTTCGTCGACTGTCTCGAGAACGAGGGCGTGGAGTTCGTCTTCGGCATCCCGGGCGAGGAGACCCTCGACCTCAGCGAGGCGCTCGACCGCTCGCAGCTCATCACCTTCGT
>DASUMX010000206.1:0-11122 GCA_036277455.1 Thermoleophilia bacterium
GGACGAGGGCCTGCCCTTCAAGACCGTCGTCGGCGGCGCCCCCTGCACGCAGCGCTGGGCCGACCAGATCGGCGCCGACGCCTACGCCGAGGACGCCAACGACGGCGTCAAGAAGATCGACGCGCTGCTGGGGAAGTAAGCTGTCCCCGGCGAGGTCGGGCGCCCGCGAGCGCCAAGGGGCGGACAAGGGGTGATCGGATGACGGTGCGGGTGGAGTGGCTCACCGGCGCGGAGCGCGAGGCCGTGTACGCCGAGGCGGTCGCCATCCTGGAGCGCGTCGGCATGAAGATGAAGGGCGCCGCCGTGCTGCCCTTGCTGCGTGAGGCGGGCGCCAGGGTGGACGGCGACGGTGTCGTCAGGTTCCCCTCCGAGCTGGTCGAGCGCGCGGTCGCGGCGTGCCCGCGCGAGGTCCTCATGGCCGGCGAGACGACCGCGTCCGACGTGCTCCTCGACGGGTCGCGATCGTTCTTCAACGTCAGCGGCTGCGCCGCCAAGACGCTCGACAGAGAGACCGGCGTCGTACGGCCGTCCACGCTCGCCGACCTGCGCGACGGCACCATCGTCCTGGACGCCACGCCGGAGCTGGACGTCGTCTGGACGTTCCTCACGGCGACCGACGTGCCGCTCGAGCGGCGGGAGCTGGTCGAGTACTACACCTACCTCACGGAGACGGCCAAGCCGGTCGTCTTCGTCGACTGCCCGAGCGAGACCGGCCACGTGCGCCGGATCTTCGAGACGGTCTCCGGCGACCTCGAGCGCTTCCGCGCGCGGCCGCGCGTGTCGCTGCTGTGCGCGGCCCGCTCGCCCCTCGAGGTGAACGGCGGGCTGCTCGACGTCGCCGTCGAGTTCGCCTCTCTGGGCTCGCCGGTCTGGGCGTACTCCATGCCGATCTCGGGGGCCACGGCGCCGGTCACGCCGGCGGGGACGCTGGCGCTCCTGTGGGCGGAGGTGCTCGGCACCATCACCGCGATCGAGACGGCCGTCCCCGGGGCGCCCGTGATCGCCTGCTGCGGCCCCGGCATCCTCGACATGCGCCACACGACGATGTCGCTCGGCAACCTCGAGAGCACGCTGATGGGCGCCGCCTCGGTCGAGATCGGCCACCATCTCGGCATCCCCGTGCACAACTCAGGCCTCTCGACGGACGCCAAGCACTGCGGCGTGCAGGCCGGCTACGAGAAGGGCCTCAAGGTGATGGCGGCCGTCGCGACGGGCGCCGACATCGTCAGCGGCGGCTTCGGGTTCCTCGACTCGTCGAGCACGTTCAGCCTGCCCATGGTGCCGGTCGACGCCGAGATCGCCGCCATGGCGCGGCGCATGGCGCGCGGGATCGAGATCTCGCCCGAGACGCTGATGGGCGACTCGTTCGCGCGCGTGGGCATCGGCGGCGACTTCCTCCGTGAGAAGGAGACGCGCCGGCGCGTGCGCGCCGGCGAGCACTACGTGCCGCGGATCGGCTCCCGGCTGCCGTTCGAGCAGTGGCTCGCCGAGGGCAGGACCGAGGTGGACGCCGCCGGAGACTCGGTGCGGGCGGCGCTCGCCGCGCGTGCCGAGCGAGGGCCGCGGCTGACCGGCGAGCAGCGCGCCGAGCTCGCCGGCATCTGCGGGATCGGGCCGGAGCACGCGGCATGACCGGGCCGGAGAAGCGCCCGACCACGAAGGAACCAGACCACACCACAGAGACGAGGGAGGTGCGCCCGTGAGACGCAATGCCCATGCGGGACGCGCACGCCGCGACGGCTGCGAGTTCCGCGTACTGACCGACGACGACCTCGCCGACATCCATCTGGGGACGCTCGAGGTCCTCGAGCGGACGGGCGTGTTCGTCGAGGACGAGGAGGCCCGCGAGATCTTCGCCGGGGCCGGCGCCACGGTCGACGCCAGGGGCGTCGTGCGCATCCCCGGCCACGTCGTCGAGCAGGCCATCCGCACGGCGCCCAGCAAGCTCCGGCTCGCCGGCCGCAGTCCCAGGAACGACATCGTGCTCGAGGCCGGCCGCGTCGGCTTCACCAACTTCGGCGAGGGCGTCGCGATCATCGATCCCTACACGGGCGAGCTCAAGGTGCCGACCAAGCAGGACGTCGCCGCTACGGCCAAGGTCGTGGACGCGCTGCCCAACGTGGACGTCTACGAGCGCGCCGTGGCCGCCGAGGACATCGACCAGCGGGTCGTCCACCTGCACCAGTACGAGGCCTGGGCGACCAATACCTCGAAGCACGGCTTCATGGGCTCCGGCAACGGCTGGCTCTCCCGCAAGCTGGTCGAGATGGCCGCCGCCATCGCCGGCGGGCGCGAGCAGCTCAAGGCGCGCCCGATCATCAGCTTCATCACCTGCCCGGTGAGCCCGCTCAAGCTGGTGCAGGACACCTGCGAGATCATCATGACCGGCGCGCGCGAGCACGTGGCCGTCAACATCCTCTCGATGGCGATGGCCGGCGGCTCGTCGCCGGTGACGCTCGCCGGCACGCTGGTGACGCACAACGCCGAGGTGCTCGCCGGCATCACCCTGGGCCAGCTCACCCGGCCGGGTGCGGGGGCCGTGTACGGCAGCTCCACCACGGCCATGGACCTGCGCCTGGCCTCGGCCAGCGTCGGCTCGCCCGAGTGCGGCCTCATCAGCGCGGCGGTCGCCCAGATCGCGCGCTTCTACCTGCTCCCCAGCTGGGTCGCCGGTGCGTAGGGCGACGCCAAGACGGTCGATGCCCAAAGCGGCCACGAGAAGACCCTGACCGGCCTGATGCCGGCGTTGGCAGGCGCCAACCTGATCTACGGTCTGGGGATGATCGAGTCGGGCATGACCTTCGACTTCGGCCAGCTCGTCATGGACGACGAGTTCGCCGGGATGATCAAGCAGTGTGTGCGCGGCATCCGCGTGGACGACGAGACGCTCGCGCTCGACGTGATCGACGACATCGGTCCGTTCGGCGACTTCCTCAGCCACGACCACACGATGGCGCACATGCGCGAGCAGTCGCAGCCCGCGGTGATCGACCGTCGCGTCCGGGAGGACTGGGCGGCGAGCGGTTCCCTCACCCTGCAGGACCGCGCCCTCGCCAAGGCGCGCACGATCCTCGAGACCCACGAGCCGGACCCGCTGCCCGACGGCGTGGCCGACGAGCTCGCGGCGATCATCCGTGGGGCCGAGCGCGAGCTCGGCATCGCCTGACGATGGGTTCCGGAGAGGAGGCGCCGAGGTGAGCACCATCCGCACGCGCATGGGCGACGGCTACGTGACCGAGCTCACGCCGCAGGAGCTGCGCGACGATCTCGTGGCCGGTTCGGCCGACGCGGTCAAGCGCGGCAAGGTCCCGCCGCTCGAGGAGAACGAGATCGACTGGCTGGTGGACCTGTTCACCAACCCCAGCCGCATCATGGGCGTCGAGCCCGGCCACGAGGTCATCCTGACCAAGGACGGCTCGGTCAACACGCTCTACTCGGCGCAGCTCTCGAGCGGCGTGGGCATCGGCCTGTCGCGCGAGCAGTGCTTCCGCATCTTCGAGCGCGCCTTCTGCTTCGACACCATGGAGATCGGCCACCCGGACTACTCCTACAAGCCGGTCAAGCCGATCGTCGCCCTCGAGGCGATCGGCGTGGAGCAGGCGCTGCTCACCGCCGTCATCCCGGTGTTCTACGGGGCGATGCCCAACTTCGGCCTCTACGCGCAGCCGGACGGGCCGTTCCCCAATCCGGCCGATCTGCTCCCGCGCGGCGAGATCGCGGCCGCGCGCGAGGCGCAGATGCAGATGGCCGCGGCCTGCAAGGCCGACATGCTCTACGTCTCGCGCATGATGGCCGAGGTGGGCAGCGACGGCATCAACTTCGACACCACCGCCTCGACCGGCGACGCCGAGTTCCTCGCCGTGCTGGAGACGGTCGAGGAGCTGGCCGCGACCACCGACCTCGCGATCGAGGTCGGGATGGCGGCCGAGTTCGTGCTCGGCTTCCACGGCGAGCTCGAGTACCACGGCAAGCGGCTCGCCGGCATGTGGCCGCACCAGCAGGTCAAGGTCGTCGAGGAGGCGGGCGCGCACCTGTTCGGGCCGGTCGTGAACACCAACTCGCGCCGGAGCACGCCCTGGAACGTGGCCCGCGCGGTCACGATCGTCAAGGAGTGCAGCCGGGTCGCGACCATCCCCATCCACGCCAACGTCGGCATGGGCGTGGGCGGCGTGCCGATGTTCGAGGTGCCGCCGGCCGACGTGCTCACGCGCGCGAGCGCGGCCATGGTCGAGATCGGCCGGGTCGACGGCTTGTAGGTGGGCACCGGCGATCCCTACGGGATGTCGATCAGCCACGCGCTCGCCTCCGGCATGGGGGGCATCCGCACCACTGGAGATCTGGTGGCCAGGATGCAGCTCCGCAGGAAGATGAGGCTCCCCGAGGCGAAGAAGTACGTGGCCGACAAGCTCAGGGTCGGCGTGGAGGACCTCGCCGACTCGACGGTGATGCGGGGCCTGCGCGAGGAGCTCGACATCGGCGTCATCACCGCGGTGCCCGGCGCGCGCAAGGGTATCGAGGCCAAGCGCAACATCGCCGAGCTGCTCGACGTCGAGGTGCCCTGCCTCAAGCGCCTGTAGAGCCAGACGGCTGCCCTCTCGCGAGGGGTGTGCCCACCGCCCCGTCCCGCGCCGAAGGCGCGGGGCGGGGCGGTCTGCGCAGGCGCGCCCGCGCGCCCGCGCGCCGCGCGCGCTGCCGCCGGGATGTTTTAGATTCCGAAGCGATTCGGCCTTCAGGATTAGTAAGTACCGATTGAGAGTCCTCTTCGTGCGGTTGAGGGCCAGAATCGGTGAGAATCGCTGTGATTCCGTCACGTGAGGCTTGCCAGGACGCGAGCCCGGTGCTAGTCTCGGATGCGGGGATCAGGGTGTCGCCACGGCGGCCCGGCGAGGCCGTCGCCCAGCACGGCGCTTCGGTATCCCCGGAGCCGCGACGGCGGATCCAGCAGTGCTCGGCACACACCACTGATCGAGGAGCAGCCACATGAACAAGATCGTCCCCCTCTGGTCCGTCCCGCGGTCCATCTCGACGGGCTTCGAGCGCATGATGTTCGAGCGCGGCGACTTCAAGGTCATCCACGAGCCGTACGGCTACTTCTTCTACCTCGAGGCCGCGCACAAGGAGCCCGTGGGCATGCAGCCGCAGGAGGGCCATCCGCGGACCTTCGAGGGCACGACCGAGATGATCGAGGCCGCCTCCGCCGACAAGCCGGTGTTCTTCAAGGACATGGCGTACTACGTCAGCGACGTCGCGGACGAGGACTTCATGAAGAAGTTCACCAACACGTTCATCATCCGCGACCCCGCCCTCACGCTGGTCTCGTACCACAAGCTCGACCCCACGGTGACGCTGCGTGAGATCGGCTTCGAGTCGCAGTTCAAGCTGTTCGAGCTCGCCAAGAAGATCACCGGCGAGGTGCCGGCGGTCGTCGACGCCGAGGACCTGCTCATCGACGCCGGGTCCGTGGTCAAGCAGTACTGTGAGAAGGTCGGCATCCCGTTCCTGCCCGAGTCGCTCACCTGGGAGCCCGAGTTCAAGCAGGAGTGGAAAGACTGGGAGATGTGGCACCTCGACGCCGGCGACAGCACCGGCTTCCAGAAGGACATGGAGGACTTCGGCTACACGGTCGACGACGTGCCGGAGCTCAAGGAGATGTACGAGCAGTGCAAGCCGCTGTACGAGAAGATGTACGAGGTGCGCCTGCGTCCGTGACGAGGCTCATCCACCCGGGAGGGCCTGTGTGCAACAGGCCTTCCCGGGGGGATCCGTCCGTGGCCACGCCCGCTCCGCCCGGTACCGTGTGAGGACCCGAACCGCACCACCGCGGGCGAGGAGCTCTGCCGTGAACGATCATCCAGATCCGACCCAAGGCCCCGCAGGCCTCATCACGCCGTTCGGCGGCAAGCTGGTCGACCTGGTGGTCCACGACCCCGACGAGCGCGCCGCCCTGCTCAAGCGGGCCCAGAACCTCCCCGTGGTCCCGCTCTCGCTGCGCGCCCAATACGACCTCGAGATGCTGGCCGTCGGCGCGTTCTCGCCGCTGGACAGGTTCATGGCGCACGACGAGTACGAGTCGGTCCTCTACGAGATGCACCTCGAGAGCGGCGAGCTGTTCCCGATCCCGCTCGCCCTTCCCTGCCGCGAGGAGGTCCTGCGGGGGCACCCGCGCGAGATCGCGCTCTCCGACGAAGAGGGGGTCATCCTCGCCCTGCTCGAGGTGGACGAGGTCTACCCGGCCGACATCCTGCGCGAGATGCGCGCGGTACTCGGCGGCAGGGACAGCGCGCATCCGCTCGTCATCGAGGCCAAAGGCTGGCCGAGTCACTACCTCGCCGGCCGCCCGCGCGTGTTCGACCTGCCGCGCCACCGGCTGCACGGGCCTCTCTGCCTGACGCCCGCGGAGCTGCGCGCCCGCCTCACCGCCATGGGCCACTCGACCGTGGTGGCGTTCCAGACGCGCAACCCGATGCACCGCATCCACGAGGAGCTCACCAAACGCGCGCTGCGGACGGTCGGCGGGACGCTCCTCATCCATCCGGCCGTGGGCGTCACCCGGCCCCAGGACGTGGCCGCCGCGCTCCGCGTGGAGGCTTACGAGGTGCTCGTGCGCAAGTACTACGATCCGTCGGACACGCTGCTCTCCCTGATGCCCCTGGCCATGCGCTTCGCGGGGCCGCGGGAGGCGGTGTGGCACGCCATCATCCGGCGCAACTACGGCGCCACCCACCTCATCGTCGGGCGTGACCACGCGGGCCCCGGCCCGGACTCGCACGGCGTGCCCTTCTACGGGCCCTACGACGCGCAGGCGATGGCCGAGCACTACTCGCACGAGATCGGGGTCAAGACCATCCTCGCGCGGGAGCTCGCCTACCTCACCGACGAGGACCGCTACGTGGAGCTCAACGAGGTGCCGTACGGCGCGCGCGTCTCGTCCATCTCCGGCACCCAGGTGCGCGAGGAGTACCTGGCCAAGGGCAAGAAGCTGCCCGAGTGGTTCACGCGGCCGGAGGTCGCGGAGGTCCTGCAGCGGGCGTACGCGCAGGCCGGCGATGCATCGCCCGGCGCCTGACCGCGGCCTCCTGCACGACCTGGTCGCGGGCCTCACGGTAGGGGCCTCCCAGGTCGGCAACGCCATGGCGTACACGCTGCTCGCCGGCGTGCCGCCGGTCCACGGCCTGTACGCCGTCGCCGCCGGTACGTCGACGGGGGCGCTCGCCGCAGGCTCCCAGCGCATGCCGATGGTCCCGACGGCCGCGCTCTGCCTCGCGGCCGGCGGCGCGCTGGCGACGCTGCCGCCCGAGCAGCGCACGGCCGGCCTGTTCACGCTGGCGGTGCTCACCGGCGCCATCATGCTGGTCCTGGGGCTCCTCAAGGCCGGCGGACTCGTGCGCTTCGTCTCCAACGCGGTGATGATCGGCCTGATGGCCGGCATCGGCGTGCAGATCCTGCTCTCGCAGCTCGGCGCGCTCACCGGCTTCTCGAGCCGGTACGACAACAAGATCCTCGAGGCCGCCGACCTGTTCATACACCCCGGAGCCTCCGACGTGGAGACCACCGCCATCGGCCTGGCCACCGTGCTCCTGGTCGTGGTGCTCAGGCGCACCCGCCTCAAGCTGTTCGCGATGGCGCTGGCGCTGCTGGCGATGACGGCGGCCGTCGCCGCGCTGTCGCTCGAGTCCGTGGCGGTCGTGGGCGACATCGCGCCCATTCCGCGAGCGCTGCCCTGGCCGCAGCTGCCCGACTTCTCGCTGGTCCCGTCGCTGCTGGTGCCGGCGGCCTCCCTGGTGATCATCGGCCTCGTCCAGGCCGCCGGGATCAGCCGCACGGTCCCCAATGCCGACGGCTCGTTCGGGGACACCAGCAGGGATTTCGTCGGGCACGGGGTGGCGAACATCTTCTCCGGCGTCTTCAGCGGCGCGGTGGTGGGAGGCTCCGTGCAGGCCACCGCCCTCAACGTCGGAGCCGGCGCGCGGACGCGCCGCGCGTCGGTGATCACCGCCGCCTTCGTGGTCGTCGTGATCCTTCTGGCGGCGCCGCTGGTGCAGCAGGTGCCGCTGGCGGTGACGGCGGGGATCCTCATCGTCGCCGCGACGAGCGCGCTGCAGCCGCGGGCCGCGCGCGACGTCTGGCGCGCGGACAAGATGTCCGCCGCCGTCATGCTCGTGACCTTCGTCCTCGTCCTCGTCGTCCCCCTGCAGTACGCGGTGCTCGCCGGGGCGACGATCTCCGTGCTCAAGTACATCTACCTGGCGTCGCTCGACGTCCACGTCACGCAGGTCGTGACGGACGAGGATGGGCGCCTGCGGGAGGCGGAGGCCCCGGCCGCGCTGGCGAGCGGCAGCGTCACCGTCCTGGACATCTACGGCAGCATGTTCTTCGCGGCCGCCCCCAAGATCAGGGAGTCGCTCCCCTCCGTCGGCGACGCGCGCTGTCCCGTCGTGGTGCTGCGCCTGCGCGGCCGCGGGACGCTGCACAGCGCCACGATCGCCCTTCTCCGCGACTATGCGGCCGAGTGCGCGGCGAACGGGGGGCGGCTGTATCTCGCGGGAGTCGGTCGCGAGATGGAGGACCAGCTGCGCCGCACCGGCTTGCTGGAGCTGCTGGGGGCGGACGCGGTGGTCGCGGCGACCGACGAGATCTACGGCGCCTGCGCGCTCGCCCAGGAGCGCGGGGAGTCGTGGCTGGCCGCGCACGCCGACCCGCCCCCCGCCGGCCCGGCCGCGCCCTGAGGTCGCGTCGGCCGTCGCCGGCGCGAGGCGCAGGGAGGACGCCGGCGCCTCAGCCGAGCGTGAGGCAGACGATGCCGGCGAACACCAGTGCGGCCGCGCCCAGCTGGAGCGGCCCGAGGCGCTCACGGAGCACGAGCCTCGCCCAGACCATGGTGATGGCGGGGTTGAGCCACCCGAGGACCCCGACGACGCTGAGATAGCCGAGGGTCGTCGCCGAGGTGAACAGGAAGTTGGCGGCGGCGATCAGGACCCCGATGAGGAGGAGGGCCGGCAGCGCGCGGCGGCGCAGCCGGATGACCGGCCGGGCGACGGCGGCCACGG
This sequence comes from Thermoleophilia bacterium, assembly GCA_036277455.1. Classification (GTDB taxonomy): domain Bacteria; phylum Actinomycetota; class Thermoleophilia; order UBA2241; family UBA2241; genus CAIXSE01. The sequence goes on from DASUMX010000206.1 coordinate 9,048, forward strand.
CGGCCAGCGCCAGCACCGCCGCCGTGCGCGCGACCGTCACCGTCCACAGCGGGTCGGACTCGCCGCCGTGGTCGAGGGCGACCAGGAAGAAGCCGAAGGCGGCCGCCGAGGCCACGGCCATGAGGATGCCGGTGCGGTCGAACGAGCGCGCCGTCGCCGTGACGGCGCCACGTCCCTTGCGCGAGATGAGGACGATCCCCACGAGCGTGAGCACGATGCCGACGACCTGGAGGGCGCCGGGCCGCTCGCCGCTCGCCGTACCCCAGAGAACAGGCACGAGAGCCGCGCCGGCGATGATCGGCGAGACCAGGCTCATGTCGACGAGCGCCAGCGCGCGGTACTGCAGGACGACGCCGAGGCCGCCGGCCACGCCGCCGATCGCCGGCGCCGCCAGGGCGCCGAGACCGGGCCGAGCCGGTCCGACGACCACGATCAGGGCGAGCAACGAGAGCGCCGCGACCGCCTGACCGCCGAGCGCCGCCGTCCAGGCGGTCGAGCGGCGCGACTCGAGGCCGGCGAGGAAGTCGGAGGTGCCCCACGAGAAGCTGGCAAGGAGGGCGAGGACGGCGGCCAGCATTCAGGTCCTGGGGGAAGTCACTCGGGGGCGCGCGACCCGGGATGAAGCAGGAAGCCGGCCGCGCCAGCTGAGCTCAAGGTTGCGGAGAGCGGCCGTCGTCCCGGTCCGGCCCGGTCTCGTCCGGTGGGAGGTCAAGGCCGACGTCCTCGCCCTCCCAGTTGTAGAAGAACTTCTCGGTGCGCAGCACGTTCCAGGTCTCGGTGCTGGCGATGCCGTCGATCCTGTCGAGGTCCTCGTTGAGGAACTTGAACAGGCCTTCGGTGTGGGGCAGGAACGCCTCGATGATGATGTCGAAGCTGCCGGCGACGTACGCGACGTACGCGACGTTCTCCATCTCCGCCAGCTTGCGGCCCACCTCCTTGACGCGCCCGCGCACCACCTTGAGACCGATCATCGCGTCGATGGGGAAGCCGATGGGCGCCGGGTTGATGCGGGCCGCGTTGATGATCGCGCCTGCGCTCACCAGGCGATCGATGCGCTTGCGCACGGTCGGTTCGGAGAGGCCCACCGTGCGCGCGATGTGCGCATAGCTCAGCCGCCCGTCGTGGCGCAGCAGCTTCATGATCCGCCGGTCGAGGTCGTCGAGCTCGATGGTGCCGCGCGGCAACGAGCCCAGGCGGACATAGGGCTGCGTTTCGGGATGACCATCCATTTCGCCTTTCATAGATGCGAAGTATAGCGATTCCACGCAACTCGTTCAATGAATCGGTCGGAACACGTTGGTTGCGCTGTGATTCCATCATCATGCCTTGTCAGCTCAGCACCCGGGTGCTACCCTGCGAGTGTCGTTCATTGACAATCTGGTAGCGTGGGCCTAGAGTCCAATCCAAGACTGGCGACCCACCCAGGTGGATAAATCTACTCGACGGATCTGGGGAGGTCCGTGGGCCGCCGTTGATCTCGGCCAAGGGGGTTCGTCTAACGCAAGTTCACGTGACGCCGGGATACGGGTGATCGGCCGTCCGAGGACGGCGCTCTTCCGTGTCCCGCCTGCAGTGTAAGAACAGGAATGGGGGACGGCATCGTGGCAGAACAGAACGACAGGTCAGGGTACGAGGTCGGGGACATCACCCGCTTCATCAACGGCACGCGGGTCACCCGCCGCCAGGTACTGAAGGGGGCTGCCGCCATCGGCGCGCTCTCCGCCCTCGGGCCGCTGGCGTCGGCTTGCGGCGGGGACGAGACCACCACGGAGCCCTCCGCCTCCGCGGCGGGCACCCCGAACAAGGGCGGCGACCTCATGGTCGGCATCGTCGGCGGCTCGGCCAAGGACACGGCCGATCCGCACACCGGCTCGTTCGAGCCCGACATCGCCATCCAGTACATCATGTACGAGGGTCTCACCGCCTGGGACTTCGACTTGAACCTCCAGAACCAGCTGGCCGAGTCCATCGAGCCCAACGCCGACGGCACGGTCTGGCAGGTCAAGCTGCGCGACGGGGTGATGTGGCACGACGGAACGCCCGTCACCGCCGACGACGTCGTCTTCTCCCTGGAC
>DASUMX010000207.1:0-6538 GCA_036277455.1 Thermoleophilia bacterium
TTGTCGCCGGCGCCGTGGGCGCCGGCGACCTGGGCGCGCGCCGCCTCGACGGCCGCGCGCGCCTCCCTGCCCAGCCGGTGCAGCTCGGACGGGTTGCCGTAGCGCTCCGAGAACCAGGGAAGCATCGCCTCGAGCACCCGAGGATCGACCGGCGTCGTGGCCGCGTGGTCGAAGTAGGCCGTCTTCATGGTGACACTGCCTCCCGCGTGAGATCCTCGAGGGTGATGCCGTTGAGCGCCCCGCTGATGGCGCTGTCCAGACGCCGCCAGACGATGCGCGACGCGCACGAGTCGGCGCGAGCGCAGGCGCCGTCGTCGGGCACGCAGCCGACGAGCGACAGCGGGCCCTCCAGCGCCGTGACCACGTCGCCGACGGCGACGTCGGCGGCGGGACGCGCCAGCTGATAGCCGCCGCTGACCCCGCGCGTCGCCTTCACGAGGCCCGCCTCACGCAGCCGCGCGAGGATGCGCTCGAGGAACGGAGCGGGGATGCTCTCGCCGGCGGCGATCTCCGGCAGCGGCACCGGCCGGCCGCTGTCGTGGCCGGCCAGATAGACCATGGCCCGCAGTCCGTACTCACAGCGCGATGAGATGCGCACGAGGCTCCCTCCGCTCAGTGGCGGCGAATCCCAACCAATAGAGTCGGCATTATGCTACCACGGCGGTCGGGACGGTCAAACAGAAGCGGCGCCCCGGAGGGCGCCGCCTGGAGTCGCTCGTCTGGTGAGAACGGTCAGAGGCCGCGGACCGCGTCCGCGATCTCCTGCTCCATGACCTTGAAGCCGATCCAGCCCGTGTACATGTTGGCCACCGTGCCGTCGCCGCGGATGATGGCGAGGATGGGCGGATCGCTGACGCGCAGCTGCATCAGGGTGTCGCCGAGCTGCTTGGACTCGCGCGCCTCGAAGGAGAAGAACGAGCTGTCGGCGGCGTAGTTCGCCTTGATGTCGTTGAAGGAGGAGAGCATCTCCATGTCGTCGCTGGCGCCCTTGACGTAGACGAGCAGGACGATGCCGCGGCCCTCGTCCAGGCGCTTGGTGATGAAATCGGGAGTCTCGGCCGTCGGCTCGAGGGTGAGCGCCGGGTAACCGGTCATGCCGTAGCTGCTGACCGAGTTGTACGATGCCGGCTGGGTGGCGGCGGGCGCCGGCGTGGCGCTCGACTCCGCCATCACGCGAACGGCGATGACGCCGCCGAACAGCAGCGCGCCGATCACAAGGATCAGGACCGCCCCTAGCAGGAACGTCCGGTTGCGCTTGAAGATCCCCATGCCGGCCTCCCCCCTCAGAGAGAAAGAGCTCCACCTTGCCGTGCTCGCGTTATTCTCGAACCTGCTCTCGCAGGTGGGTGCCCTCCCGGAACGTCCACGGACGGTCCGGCGAACGAGCTCCCGATGTGTTCGTGTTGGCTCGAGAATGTGGCGAGGTCACGAACAAGGTCGAGCCGCGCCATCCTAGCAAACGTCCACTGATTCAACAATCTTGTCGGCAGCCCTGCAAAATGCTTGAGGCCGAGGCCGGGACAGGCGTGGCCTGAGCTGACGCGGGTCGCGGCCGCTACCCGAGGCGGACCCGCAGCTCCTTGAGCTGCTCGGCCGCCACAGGCCCCGGCGCGCCCGTCATGGGGTCGCCGCCGGAGGACGTCTTGGGAAAGGCGATGACGTCGCGGATGGAGTCGGCCCCGGCGAGCAGCATGATGACGCGGTCGAAGCCGAGGCCGATGCCGCCGTGCGGCGGCGCCCCGTACTCGAGCGCCTCGAGGAACCAGCCGAAGGCCTCGTCGATACGCTCGTCGCTCATGCCCAGGGCGCGCAGGATCTGGCGCTGGACGGCGGCGTCGTGGTTGCGCAGGGAACCGGAGCCCAGCTCGACGCCGTTCAGCACCAGGTCGTACTGCGCGCCGCGCACCGCGAGCGGGTCGCTCTCCATGAGCGGCATGGTCGCCGCCGTCGGCAGGCTGAACGGGTTGTGGCCGTAGGTGAGCGTGCCCGTCTCCTTGTCGATCTCGAAGAGCGGGAACTCCTCGACCCAGAGCAGTGACCAGCGCGCGGACGGCTCGGGCGCGAGCAGGCCGATGAGGGCGAGGCGCAGCGCGCCGAGCACCTCGGCGGCCACGAGCGCCTCGCCGGCGGCGAAGACGACCAGGTCGCCGGGCTCGCCGCCGACCTTCTCGACGAGCGCGGCCTGCTCGGCCTCGGCGAGGAACTTGACGATGGGACCGCGCAGAGCGCGGCCCTCCTCGACGTACACGTAGGCCATCCCCTTGGCGCCGTGCTCCTTGGCGAGCTCCGTGAGCTTGTCGATCTGGGCCCGGCTGAGGGAACCGCCGCCGGGCGCCCGGATGGCGCGCACCACCCCGCCGCCGTCGACGGCGCCGCGGAAGACCTTGAACTCGCTCTGCGCGAACGTCTCGCTGAGCTCGACGATCTCGAAGCCGTAGCGCAGGTCCGGCTTGTCGGAGCCATAGCGCAGCATCGCCTCGTCGTAGGAGAGCCTGGGCAGCGGCGTCGCGGGGGCGGTCTCCCCCACTCCTTCGAAGATCGCCGTCATGAGGCCCTCGAGCAGCTCGCGGATCTCGGGCACCGTGAGGAACGACGTCTCGAGGTCGATCTGCGTGTGCTCCGGCTGGCGGTCGGCGCGCAGGTCCTCGTCGCGGAAGCAGCGCGCGAACTGGTAGTAGCGGTCCAGGCCGGCGACCATGAGGATCTGCTTGAACATCTGCGGCGACTGCGGCAGCGCGTAGAAACGGTGCGGCTGGAGGCGCGATGGGACGAGGAAGTCCCGCGCGCCCTCCGGAGACGATTTCGTGAGATCCGGCGTCTCCACCTCGATGAAGCGGTTCGCGTTGAGATACGCGCGAGCCGCCTGGGTCGCGTCGTTGCGCAGTTCTAGGTTGGCCAGCATGGGCGCGCGGCGCAGGTCCAGATAGCGGTACCTGAGGCGCAGCGTCTCGTCCACATCGACCTGCTCGGCCGTCTCGATCTCGAACGGAGGCGTCTTGGCGCGGTTCAGGATCTCGAGCCCGGCGACCTGGACCTCGACCTCGCCGGTCGGGAGCTTGGGGTTCACCGTCTCCGGCGAGCGCGCGACGACGGCGCCCGTCACGGCGAGCACGAACTCGGACCGGACCTGCTCGGCGAGCGCGTGCGCCTCGGCGGCGTGCTCGGGGTCGACGACCAGCTGGACCATGCCGCTGCGGTCGCGCAGGTCGATGAAGATGAGGCCGCCGTGGTCACGGCGGCGAGCCACCCAGCCGGCGAGGCGCACCTCGCGGCCGACGTCGGCGGCGCGCAGCTCGCCGGGATAGGTGTCGCGCAGCATCAGGTCTCACTCTCCAGTGAACGGTGCGCCGGCGGTGCCCCGCTCGCTGGCGCAGCTACGCCGGCCAGTCGGGCGGCGACGAGCGCCGGCAGGTCGGCGGCGCCGACGTCCTCTTCCCCGCCGCCCGCCAGATCTTTGAGCCGCACGACCTCGCCGGCGAGCTCCTCGAGCCCGAGCAGCACCGCGAAGCGGGCTCCGCTGCGGCCCGCCTGCTTGAGCTGGCCCTTGGGGCTGCGCCCGGCGAGGTCCAGTTCCGCCGGCACGCCGGCGCGGCGCAGCTTCTGGGCGCAGGCGAACGCCGCCGGGCGGGCGTCGTCGCCGAAGGCGACGACGTAGACGCCGGTCGAGGCGGGGACCGCGAGCGGCTCGCGCATCGCCAGGGCGATGCGCTCGAGGCCGCTGCCCCAGCCCACGCCCGGCGTCGGCGGGCCGCCGATCTGCTCGACGAGCCCGTCGTAACGGCCGCCGCCGCCCACGCCGCTCTGGGCGCCGAGGCGGTCCGAGTTGAACTCGAAGGTCGTGCGCGTGTAGTAGTCCAGGCCGCGCACGAGCCGGAAGTCGAGGTTGGGCTCGAGCCCGGCCGCCCGGACCAGCGCGAGCACGGCGTCGAAGTGCTCGCGGCACTCCGGGCACAGGTGGTCGCTGATGCGCGGGGCCTCCTCGAGCACCGCGCGGCAGCTCTCCACCTTGCAGTCGAACGTGCGCAGCGGGTTGAGGTCGATGCGCTCCAGGCAGTCGCCGCAGAGCTCCTTCTCGCGGCCGCGGAGGTACTCGCGGAGCTTCTCGACGTAGGCGGGCCGGCACTGCGGATCGCCCATGCTGTTCATGTTGAGCGTGACGCCCTCGACGCCCAGCTCGGCGAAGATCGCCGCCAGCAGGAGGATCACCTCCGCGTCCACAGCCGGCTCGGCGGAGCCAATGGCCTCCGCGCCGATCTGGTAGTGCTCGCGGTAGCGCCCGGCCTGCGGCTTCTCGTAACGGAACATCGGGCAGTAGTACCAGAGCTTCACCGGCTGCGGCAGCTTGTGCATGCCGTGCTCCACGTAGGCGCGGCAGACGGGCGCCGTGCCCTCCGGACGCAGCGTCAGCATGCGCTCGCCCTTGTCGGTGAACGTGTACATCTCCTTGCGCACGATGTCCGTCGCCTCGCCGACGCCGCGTTCGAAGAGACCGGTCTCCTCGAACTCGGGCGTGACGACGTGGCGGTAGCCGTAGATGGCGAAGACACGGGCCGCGGCGGCGACGACGGCGTCGCGCTCCGCGGCCGCGTCGGGGAGCAGGTCGTAGGTGCCCTTGGGGGCGCGTGGCGCGGTCACCAGCGGTGCTCCGGGTCGTGACGGATGGGCGAGAGGAACGGGTTGAGCGCCAGCTCGCGACCGAGCGACGTGTCGGGACCGTGGCCGCAGTGCACGGTGGCGTCCGGCGGGAACCGGCGGATGAGCGCGGCCACCGAGTTCAGCAGCTGGTCCATGTCCCCGCCCGGAAGGTCGGTGCGGCCGACGCTGCTCTGGAACAGGAGGTCGCCGACGAACAGCTCCTCCTCGCCGATGGCGAACGTGTACGAGCCGCGCGAGTGCCCCGGCGTCGGGATGGCGAGCACCGTGATGGGCAGCTCGAGCGTCTGCTCGCCCTCGATGGTGCGCGCCGTCTCGACAGGCTCGATGTCGAAGCCGGCCATGGACCCGAGGCCGCCGTCGGCCATCTGGCCGGCGTCCTCGGCGCCCACGTAGACGGGGATGTCGAAGTGCCTGGCGACGGGCGTGACCCCGCCGAAGTGGTCGAAGTGGCCGTGCGTGACGAGCACGGCCGCCGGCGCGAAACCGAACTCGGTGAACGCCTCGATGACGACGTTGGCCTCGTCGCCGGGGTCGATGACCAGCCCCTGCTCCCCCTGCACGACGATGAAGCAGTTGGCCTGGAGCGGGCCGAGCGGCACGGCGAAGACTTCGACGGGTTCAGGCATTCTTACCTCGAGTGGTCGGGGTGGAGCGGTGTGCCTGCGGGCGCCCCGCTCGTTGATTCCACTGCGTAGATCAATCGGCGAGACAGCGTATCAGACGGCGGCGAGGACGGTCGACCGCGCCGCCGGCCGGCAACGGCCCTACCCGCCGACGACCCGATAGGCGTCGTAGACGGTCTGGATGCTGCGGATGTTGGCGAGGATGTTGTCGAGCTGGCGCACGTCGCCGACCTCGAGTGTGAATCGGTCCCGTACTACGCCATCGGGCAGCGTCTGGACGCTGCCGCCGATGATGTTCACCCCCGAATCCGACAGCGTGCGCGCGACGTCCTCGAGCAGGTGGTTGCGGTCGAGCGCCTCGATCATGATCTCGACCCGGAACGCCATGCCTCCCAGGCCCTTCCAGCCCACCTTGGTGAAGCGCTCGGGGTTCTTCATGAGGGCACGGGCGTTCTTGCAGTCCTTGCGGTGGATGGTGATGCCCTTGCCGAGCGAGATGTAGCCGACGATCTCGTCCCCCGGGATGGGCTTACAGCACTTGGCCATGCGCACCATGATGTCGCTCATGCCCTCGACGGCGATGCCGAACTCGCCCGAGAGCGCCTGCGGCTCCTCGGCGTCCTGGACGGGCCGCGACGGCAGCATCTCCGGCGGCGGCGTGGCCTCCTTCATGGTGCCCGCGCGCTGCATGACCTTGTTGGCGACGGTCTTGACCGGCAGCCGGCCCGAGCCCAGCGCCACGTACAGGTCGTCGGGCTTGCTGTAGCCGACGTCCTTGCAGATCTGGGCGAACACCTTGGAGCTCAGGATCTTCTGCGCCGGCAGGCCCTCGCGGCGCAGCGCCTCCTGGAGCAGGTCGCGGCCGGACTGCTCCGAGTCCTCGCGCTGCTCACGGCGGAAGTGCTGGCGGATCTTCTGGCGCGCCCGCGGCGAGTTGACGATGTCGAGCCAGTCGCGCGACGGACCGCGGCTCGACCTGCTGGTGATGACCTCGACGATGTCGCCGCTGCTGAGCTTCGTGTGCAGCGGCACGATGCGCCCGTTGACCTTGGCGCCGACGGTGTGATTGCCGACGTCGGTGTGCACGGCGAAGGCGAAGTCGATCGGCGTGCTGCCCGCGGACAGGCTCTTGACGTCGCCCTTGGGCGTGAACACGAACACCTCGTCCTCGAAGAGGTCCACGCGCAGGGTGTCCATGAACTCGCGCGGGTCGCCCGTCTCCGACTGCCACTCCATCATCTGGTGCAGCCAGGCGAGCT
>DASUMX010000208.1:0-3507 GCA_036277455.1 Thermoleophilia bacterium
CAAGGCCGCCGAGGCGGCCGCCCGGCAGGCGGCCGGTCAGGCGGCGGCCCTGGTCTCCGCCGACCGCCGCACGACCATCCTGCCGGTGACGATGGCGGTGCCGTCGGGCGAAGTGGACGAGCACATGGCTCGCCTGTACGAGATTGTCAGTGGCGCGGACGGACAGAGCGGCTTCACCGTGGTCCTGACCGGCACCGGAGCGTGGGAACGCGACGCTTCCGAGATCGCCGAGAGCGACCTGCGCCGCGGAGAGGCGATCGGTGTCCCGATCGCGCTGTTGATCCTCCTCATCGTGTTCGCCTCCCTGGTCGCGGCTCTCGTGCCGCTGGCGCTCGGCGTGGTGGCGATCATCGTCGGGGCGGCGCTCACGGCGCTCTTGGGCGAGGGGTTCATGATGTCGGTGTTCGCTCTCAACGTCGTGATGATGATGGGCCTGGCCGTGGGTATCGACTACACGCTGTTCATCCTCTCCCGCTTCCGCGAAGAGCTGGCGGCGGGCCGCGCGGTGCCCGATGCCGTCGGGCGGTCCGCGGCCACGGCCAGCCGCGCCGTGCTCTTCAGCGGCATGACCGTGATCATCGCGCTGTGCGGCATGCTCGTCGTGCCGTTCACGATCTTCACCAGCCTCGGCGCCGGCGCGATCCTGGTCGTCGCCGCAGCGGTCGCCGCGGCGACGACGCTGCTGCCTGCCGTGCTCGGCCTGCTGGGCCGCCGCGTGAACGCGCTGCGACTGCCGCTGGGCCGGCTGGGGCGGCGCGCCCACACGGCTGATGCGTCCGTGTCGCCGGCCGCGCAGCCGGGCTCGTCCCCGGCGCCGTCCGGAGGGTTCTGGGCGCGGACCGCCGCCGCCATCATGCGACGCCCGGTCGTGAGCCTGGCGGCCGGGGCCGGCGTCCTCCTGCTCCTCGCCTCGCCCGGTCTGGACATGCAGCGCGGCGAGTCGGGCATCACCGGCCTGCCCCAGGAGATCGGCACCCGGCGTGGGTACGAGATCCTCGCCGCGGACTTCTCCGCGGGGCTCACGTCACCCATCCTGGTGGCCGTCGACGGCGACCTGCAGGACCCGCGGGTCGCCGTGGCGCTGGAGAAGCTGCGTGCGGCGGCGCAGGCCGACGGCCGCTTCTCCGTCACTGCCTTCGAGAGCAGTGACGACGGCGACTTCGGCGTGCTCAGTCTCGCCGTCGACGCCGACGGCACCGGCGCTGAGGCGGCCCGGGCGGTGCGCGAACTGCGCAGCGACATCATCCCCGCCGCGACTGCCGCCGCCCCCTTGCGCGTCCTCGTCGGCGGCGGCCCTGCCCAGTTCGCCGACATGATCGACCTCATCGATCTCTACACACCCATCGTCATCGCCGTCGTGCTGTCGCTCAGTTGCCTCCTGCTGCTCGTCGCGTTCCGCTCGCTGGTGATCGCGATCAAGGCGGTCTTCATGAACCTGCTCAGCGTCGGGGCCGCGTACGGTCTGCTGACGCTGGTGTTCCAGGAGGGCGCCGGCGCCAGTCTGTTCGGGTTCCAGCAGACCGGCGTGGTCGAGTCTTGGGTGCCGCTGCTCCTCTTCTGCATCCTGTTCGGCCTCTCCATGGACTACCACGTGTTCCTGTTGAGCCGGATCCGCGAGCGCTACGACCAGTGCGGCGACACCCGGGAGGCCGTCTCTTCCGGGCTGCAGTCCACAGCGGGAATCATCACCGGAGCGGCGCTCATCATGGTCGCCGTGTTCGCGGGGCTCGCCGCGGGCGAGATGGTCATGTTCCAGCAGATCGGTTTCGGGCTGGCCGTGGCCGTGGCGATCGACGCGACCCTGGTGCGCATCGTGGTCGTCCCGTCGACCATGGCGCTGCTCGGGCGCTGGAACTGGTACCTGCCCCGGTGGCTGCAGTGGCTGCCGCACGTGAGCCTGGACGAGCGGGTTCCGGAAGACGGGCTCGCGGATGTCTCCGTGCCTTCCCCGTCGGCCGGCGACCCGGCCGCGGGCGCGCCGGGCGCTACGCCGCCGCGCCCGCGGCCAAGCGCCGCGCGGACTCCCGCGCCGAACCCGGCGCGTCGTCCGTAGAAGGACTCCTCACGAGTGGTGGCTCAGAGGGCGAGCGACCGTTGCCCCGTCCACTGCACCTCGCCGAGCAGCAGCAGGTCGGTGCTGCCGCAACACGGGCACAGCACCACGCCGGAGTGTGCCTCGTACACAGCCTTGGGTACCACGAACTCCTCGGTGCACACCGTGCACGCGAGTTCGACGCGCGCGTTCATCTCGTCTCCTCATCGTCGTGTGCCGTGCGGACTTTGTACGCGACGGGCGAGAAGGCGGCGTGAGGCGTGTGTGTGCGGGCGATGAAGGCGCGGCCCGCGGCGCTCAGACGACGGCGACCTCGCGGGCGGCGGCGAGGATCCGCGCCCTGAGGGCGCGACGCTCCGGCGAGTCCGGATCCGCGTCCAGCGCCGCGCAGGCGTCTGGATGGGAGTAGCGCGCGTGCGTCAGGACGGCGCGCTCCAGGCGTTCGAGGGAGTGGGCCATCACGTCGAACTCGCAGTCCGCGACACCCAGGTCGCGGCACGACACCTCGTACATGGTCCAGCCTCCTCTCACCGGCAGCGACGATGACGCCGGTAGTGCGCACCTCCAGTATTCCCTGCCGGAGGGCCCGATGCGGGAGCGGGAACGCGAATGGGGTGCGCGCCGGGCCCCTTCTGGGGTGCGCACCGGATGCCGGCAGTGCGGGAGGGGGCTCCCTGCCGGCCTCGGCGGCCGGCCCGGCCGCGAGCGTGCCGTGCCGGGCCTCAGGGCCGGGGGGCGAGAAAGAGGCCTGCCGCGGCGCTCAGGGGCTGCCGGCGCGCGAGCCGGGGGTGGCGCCGCGCGCTTCGCCGGTCCCCGGCGTGGGCCGGTCGCCCTTGGGCTCCGACTTCTCGGCCGCCCGGAGCGCCTGATGGCGCTCTTCCGTGGTCAAGGCCGAGGTCCTGGCGGAGCGCAACTCCCGGTGGATCCTCATGCGGTGAGTCATCATGACGACCAGAGTGTGCCCGGCGCGTGTTAGCGTTGCGTGAGTTGTGGCTGAAGAGGCGACGACCCGTTCCGGAGCGCGGGCGGGTGAGGGGAGACGGCATGGGCTGTTGTCTGATCGTCGGGATCCTGGCGGCGTCGCCGCGGCTCATCCTCTTGGGGATGTGGATCTTCTCCGACTACCTGACGCGCGCCGGGCTCCCGTTCATCTGGGGCCTCATCGGGTTCCTCTTCGCGCCCAGCACCACCATCGCCTACTCGATCGCTGAGAACTCCTTCGGCGGCCTGCAAGGCTGGGGGACGGTGATCTTCGCGGTGGGGATCATCCTCGACATCCTCATCTACTACAGCGGCCGCAAGGGCCGGCGGGAGCGGCGCTCGACCTGAGCCCGCAGGGGCCGGCGTCTCGTCCGCCGTGCGCGGGGCCCTGCGGGCCGCACGTCGCTCAACGTCACTACGGCGCCTGCGGCGCCTGCGAGCGTCAGTCCCTGGGCGGGGCTGCGGCCGGCGGC
>DASUMX010000209.1:0-2514 GCA_036277455.1 Thermoleophilia bacterium
CGCCCGGAGCGCCGTCTTGACACCCGGCCGACCGCGCCGATATCGTCCAGAGAGCTTTCGGTTAGTTATACGACTAACTAACGAGGATCGCCCCGCGGTCGGGGGACGACGGGAGGATCTATGGCGCAGCGCATCCCGACGAGGCTTGGCGACGGCTCGCTCGTCGAGCTGACCAGGGGACAGATCGAGGCGGACCTGAGCGCCGGCTCGGAGGCGGCGGTCAAGCGGGCCAGGGTCGAGCCGCTCACGCAGGACGAGCTCGACCACCTGCTCGACATCTTCACCTCGCCGGCCAAGTTCAGCTCCGTCGATTACGGGGACGAGGTGATCCTCGGCTTCGACGGGTCGGGCAACGCCGACATCGGCGCCCCGGTGCTGGAGCAAGTCGTCTACCAGAACCACCACGGCGCCGACATGATCGAGCTCTGGCACCACGACTACTCGTACAAGGCCGTGCGCACCGTCCTCTCGTTCCAGACGCAATTGCTCAAGGACGCCCAGCAGCAGACGGTCATCCCGCTCAACTACGGCGCCATGCCCGATCTGGGCCGCTACTCACAGCCGGACGGCCCCTGCCCCAACTGGTCGGAGCTGATGCCGCTCGGCAGGATCGCGGAGGCGAGGGCGGCCCAGGAAGAGGCGGTCGAGCACGCCGAGCGCGACATGTGGTGCGTCGCCGAGGCGATGATCGCGGCGGGCGCCGACGGGCTCGACTTCGACACCGCCGGCGCCTCCGGCGACGCCGACCTGCTGGCCACGCTGCGCACGGCGCGCCGCCTGCGCGAGACCTACCCCGACATCGGTGTCGAGATCGGCCAGGCGGCCGAGCTGGTGCTCGGCATGCACGGCGAGCTCGAGTTCGACTGCGTCCGGCTGGCCGGCCAGTGGCCGCTCGGCCAGCTCCGCGCCTGCACCGCCGCGGGCGCCACGATCTTCGGGCCGGCGGTGAACGTGAACACCACGAAGTCGCTGGCGTGGAACACCGCCCGCGCCTGCGCGCTGGTCAAGCCTGTGACCGCCGAAGCCACCATCCCCGTGCACATGAACGCGGGGATGGGCGTCGGCGGCGTCCCCATGACCCCGTACCCTCCCGGCGACGCCACCTCCCGCGCCTCCAGGGCGCTCGTCGACATCCTCAAGCTCGACGGGTTGTAGGTCGGCATCGGAGACCCCCTCGGGATGGCCTCCTCTCACGCGCTCGCCTCGGGCATGGGCGGGATGCGGACCGCCGGAGATCTGGTGGCCCGCATGCAGATGACCCGGGGTATGCGCCTCCCGCAAGCCAAGCGGTACGTCGCCGACAAGCTCGGCTGCTCGGTGCTCGACCTCAGCGACACCGTGGCGATGCACGACATCCGCCGCGACCTCGGCCTCGGCCGCATCCCGGTGCAGGACCTCACCTACGCCGACCACCCGGGCGCGATGGAGGCCAAGTTCCGCATCGCCGAGGTGCTCGGCGTCCCGATCAACTCGGTGCAGCGCTTCAAGGCGCACGCCGGGCTGGCCTGACGGGCCCATGGCCTCGCAGCTCGACCTCAGTCGTCGCCAGCCGCTGCTGCCGCTCGGCTCGGACTTCGCGGTGCGCTTCTACGACGCGGCGAAGCTGGACAGGTACGAGGACGCCGTGCTCGGCGTGCTGGAGCGGACCGGCGTGCGCTTCGGCTCGCCCAGGGCGCTCGACATCCTGGCGGAGCACGGCGCTCAGGTGGATCGCGCGACCGGCGTCGTGCGCTTCGCGCCCGACCTCGTGACGGCCGCGCTGGCCAAGGCCCCGCGGACGTTCTGGCTCGGGTCGCGCGACGGCACGCTCGACCTCGACCTCGCGAGCGGCGAGACCTACAACACCACCAACGGCTGCGGCACCGAGGTCGTCGACTGGCACACCGGCGTGCGCCGGCCGCCGACCAAGGACGACCTCGCCGCCATCACGCGCATGGTGGACTACCTGGGCTCGGTCCAGTTCTGGTGGCCCAACGTGGCCGCGGCCGACAAGGGCGACACGCACACGCTGCACGAGCTGGACGCCGCCTGGAACAACACCGCCAAGCACCTCCAGGGCATGGTGCAGGGCGAGCGCGAGGCGCGGTACGCCGTGGAGATGGCGACCGTGGTCGCGGGAGGGGCGGAGCAGCTGCGCCGCCGCCCCCCCATGAGCAACCTCATCGGCACCGTGCAGCCGCTGGTCAACGACAAGGACGGCATCGAGGCGGCGCTCGTGTTCGCCGAGGCCGGCATCCCCGTGTGCTTCGTCACGATGCCGACCTACGGGACCACGGCGCCGGCCACCAAGGCCGGCGCCTACGTGATGGGGTTCGCCGAGCTGGTCAGCGCCACCGTCTGCGTGCAGCTGGCGCACCCCGGCGCGCCGGTGATCCTCTTCCCTCTGCCGGTGCACGCCGACCCACGGACGGCGGCGCTGACCACGGCGCCGCTCAACCACCGCGGCCTCTTCCTCCCCGGCGAGCTGGCGCACCACTTCGGGCTGCCGGCGATGACGGGGTACGCCGGCACCGA
>DASUMX010000210.1:0-2485 GCA_036277455.1 Thermoleophilia bacterium
GCGCACCTCGACGGCATCACCTACACGACGTACAAGGACATGGGCCGCATGGGCCTCAGCACCGGCGGTTGGATCTACAAGGACGTCGAGCTGCCCAGGAAGTACGTGCTCGGCGAAGAGGGCAAGGGCTTCTACGTGAACATGGACGGCTTCAACGCCGCCCGCGTGCTCGTGGCGGCCGCGTGCCTCGGCGGCGCGGAGAAGGCGCTCGAGATCAGCGGCGAGTACACGGCCCAGCGCACCACGTTCGGCAAGCCGCTCGGCAAGTGGGAGGGCATCTCCTTCGAGATGGCCGACGACTGGATGCAGCTCGACATGCTCAAGCTCAACCTGCTGCGCGGCGCGTGGATGATCGGCCAGGAGCACACCAACCCGGGCACGTTCGGGCGCAAGGAGATCAACAAGGTCATCAGCACCTGCAAGTGCCTGAGCCCCGCGCTCTGCCACGACATCGCCCGCCACGGGATGATGTACCACGGCGCCTTCGGCTACACCAAGGAGACGCCCCTCGAGATGCTGCTCCGCGGCGTCATGAGCTACGAGGTCGGCGCCGAGGGCGGCCTGATGATCATGCGCGGCATCATCGCCCGCGACGAGTGGGGCGAGACCCACAACCCGTTCAAAGATTGACGGTACTGACCTGACGAGGCCGGAGGGAGGCCGCCACATGGAATCAGTCGAGTGCATCGTCGTGGGTGGCGGCCTCGCCGGCCTCTCCGCGGCCTACGGCCTGGCCGAGGCCGGGCTCGAGGTCATGGTCCTCGAGCGCGGGGACTACTCGGGCGCCAAGAACGTCACCGGCGGGCGCCTGTACGTGAAGCCCATCCGCGGCTTCTACCCGGAGCTGTGGGACGAGGCGCCCTTCGAGCGGCCGGTGGCGCGCGAGCTGGTCACGATGATGGGCCCCGGCGCGCACACCACGGTCGAGATCGCCTCGGACAGGTTCACCGAGGGTGAGCCGCAGAGCTACACCGTCGTGCGCGCCAGGCTCGACCAGTGGCTCGCCGAGAAGGTGATGGAGAAGGGCGCGATGGTCGTGCCCAACATGAAGGTCGATGAGCTGTTGCACAAGGACGGCCGCGTGATCGGCATCCGCGCCGGCGGCGACGAGATCGGCGCGAGCGTCGTCATCGTCGCCGAGGGCGTCCTGCGGCTGCTCAGCAGCGCGGCCGGGCTGGCGGCAGAGCCGCAGGCGAGGCACCACGCGCTCGGCTACAAGGAGATCATCGAGCTGCCGGCGGGCGTGATCGAGGACCGCTGGCGCCTCAACCCCGGCGAGGGCGCCGCCCAGCTCTTCATGGGTGAGTGCACCAGGGGCATGATGGGCGGCGCGTTCCTCTACACCAACAAGGAGAGCATCTCCCTGGGCATGGTGGTGGGCATGGAGGACATGCGCCGCCGGCAGGACGGCACGGAGAGCTGGCAGCTCCTCGACGCGTTCAAGGAGCTGCCGCAGATCCGGCCGCTCGTCGCCGGGGGCGCGGTCGCCGAGTACTCGGCGCACGCCGTGCCCGAGGGCGGCATCAGCCAGGTGCCCAGGCTCGCCGGCGACGGCTACCTGGTGGCCGGCGACACCGCGGGGCTCAGCCTCAACGCCCTGGTCACCGTGCGCGGCATGGATCTCGCCATCGCCAGCGGCTACTTCGCCGCCGAGGCGGTCAAGAAGGCGAAGGCGGCCGGCGACTTCTCGGCCGCCGGCCTCGCCTCCTACGAGGCGTCCCTGCGCGAGAGCTTCGTGCTCAAGGACCTCGAGACGGCGCGGGCGATCCCCGGCTTCATGGAGAACCCGCGCCTGTTCACGCACTACCCCAAGGCCGTCTCGGGGCTGCTCGAGAGCGTCTACACCGTCGGCGAGCGGCCCCAGGCCGGCCTCTTCAAGAAGGTCTGGAAGAGCGCCAGGAAGGACTTCATGAACGTGGCGACCGTCAAGGACGCCTGGTCGATGCGGAAGATCTGAGAGGAGGGCGACATGCCGATGAAGATCGACGCCAAGCTCGGCCTCGACGTCTTCAAGCTCGACAAGGAGCCGCACATCGTCATCGACACCGACGTGTGCACGGCGGTCTGCACGGACGAGGCCTGCATCTACGTGTGCCCTGCCGACCTCTACGAGAAGGACGACCAGGGCCGCATGACCGTGAACTGGGAGGGCTGCCTCGAGTGCGGCACCTGCATGATCTGCTGCGATCACCGCGCCCTCTCGTGGACGTACCCGAGCGGCCCCTTCGGGGTCCAGTACCGGATGAGCTGAAGGAGGTGACGGCGTGGACATCGTCGTCTGCGTGAAGACCAATCCGGACCTCCAGATGGTCCGCATCAAGAACCGCGAGGCGGTCACCGAGGCCGTGCCGTACAAGATCGGCGACCTCGAGAAGAACGCCCTCCAGGCGGCGGTGGACCTGCGCGACGCCGTGGGCGGCAAGGTGGTCGCCCTGTGCCTCGCCGAGGGCAACCGCAAGGCCGCCGAGGACATCAAGGTCGCGCT
>DASUMX010000211.1:0-2674 GCA_036277455.1 Thermoleophilia bacterium
GGCCGTCGCGGAGCCGCGCCACTCGCGGCCGTAGAAGCCGAGACCCATGACGATGCGCCGTGGGGCCACCTGCGTCTCCGCGAAGCCGATCACCCGGTCCATCCACTCCGGCGGGGAGAGCGGGCCGGGGCCGGACCACGACCCGGAGTAGTTGTAGGTCATCACGCGGAACTGGTCGACCGCGCGGCCGAGCCGCTCCCAGTCCTGCCCCCGCGGGCCGTCCCAGCCGCCCGGCTCGCGCAGCTTGGGATAGACGTCCACGGCGATCAGGCGGTCGTCCGCGTGCAGGCGTGCGGCGAGCTCCTCCACGAACGCCGAGAACGCGTCACGGCGCGAACCCTTGACCGCCTCCCAGTCCACGTCGACGCCGGCGACGTCGTACTCGCGACACCAGGCGGCGACGGCCGCGGCGTGCCGCCGTCGCGTCGCCGCCGTCCTGAGGATCGCCGCCGAGATCGAGGGGTCGAAGGTGTGCTCCGCCTGGTCGTAGTCGGTCAGCGTGACGAACACGCGGCAGTCCCTGTCCCGCGCCGCCTCGATGAACCCCGTGTCGAGACGCGGCGCCACCACCGTGCCGTCCGCCCGGGACTGCAGCCAGTCGGCGCTGACCTCGTCGAGTGCGCCCGCGTCCACCGCCCTCTCCAGCGAACCGCGATCTCCGAAGGTCCAGGCGCCGATGAGGTACGGGCCGTGCGGGCGGTCGTCGTCGAGCGCCGTGGCCAGCGCGAGGGCCGCGGCGACGGCGACGAACCCCACGGCGACGATGACGACCAGGGCCGGCAGGCGCCGCCGGGGCCGGCGAGCGCGGCGCCGCGTGCTGTCGGCGTCGACGGGCATGCGCCCATGATGACGGCTGCGCGCGCGGCGCGAAACCGGCGGAGCCCAGGGCTGCGAGGCTCCCTCGATTACGCTCGCCCCCCGGGCGGGTATGCAGCGGTCACACACCGCACATCCCGCGACCAGTGAGGTCACCGTGAAGGAGAAGCTCGGCGCCACCAACGCACTCTACCCGCTCGTCACCGCCATCGTCGGCGCCACCGTGGACGGCACACCCGACTTCGCGACCATCGCCCACGTCGGCATCGCCCATCTCAAAGGCATCACCCTCGGCATGGGCAACATCCACCTGACCAACAAGGGCATCATCGAGAACGAGACGTTCAGCGTGAACCTGCCCTCGGAGGAGCTGGTCGCGCTCACCGATCACATCGGTATGGTGAGCGGCACCCAGGAGGACAAGAGCGGTCTCTTCGAGCTCTTCTACGGGGAGCTGGACACGGCGCCGATGATCCAGGAGTGCAAGGTGACGATGGAGTGCAAGCTCATCGACCACGTCAAGCTGCCGACCCACGACCTCTTCGTGGGCGAGGTCGTGGGCACTTATGCGGATCTGGATGTGCTCACCAACGGGATCGTCGACATCGCCAAGCTCAAGCCGCTGCTCTTCGACATGGCGAGCAAGAAGTACTGGGGTCTCGGCGACCCGGTGGCCAAGTGCTGGAGCGTCGGCAAGGAGTGGAAGCCGGCGAGCTGAGGCGCCTCGGGCGGTGCGCGGGGGGCGGGCGCGTCAGTCGCTCGCGCCCATCTCCCGATCGAGCGCTTCCTTGGCGTTGGCCATCTCGGTCTTGAACTCCATGGGCCGGCGGATCTGCTTCAGGTTGTTGATGCCGGCGCCGGAGGAAGCCGTGAGCACGACGATGTCGCCGTAGTGCAGCATGCGGCCGAGGACGGACTGCCTGAGCACGATGTCGGTGAGCTTCTCGAGCGACGAGTCGGCGACGCGCTTGCTCAGCACGCCCGTGGACTCGATGACCCTGCGGCTGGTGAGCACGTACACGTTCATGCGCCAGGAGAGGAAGCCCCAGGCGATGCGCGCCGCCGGCACGATGAAGACGAGGAGCAGCCACCACACCCAGCCGGCGTCCGGCAGCCACCACACCCTGAGCAGGACGATCAGCGCGAGGACGGCCGCCGCGAAGAGGATCCACTTGAGCATCTCGGCGACGAAGAACACCCAGTGGTGCCGCTCGGTGTAGAGGATCCTCTCCGCGTCGCCGAGCTGCTGCCGCACGTACTCGATGCTCACATGCCCTCCTCGCGCCCCGGTGTCGGGTGCACCCTACCACGGCTATACTGAGCCCCAATACCGGCCACCGCAGGGGTCTTCTCGTGCGCCTTCGTCCTTCCGTCCTCGTCCTGTCGCTCGTCGTCTGCGCGGTCGCGCTGGGGGCGGCCGCGGCGCTGCCGCAGGCGGCCGCCGCCTCGGCGCCCGTCCGCAGCTATCGCGGTCTCGGCGCGTGGGTCGACATCTACGACGCCAAGGCCTGGGACCACCCGGCGGCGGCAGTCAGGGACATGGCGGCGCGCGGCGTCCGCACGCTCTACCTGGAGACGGCCAACTACCACCTGCCCGCGGACTCGACCATGTTCCGGCGCGCCGACGCCGGCAGGCTGATCGAGGAGGCGCACGCACGCGGCATCAAGGTGGTGGCCTGGTATCTTCCCGGCTTCAAGGACCCCGCCAGGGACTACAGGCGCAGCGTGGCGGCGATCCGCTACCGCACGCCGTCCGGCCGGCGCTTCGACTCGTTCGCGCTCGACATCGAGGCGAGCATCGTCAAGGACGTCGCCCTGCGCAACAGCCGGCTGCGGGCGCTCTCGAGGCGCATCCGCG
>DASUMX010000212.1:0-9938 GCA_036277455.1 Thermoleophilia bacterium
GTGCTGCTGTACGGCCCGCCCGGCACCGGCAAGACGCTGCTCGCGCGTGCCGTCGCCGGCGAGGCGGGCGTCCCGTTCTTCAGCATCAGCGGCTCCGACTTCGTCGAGATGTTCGTCGGCGTCGGTGCCTCGCGCGTGCGCGACCTGTTCGACCAGGCCAAGCAGAACGCGCCCTGCATCATCTTCGTCGACGAGATCGACGCCGTCGGCCGCCACCGCGGCGCCGGTATGGGCGGCGGCCACGACGAGCGCGAGCAGACGCTCAACCAGCTGCTCGTCGAGATGGACGGCTTCGAGATGAAGGACAACATCATCCTCATCGCCGCCACCAACCGGCCGGACATCCTCGACCCGGCGCTGTTGCGCCCAGGCCGCTTCGACCGGCAGATCGTGGTGGACCGCCCGGACCGGCCGGGCCGCAAGCAGATCCTCGACGTGCACTCACGCGGCAAGCCGATCGACAAGGACATCGACATCGACGCGCTCGCCGCGCAGACTCCGGGCTTCACCGGCGCCGACCTGGCCAACCTCGTCAACGAGGCGGCGCTCCTCGCGGCCCGTCACGGCAAGAAGCTCATCGGCATGACCGAGCTCGAAGAGGGCATCATGCGCGTGCTCGCCGGCCCCGAGAAGAAGACGCGCATCATCAGCGAGAAAGAGAAGGCCATCACCGCCTACCACGAGATGGGTCACGCGCTCGTCGGCCACTTCCTCGAGTTCACCGACCCGGTGCACAAGATCTCCGTGGTCAGCCGCGGCCAGGCGCTCGGCTACACCATCTCGCTGCCCAGCGAGGACAAGTTCCTGACCACCAAGCAGGAGCTCATGGACACGCTGTCCATGACCCTCGGCGGCCGCGCCGCGGAAGAAGTCGTCTTCGGCGAGATCACCACCGGTGCGGCCAACGACCTCGAGAAGGCCACGGCCACGGCCAAGCAGATGATCATGCGCTACGGCATGAGCGAGGAACTCGGCCCGCGGACGCTCGGCCACGACCAGTCGATGCCGTTCCTCGGCCGCGAGTTCCAGCAGCAGGCCGACTACTCCGAGGAGATCGCCAAGCAGATCGACGACGAGATCCGGCGCATCATCGAGGAGGCGCACCAGCGCGCCAAGGACCTGCTCGCCGAGAAACGCGATCTGCTCGACCGCATCAGCAAGATCCTCATCACGCGCGAGACCATCGAGGCGCACGAGTTCCAGGCGCTGGTCGACGGACTGCCTGAGGACGAGGTCTTCCGCGAGCGGGACGAGAAGGAAGCCCAGCGCCGCGCCGAGCCTCCGGAGGCCGAGAAGCGCCAGCGCGCCAAGCAGCCGCCGGTGCCCAAGCCCGCGCACGTGAACCCGGTCAACCCCGAGGCCACCTGACCTGCCGGCGACGGCAGCAGGGCGCAACGTGGACTCCGACAAGATCAAGGCGGGTGTACGCCTCATCCTCGAGGGCATCGGCGAGGACCCGGAGCGGCCGGGGCTGCGCAAGACGCCGCAGCGCGTCGCCGACATGTACGCCGACATCTTCTCCGGCATCGGCGCCCCCGACCCGGCGGAACTGCTCACCGCCATCCCCGGCGACCACCACCGTGAGATGGTGCTCATCAAGGACATCGACTTCTACTCGATCTGCGAGCACCACCTGCTGCCGTTCCACGGGCGGGCGCACGTGGCCTACATCCCCAGCGACCACGGCCACATCGCGGGGCTGAGCAAGCTGGCGCGCGTGGTGCGTCAGGTGGCGGCGCGCCCGCAGCTCCAGGAGCGGATCACGAGCGAGGTCGCCGACGCCATCGAGACGTCCCTGCAGCCGACCGGCGCGCTCGTGCTCATCGAGGCCGAGCACCTGTGCATGAGCATGCGCGGCGTGCGCACGCCGGGCTCCAAGACGGTCACCAGCGCCGTGCGCGGGCTCATCCAGACCAGCGAGGCCACGCGCGCCGAGGTGTTCGCCCTGATCAACGCGCCGCACTGACGCGGCCCCCCATGCTGCCGGCCGCGCCGACCTTCTCGCTCGACCTCCAGTTCCCGGCCATCATGGGCGTCGTCAACGTCACGCCCGACTCCTTCTCCGACGGCGGCAGGTTCCTCGCCGCCGACGCCGCCCTCGAGCAGGCGCTCACGCTGGTGCGCGAAGGAGCCTCGATCGTCGACATCGGCGGCGAGTCAACGAGGCCGGGCTCCGAGGTGGTGCCGGAGGACGAGGAGCTGCGCCGCGTGGTGCCGGTGGTCGAAGCCCTCGCCGGCAGCGTCGGCGTGCCCATCTCCGTCGACACGATGAAGGCCGGGGTCGCGCGCCGCGCGCTCGCCGCGGGCGCGGCGATCATCAACGACGTCAGCGCCCTTCGGTTCGACGACGAGATGGTCGACGTCGTGATCGAGTCTGGCTGCCCGGTGTGCCTGATGCACATGAAGGGACAGCCCAAGACGATGCAGGACGACCCGCGCTACGACGACGTGGTCGACGAGGTGCTGCGTTTCCTCGAGGAACGCCTGGTCTTCGCCCAGGCGCGTGGGGTGCGCGAAGAACAGATCATGGTCGATCCCGGCATCGGGTTCGGCAAGACCGTCGCCCACAATCTCGCCCTGCTCGACGGCCTGGACCGCTTCGTCGCGCTCGGTCGTCCGGTCCTGCTGGGCGCCTCGCGCAAGCGGTTCCTCGGGGCGATCCTCGGCAACGAGCCGACGGGCCGTGCCATCGGCACCGTGGCGACGACGGTGATCGGCTACCTCGCCGGCGCGCACATCTTCCGCGTGCACGACGTCAAGCCCAACTTCGAGGCGTTGCGGGTCGCGCTCGCCGTGCGCGAGGGCGTCACCGCCCCCTGACCCGACCACCGGCCACCGGCCGGAAAGAGGAGGCGCACGATGACGCGAAGCCTGTCCATCATCCTCGAGGGGATCGAGCTGCGCGGGCGCTGCGGGGTCACCGCCGAGGAGCGGGCGATCGGTCAGACGCTGGTCGTGGACGTGCGTCTCGATCCCCAGTCGCTGAGCTCGGGCCAGAGCGACGACCTCGACGACACGGTCAACTACAGCCGCGTCGTCGACTACGTGCGCGGCGTGGTCGAGGGCGACGAGTTCCACCTCCTCGAGCGGCTCGCCACGGTGATCTGCGACGGGCTCTGGGACGCGTTCGACCCGGCGCTCGTGGAGGTCGCCGTGAGCAAGATCGCGCCGCCCACCAAGCTGCCCATCCACGCGGCGCGCGTCGAGGTCGTGCGCACCGCGTGAGGTCGGCTACGGGCAGTCGCGTCTTCGTGTCGCTCGGCTCCAATCTCGGCGACCGGGCGGGGTACCTGCGCGCCGCGCGCGAGGCGCTCTCGGCACTGCCCGCCACCACCGTCGTCGCCGCGTCGCGCGTCTACGAGACCGCTCCGCAGGAGCGCGACGACCAGGACGCGTTCCTCAACCAGGTGGTCTGCCTGGAGACCGGCCTGCAGCCGCTGGACCTGCTGGCCGAATGCCAGCGCATCGAGAGCGAGCACGGTCGCGTGCGCACCCTGCGCTTTGGCCCGCGCACGCTCGATATCGATATACTGCTCTTCCAAGACGTCGCGTCCGACGATCCCGGGCTCACGCTCCCGCATCCGCGCATGGTCAAGCGAGCGTTCGTGCTCGTTCCCCTCGCCGAGGTGTGGGAGCAGGCGCGGGGCATGCCGGACATGGACGTCGAGAAGCTGGGGCGGGAGGCCGCCCGGGACCAGCGGGTGAGGTTGTACGACGCCACGGAAGGGTGAGCGGTGAGCGATGACGAGCCGGCGATGAGGCGCGCTTCATGACGCGCCCGTACGTCGCGAGCCACTCCGGGGAGCCGCTGCACCGGCGGAGCTTCGATGTCCTCGTGCTCGGCGGCGGCATCGCCGGACTCACCGCCGCCATCGGCGCCGCCAGGCGCTGGCGCGTCGGGCTGCTCACCAAGTCGACCTTCGAAGAGACCACCACGTTCCTCGCCCAGGGCGGCATCGCCGCGGCCATCGGCGAGGAGGACTCGCCCGAGCTGCACTTCGAGGACACCGTCCAGGCCGGCGCCGGCCTCTGCGACGATGAGGCGGTGCGCGTCCTCGTGAACGAGGGCCCCGACCGCGTGCGCGAGCTCATGGAGATCTGCCCGCGGTTCGACAAGGTCGACGGGCAGATCGTGCTCGGGCGGGAGGGTGCGCACTCGCTGCCCCGCATCGTCCACGCGGGCGGCGACGCCACCGGCAGCGAGGTCTCCAGCGCCCTCGCCGAGGCCGCGCGCCTCGGCAGCCGCGTGCAACTCTACGAGGACGAGTTCGTCATCGACCTGCTCACCGTCGACGGCCGCTGCGTTGGCGCGCTCACCCTCAACCTGGCGGACGGCGGGCTCACGCTGAACGTCGCGATGGTGACGGTGCTCGCGACCGGCGGCGCCGGGCAGGTGTACGGGCGTACCACCAATCCGTCGGTGAGCACCGGCGACGGCGTGGCCATGGCCTACCGCGCCGGCGCCGCGATCCGTGATCTCGAGTTCGTGCAGTTCCACCCCACGGGCCTCGCGGTCCCCGGCCAGCAGACCGTGCAGCTCATCACCGAGGCGTTGCGCGGCGAGGGGGCCTACCTGCGCAACTCCGCCGGCCAGCGCTTCATGACCGAGGTCGACCCGCGCGGTGAGCTCGCCTCGCGCGACATCGTCGTGCGCGGGATGGTCGCCGAGATGCGTCGCGAGGGCACCCACCACGTCTACCTGGATGCCACCCACCTGGACGCCGCCTGGCTGCAGGAGCGGTTCCCACGCGTGACCGCCGGCCTGCGCGACCACGGCCTCGACCTGGCGACGGAGCTCATCCCGGTGGCGCCGGTGTGTCACTACTTCATCGGCGGCGTCGTGACGGACGTGTGGGGCCGCACCACGGTGCCGGGCCTGTACGCCAGCGGCGAGGTCGCGAGCACGGGGGTCCACGGCGCCAACCGGCTGGCGAGCAACTCGCTGCTCGAGGGACTCGTGTTCTCCGACCGCGTCGTGCGCGATCTGGATCGCTACATCGGGCGGCTGGGCGAGGACGTGCGCCGCTTGAGCTTCGACATCCCCGAGGCCACGCCGGACGCGGGCGGCAGCGATGCGCCCGCCGCCCGCCGCCGCCTCACCCGCGTCCTGCAGGAAAAGGTAGGCGTGCTGCGGCGGGCGGACGACCTGCAGGCGGCGCTCGACGAGCTCGGCCGCCTCACGTCGGAGCTCCGTTTCGGCATCATGGGTGAGGCCGAGTACGAGGTGCTCAACATGCTCACGCTCGGGACGCAGATCGCCAAGTGCGCGCTGCTGCGCGAGGAGTCGCGCGGCGTGCATCTGCGTGACGATTTCCCGGGGCTGGACGACGAGCGCTGGCGCACGCACATCACGCTGCGGCTGCCGGAGCACGAGCGCACGGAAGGTGTGGGCAGGGTGGGGCCGTCATGACGAGCAGGCAGGCCGGCGAGCGGGCCGCCGGAACCGGACCGCTCCGCGCCCGCGGCTACCGTCAGGCCGCGCGCATGGCCGCGCGCCGCGCCCTGCGCGAGGACCTCGCCGGCTACGGCGACATCGCCGGATCGGCCTTCGACGGCCACGGCGCGGCGCGCGTCGTGGGGCGTGAGGGCGGCGTCCTCTCCGGCGTCGCCGCGCTCGAGGAGACGGCCGCGCTGGTGGATCCGGCGCTCGCCGTGAGAGTCTTCGTCGAGGACGGCGAGCGCTTCGCGGCCGGCGACGTCGTCGCGGAGCTGCGCGGCCCGCTCTCGGCGATCCTGGCCGCCGAGCGCACGGCGCTCAACTTCCTCTGCCGGCTGAGCGGTGTCGCCACCCTGACCGCGACCTACGTCGCCGAGACGGCCGGCACCGGGGCGCGCATCGCCGCGACGCGCAAGACCACGCCTGGCCTTCGCGCGCTCGAGAAGCAGGCCGTGGTCCACGGCGGGGGCACGCCTCACCGGTTCGGCCTCTTCGACGGCGCGATGATCAAGGACAACCACGTCGCCGCGGCCGGCGGCGTCGCCGCCGCAGTGGAGCGCGTGCGCGCCGGCGCGGCGCACCTGCACGCGCTCGAGGTCGAGGTGGACACGCTCGAACAGCTGGATGAGGCGATCGCGGCCGGCGCCGCCATCGTGCTGCTCGACAACATGGACACGGCGACCGTAGGCGCGGCCGTCGCACGCGTGGCCGGTCGCGCCGTCGTCGAGGTCTCCGGCGGCGTGCGGCTCGAGCGCGTGCGCGAGCTCGCCGAAGCCGGCGCGGACATCATCTCCGTCGGCGCGCTCACCACGCGCGCGCCGTGGATCGACCTGGCCCTCGACCTGGAGACCTGACCGTGCTGCTGGTCGTCGACGTCGGCAACACGCAGACCCACCTGGGGGTCATCGACGGCGGCGCGGTGGTCGACGAGTGGCGCATCGCCACGGTCCGCCACCGCACCAGCGACGAGATCGCCGGCCTGCTGCAGGGCTTCTTCTCCCTGCAGAGCCGCCGGCTCAGAGAGGTCGTCGGCGAGGTCGGCATCGCCTCCGTGGTCCCGCGCCTCACGCAGCAGTGGGAGGAGATGTGCCGCAAGTACCTCGGCATCCCGGCGTTCGTCGTCGGCCCCGGGGCGCGCACCGGCATGCGCATCAGGACGCGCAACCCGGCCGAGGTCGGCGCCGACCGCATCGTCAACGCCGTCGCCGCCTTCGAGATGTACGGAGGGCCGTGCATCGTCGCCGACTACGGCACGGCCACCACGTTCGACGTCATCTCCGCCGAGGGCGACTACCTCGGCGGCGCCATCGCCCCCGGCATCGAGGTCTCGCTCGAGGCGCTCACCTCGCGCGCGGCCAAGCTCATCAAGGTGGAGCTCATCGAGCCCGAGCATGCCATCGGCAAGTCGACCACCGAGGCGCTGCAGTCCGGCGCCGTCTACGGGTTCGCCGGCGAGGTGGAGGGCGTGGTGCACGCCATCTGGGCGGAGATGGGAGAGAAGTGCCCGGTGATCGCCACCGGGGGCCTGGCCGAGATGATCGCCAGGCACACCGACGTCATCGAGAAGGTAGACCCCTTCCTCACGCTGCGCGGCATCGAGATCGTGATGCGGCGCCAGCAGCGGGATTGAGGCGACGGGCTTGACGGGCGTGGCGACGCCCGGGCCGCCGCCCTCCGGCACGGGTCCGGCCCGGTCCGGGCCGGCCGGCGGTCCCTGCGCCACCGATCCGCTGCTCCGGCCGCTCGCCATCGGCGGCCTCCGGCTCGAGCGCCGCCTCTTCATGGCTCCCATGGCCGGCCTGACCACGTCGGCCTTCCGGCGAAGCGTCCGCCGCTGGGGTGCCGGCCTCGTGTTCACGGAGATGATCTCGGCCTACGGGGTGCACTACCACAACCGGCGCACGCTGGACTACTTCGCGCACCGGGAGGACGAGCACCCGCTGGGGTTCCAGCTGTTCGGGGCCGACGCGGACGTGCTCGCCGACGCGGCGGGGCGGGCCGTCGCGGCCGGGGCCGACGTCGTCGACCTCAACATGGCGTGCCCGGTCCGCAAGGTCGTCAAGACCGGCGCCGGCGCGGCGCTGCTCGCGGAGCCGGACCGCGCCGCCGCCATCGTCGCCGCGGTCGTGGCGGCGGTGGAGGACGCCGCGCCGGGGCGCGGCGTCCCGGTCACCGTCAAGATCCGGTCGGGCCTCCGCGACGGTGACGGGCTTGGCAGCCGCGCCGCGCCGCGCCTCGCCGCCGCCGGCGCCGCCGCCGTCTGCATCCACCCGCGGACGGCGGCGCAGCTCTACCGCGGCCGCGCCGATCACGCGGTGACGTTCGCGCTCGCCGCGGCACTGCCGGTGCCGGTGATCGCCTCCGGCGACGTCGACGGGCGGGAGGCGGCGCTGGCGCTGCTCGACGGCGGCGCCGCGGCGGTCATGCTGGCCCGCGGCGCTGTCGGCGCGCCCTGGCTCTTCGCGCAGGTGCTCGGGGAGGCCGAGCCCTCGGCCGCCGGCAAGCTCGAGGAGGTACGCCGCTTCGCGGCCGAGGTCCTCGAGGAGTGCGGCGGCCGCGGCGTCGGCCACCTGCGTCAGTTCTGGCCCGGATTCCGCCGCCACGGCGCCCTGGACAAGGCCCTTTCGCTCCAGCTCATGCAGGCGCGGGACGAGGCCGGGCTGCGTACGTTGCTCGGCCTCTGAGATCTCCTCCGGACGCCGCCGCTGCGCCTCCGCTCAGGCTCGCGGCGGAGGCGCCCGCGCCGCGTTTGCGCAAAGACTGGGCATGCCCTATACTTGCTCGCCACTTCGGCACGCGGCTCCGAACGGGGCCGCGTTGCCGCGTTGAAGAGGAGGAATCAGTGGTCGACCGCGAGATCATCCTCACCCCCGAGGGCTTCCAGCGCCTCAAGGAGGAGATCGAGTACCTCTCGTCCGTCAAGCGCGACGAGGTCGCCGAGCGTATCCGGGCCTCCCGCGACTTCGGCGACATCTCGGAGAACTCGGAGTACGACGACGCGAAGAACGAGCAGGCGATGCTCGAGGCCCGCATCTACGCGCTCGAGGAGCGCCTGCGCAGCGCCATCGTCATCGACTCGGACTCCATCACGACCGACAAGGTCGGCGTGGGCACCAAGGTCACCCTTCAGGACATGCAGCGCGGCGACGTCGTCCAGTACGCCATCGTCGGGTCGGCCGAGGCCGATCCGGGCGCGCACAAGCTGTCCAACGAGTCCCCGGTGGGGAATGCGATCATGGGCCACAAGCCTGGCGACAAGGTGACGGTGAGCGTCCCCCAGGGCTCCAAGAAGTTCAAGGTCCTGGCCATCGAGAAGGCCTGACGGACCGCGCCGTGGACGAGCAGCACGCCGACCACGGCGACGCCCTCGCCGAGCGGCGTGACAAGCTCACGGCCTGGCGCGGCGCCGGCGCCGCCTACCCCACGCGCTACCAGCCGCGCGACGAGATCGCGCGGCTGCAGGCCGCCTACGAGTCGCTCGAGTCCGGACAGGACTCCCCGGACGTGCGCCGGGTCGCCGGCCGCGTCGTCGCGCGCCGCGTGCACGGCAAGCTGACGTTCGTCGTCGTCAAGGACATGAGCGGCGAGTTGCAGCTGTTCTGCCAGCTCGACGCCCTCGGCGAGGAGCGCTACCACGCGCTGGAGCACGTCGACCTGGGTGACTTCGTCGGCGCCGAGGGCACCATGATGCGCACCCGGCGCGGCGAGCTCAGCCTGCGCATCACCTCCTGGCAGCTCCTCAGCAAGTCGCTGCGCGGCATGCCGGAGAAGTACCACGGCCTCACCAGCGTCGAGACGCGGTACCGCAAGCGGTACCTGGACCTCGCCGCCAACGACGACTCGCGCGAGGTCTTCATCAAGCGCGCGCGCATCATCGCCGCCATCCGCAGGTTCCTGGACGACCGCGGCTTCGTCGAGGTCGAGACGCCGGTGCTGCAGCCGCTCTACGGCGGCGCCCTCGCGCGCCCGTTCGTCACGCACCACAACGAGCTGGAGCGCGACCTCTACCTGCGCATCGCCACCGAGCTGTACCTCAAGCGCTGCATCATCGGGGGCATCGACCGCGTGTACGAGATCGGCAAGGACTTCCGCAACGAGGGCGTGAGCTTCAAGCACAATCCCGAGTTCACGATGCTCGAGACCTACGAGGCCTACGTCGACTACAACCACGTCATGACGATGGTCGAGGAGATGACGGCGCACGCGGCCGAGGCCGTCGGATCGCTCAAGGTCACGTTCCGCGAGCACGACATCGACCTCACGCCGCCGTGGCCGCGCCTCACCATGCGCAAGGCCATCGAGAACGAGACCGGCATCGACATCGGCGCCGACGACGCGCGCACCGTCGCCGACCTGCAGGCGCGCATCAAGGAGAAGGGGCTCGAGGATGTCGTGCCGCTCGCCCCCGCCTGGGGCGCCCAGGTCGACGAGCTGTTCAGCGAGTGCGTCGAGCCCAAGCTCATCCAGCCCGTGTTCATTACCGAGCACCCGCTCGAGACCA
>DASUMX010000213.1:0-25931 GCA_036277455.1 Thermoleophilia bacterium
TGGAGCCGTACCGGCGGGAGCGTCTGGTCACCTTCTTCGACCCGTGGAGGGACCCGCAGGGCAGCGGGTTCCAGGCGACGCAGTCGCTGATCTCCATCGCCTCGGGGCGGGTGTTCGGCGTCGGGCTCGGCAACTCCGTGCAGAAGTTCGGCTTTCTCCCGGAGCAGGGCACCGACATGATCACCGGCATCATCGGCGAGGAGCTCGGGCTCGTCGGCCTCCTCGTCCTGCTCGCGCTCTACGCGGCGCTGGCGTGGGCCTGCTTCCGCATCGCCCTCAACTGCAAGGACCTGTTCGGCAAGCTGCTCGCCACCGGCATCACGGCGATGATCGTCGGCCAGGCGTGCATCAACGTCGGGGCCGCGTTGGGGCTGCTCCCGCTCACCGGGGTGCCGCTCCCGCTGGTCTCGCTCGGCGGCACCAGCATGCTGGTGGTGCTGGCCGGCCTCGGGATCCTGCTCAACATCGCCACCAATCGAAGGAGTCACATTGCCGTCAGCGCTCAGCGACGCGACGGTGCTGCTGGCGGCGGGCGGGACCGGCGGTCACCTGCAGCCGGCGCTCGCCGTCGCGGCTGAGGCGCAGGCCCGCGGCGCCCGCGTCGTCCTGGTGACGACGCCGTCGCAGGTCGAGCGCGTCCGCGACCAGTACAGGACCTACGCGCTCGAGCTCAAAGGGTTCGAGCGCCGCCTCGACGTGCCCGCCTACGCGCGGACCTTCAAGCTCCTGGGCGCCGCGGTGCCGCGCGTGCGCCGCATCCTCCGCGAGACGCGCCCGGACGTGGCCGTCGGCGGCGGCGGCTTCGCCAGCGGGCCCGTCGTGGCCGTCGCCGCCGCGAGCGGCGTCCCCGGGCTGGCCCTCGAGGCCGACGCCCACCTCGGCGTCGCCAACCGGCTGCTCAGGCCGTTCGTCAAGCGGTTCTGCCTGAGCTTCCCCATCGAGGGGCTCGAGCCGCCCCGCTACGTCGTCACGGGGCGGCCGCTCGGGCCGGGGCAGCTCGACGCGACGCCCGAGCAGGGGAGGGAGGCCTTCGCGCTGCACGCGGGCCTGCCGGTCGTGCTCGCGTTCGGCGGCAGCCAGGGGGCGCAGAGCCTCAACCGCGCCTGCGTCGACGCGTTCGGCGGCAAGGAGCTGGAGTTCCAGCTCGTCCACGTCTGCGGGCCGCGCAACGCCGAGCAGGTGCGGCGCGAGCTCGAGGAGCGCGGGGAGCGGTTTGAGCGCTATCGCCTGGTCGCCTACACTGACCGCTTGGCCGCCGCCATGGCGGCGGCCGATCTGGTCGTGGCGCGCTCGGGAGGATCCGTCGCCGAGCTCGCCGCTCTCGGCAAGCCGGCGATCCTGGTGCCGTACCCGCACGCCACCGCCGACCACCAGCGCAAGAACGCGCGCGAGATGGTCGCCGGCGGCGCGGCGCTCCTGGTGGACGACGCCGAGCTGGACGGAGCGCTGCTGGCGCGCCTCGTCGCCGAGCTGCTCGGCGACCGGGCGCGCCTGGCCGCGATGGCGGCCGCGAGCGCGGCGCTCGGCAGGCCGGACGCAGCGCAGCGGGTGGCCGACCAGATCGAGGACGTCCTGACCACGAGACGACGACGGGGGGCGCGATGAGTCACGAGGCGGCGAAGGACTTCCCGCAGCCGGTCCACTTCATCGGGATCGGCGGCGCGGGCATGAGCGGCATCGCCGCCGTGCTCCACGAGCTCGGCGTCGACGTGCGCGGCTCGGACCTCAAGACGTCGCGCTACACGCGGCACCTCACGGAGGCCGGGGTCCCCGTCACCGTCGGGCACGACGCGGCCAACCTCGGCGACGCCGCGGTGGTGGTCACCTCCACGGCGATCTCCGCGGCCAATCCGGAGCTGCGCGCCGCGCTGGCGGCCGGGCTGCCCGTCCTTCGCCGGGCGGAGATGCTCGCCCGTGTCATGGAGCTGCGCCGGGGCATCGCCGTGGCCGGCACGCACGGCAAGACGACCACGTCCTCGATGCTCTCGCACGTCCTGCGTCAGGCCGGCCTCGACCCCACGTTCCTGGTGGGCGGCGAGCTCAACGACATCGGCTCCAACGCCGGCGTGGGCCAGGGAGAGTGGCTGGTCGCCGAGGCGGACGAGAGCGACGGCAGCCTGCTCTTCCTGCGTCCCGAGGTCGCGATCGTGAGCAACGTGGAGCTCGACCACCACGCCAACTACGGCTGTCTGGACGACGTGCACGACGTCTTCCGGCGCTTCGTCGCTCTCCTGCCGGAGGACGGCCTGCTGGTCCTGGTGGCGGGGAGCGGTGGGGAGGCTCTTGCCGCGCACACGCCCGCGCCCGTCGTGGTGGTCGGCCTCGAGGAGGGGGACCTGCGCGCAGAGGTGGAGCGGGTCGACGACCGCGGCAGCGTCTTCACCGTGCGAGACGCGGCCGGGGAGGCGCTCGCCCGGGTGGAACTGCGGGTGCCGGGCGAGCACAACGTGCTCAACGCGCTGACGGCGCTGGCCGTGCTGCGCCACGCCGGCGTCTCGCCAGAGGAGGCGGCGCCGCACCTGCTCACGTTCAGCGGCGCCGCCCGCCGCTTCCAGCTCATCGGCGAGCACGACGGCGTG
Organism: Thermoleophilia bacterium; assembly: GCA_036277455.1. Classification (GTDB taxonomy): domain Bacteria; phylum Actinomycetota; class Thermoleophilia; order UBA2241; family UBA2241; genus CAIXSE01. The sequence goes on from DASUMX010000213.1 coordinate 2,580, forward strand.
ATGGTGGTCGACGACTACGCCCACCATCCCACGGAGATCGCCGCCACGCTCACCGCCGCGATGAAGGGCCGACACGAGCGCGTCATCGCCGTGTTCCAGCCGCATCTGTTCTCGCGCACGCGCTACCTGCAGCGCGAGTTCGGGCAGGCGCTCACGCTCGCCGACGAGGCGATCGTCACCGAGATCTTCCCGGCGCGCGAGGAGCCCGAGCCGGGCGTGAGCGGCAAGCTCATCGTCGACGCGTACCTCGCCGAGCGGCCCGGCGGCCCCGTGTCGTTCCTGCCGCGGCTGGGCGACGTGGTCGCCCGGCTGGCGTCACAGGTGCGCCCGGGCGACCTCGTGCTCACGCTCGGCGCCGGCGACGTGTTCCACGCCGGCGAGCAGCTGCTCGTCACGCTCGCGGGGCAAGGGGAAGCCCCTGCCGGCGCCGAATAATCTGGGGTACTTCGCAACCCCCGACCGAGGGCCGGCGCCATGACGAGGGCACGCCGGGCGAGCCGCCCGCGATTCCGTCTGCTACCTACCGTGCTGCTCACGCTGGCCATCCTTGCGGTGCCCACCGCGGTGTACGCCTGGGGCCGCACCTCGTCCTCGTTCGGCATCGCCACGATCCGCGTGGCCGGCACGCACCTCGTCCCCGAGAAGCGCGTGCTCCGTCTGCTGCGGGAGGAGTACGCCGGCCGCAACCTCTTCGGCGTCACCGGCGGCGATGTGCGCAAGACGCTCGCGCCGCTCTGCTTCGTCCGCGGCGCACGCATCGACCGCGACTTCCCGGAGACCCTGGCGGTCACGATCACGGAGTACGAGCCGGCGGCCTACGCCCTGGCCGGCGACCGCTGGTACGTGGTCGACCGCGACGGCTACGTCATCTGCTCCGCGGCCGTGGCGGCGGAGCAGCTCGCGAAGAAGCCGGCCAAGAAGCCGTCGCCCTCGCCGACCGCGAGCTCCGCCGGCGCCGTCGAGGCCGATGCGGCCGCGGCGGCGCTGGACCCCGGGGAGGCCGCCGGCGACGGCGGATCCGAGCAGCCCGGCTCCGTCCTCGAGCGGCTGATCGCCGGGCCGGGGAAGGCCGCGCTCGCGCTGCCGCGCATGGCCGTCACCGGCAAGGTGCGTGAGGGGCGCGTCGTCTCCGACGAGGCGGCTGCGGAGATGCTCTCCGTGATCGCGGCCCTGCCACGCTCACTGCAGCGCAGTCTCACCGCCGTGCAGCACGCCGACGGGCAGCTCACCCTGCGCTTCGCCGGGGGCCCGGTGACCACATGGGGCGACGCGGAGCGGACGCTCGCCAAGTCGGTGGCCCTGCGCACCGTGCTCAGGGAGTACGCCGACGCGGGCAAGCGGTGTACCCAGCTGGACGTGTCCATCCCGGACAGGACGCTCGCCAAGCCGGTCCTCCAGTGACGGTGGAGCCTCTTCTCAACCTGTGGTCGAGCCGGGGCGCCTCGACGGTCCATCCGCAGGTCTGTTTGACACCCCTCAGGGGCGTGGGTAAGGTAAGGCGACGGTCGGGCCGGCAGGTCTTCCGGGACGTCCACGGATGTCAGGAATCCCTGCAAACAGCGTGAGTTTGCGGCACCGATGAAGATGAAACGAGCAACACTCAGGCGGGGCTTGAGGGTTCGCCAGGAGTCACGACGGCGAGTCTCGACCACGACAGGAGGGTCAGCACGATGATCGACGCGTCAGCGAATTATCTCGCCGTCATCAAGGTCGTGGGCGTGGGCGGCGGCGGCACCAACGCCGTCAACCGCATGGTCGACGCAGGGCTCCGCGGCGTCGAGTTCATCGCCGTCAACACCGACGCTCAGGCGCTGCAGATGTGCGACGCCGACGTCAAGATCCACATCGGCAGCAAGATCACGCGCGGCCTCGGCGCCGGCGCCAACCCCACCATCGGCTACCAGGCCGCGATGGAGAGCAAGGACGAACTGCGCGACGCCATCAAGGGCGCGGACATGGTCTTCGTGACCGCAGGCAAGGGCGGCGGCACCGGCACAGGGGCCGCCCCGGTCATCGCCGAGCTGGCCAAGGAGCTCTCGGCGCTCACCGTCGGTGTCGTCACGCGCCCGTTCGCCTTCGAGGGCAAGCGCCGCGCGCGCCAGGCCTCGGACGGCATCCAGAGCCTGCGCGACAAGGTGGACACGCTCATCGTCATCCCCAACGACCGGCTGCTGCAGGTGGTCGAGCGGCGCACATCGGTCATCGAGGCCTTCAAGGTCGCCGACGACGTGCTGCGCCAGGGCGTCCAGGGCATCACCGACCTCATCACCGTCCCGGGCCTCATCAACCTCGACTTCGCCGACGTGCGCACGATCATGAAAGACGCGGGCTCGGCGCTGATGGGTATCGGCGTGGCCGGCGGCGAGAACCGCGCCGTCGAGGCGGCGCGGGCGGCGGTCAGCTCGCCGCTGCTGGAGGCCAGCGTCGAGGGCGCCCGCGGCATCCTCCTCAACATCACGGGCGGCAACGACCTCGGGCTCTTCGAGATCAACGAGGCGGCGGAGATCATCAGCAGCGCCGCCGACGCCGACTGCAACATCATCTTCGGCGCCGTCATCGACCCGTCGCTGGGCGACGAGGTCCGCGTCACGGTCATCGCGACCGGGTTCGACCGCGAGGTACCCGTCGAGCAGCCGGCGCGGCAGGAGGTCGCGGAGCGCGAGCCCAAGGGCACGCCGCTCTTCGCCGCCGAGTCCAAGCCGTCGTTCGACGTGGACGACGACGTCCTGGACATCCCGAGCTTCCTGCGCGACCACTGAACCCGGAGGTGCGATCCGGCGTCTCCTCGCGTGCCAAGTTGCGACGCTCTCGTGCGTCCGGTACGCTCTACCGCCTGACGGCCCAGCCAGGGCCGCAGGCTTCGTGAACACGTGAGAAGACACCGTAACCTCATCATCCTCGTCGTCATGGCCGCACTCGTGGCGGTGTCGCTGTACTACATCATCCCGCCGAGCGTGAAGACGCGGCTCGGGCTCGACCTTCAGGGCGGGCTCGAGGTGGTGTACACGGCGAGGACCGCCGACGGCAAGGCGCCTTCACAGGCGCAGCTCGACCAGACCGTCGGGATCCTCGACCGCCGCGTCAACGGCCTCGGCGTCACCGAGTCCCAGATCCAGACGCAGGGCGCCGACCAGATCGCCATCGCACTGCCTGGTATCACGGACGCAGAGCAGGCGCTCTCGGTGATCGGCAAGACCGCCCAGCTCGAGTTCTTCAAGGACGATCCCGAGTCGCGTCCCGTCGGCCCGGTCGAGAGCAAAGAGGCCGCCCTCACGCAGCTTCGCGACCAGGGCGTCTCGAAGGCCGAGGTCGAGCAGCTCCGCCAGGAGGGCACCTCCGACGACTATTCTCTCGTCGTGAGTCCGGCGGACGCGGCCAACGAGATCCCCGAGCAGTGGTCCGTGTACGCGCGGCCGCCGGCGATGACGGGAGAAGCCGTCAAGAGCGCCCGCGCCGGCTTCGACAACACGACCGGCAAGCCCAACGTGCTCATCGACTTCACGAGCGACGGCAGCGGGCAGTTCCAGGAGATCACACGGGAGCTGTACCGGACCGGCCTCCTCAAGCAGGTCCCGCAGACGTTCGCCATCGTGCTCGACAACGTCATGGAGTCGGACCCGATGATCGACTACACCGACCCTCTGCTGCGCGACGGCATCAGCGGCGGCGCGGAGATCAGCGGCGGCAACATGACCGTCCAGGAGTCCAAGGACCTGGCCTTCGTGCTCAACACCGGCGCCCTGCCCGTCAAGCTCGAGACCGCCTACCAGCAGCAGGTCTCCGCGACCCTCGGCAAGGACTCCCTCGACCAGGCGCTCGTCGCCGGCCTGGCCGGCCTCGTCCTGGTGCTCCTCTACATGCTCCTGTTCTACCGGTTCCTGGGGCTCGTCGCCGACCTCGCGCTGATCGTCTACGGCATCCTGCTCTGGGGGCTCTTCAACGTCATCCCGGTGACGATGACACTGCCCGGCATCGCCGGTCTGATCCTCACCATCGGGGTGGCGGCCGACGCCAACGTCGTCATCTTCGAGCGCATCAAGGAAGAGGTCAGCCACGGCAAGACCGTGCGCTCCGCGGTCAACTCGGGCTACGCGCTCGGCTTCAAGACGATCCTCGACGCGAACATCCTCACCATGCTCACGGCGGTCGTGCTCTTCATCTTCGCGACGGCGCAGCCCAAGGGGTTCGCCGTCACCCTCATCCTGGGCGTGCTCGTCAGCATGTTCACGGCCGTGCTCTTCACGCGAGCCATCCTCGGCGTGCTGGCCGGATTCGCGTTCTTCAACCGGCCGTCGCTCATGGGGGTGTCGCCGTCGCAGATCCAGGCTGGGCGTGCCGCGCAGGCGAGCGCGAGCCGTGCGGCGGCGTCGCGCGGTCGGCGCGCCGGCGCCACGACCACCACGGAGCCGGCCACCGAGGGCGCTGTCGCGGGCGGCGAAGCCGCTCCCGCGGGACGGCCGCCGGCGCCGCGCCGCAAGTCCACCTCGACCAAGCGCAAGAAGCGGAGGTAGCGGGGTGTCCTTCTTCCGCCGGCTGTACCAGTTCGACTACATGGGCCACAAGAAGTGGTGGTTCGCCTTTTCGGGCGTCCTCATCGTCATCAGCCTCGCCAGCCTCATCTTCAACGGTCTGGAATTCGGGCTCGAGTTCCAGGAGGGGACGCGCGTCACCGTCGCCTTCCAGACGCCGCCGCCTCTCGGAGACCTCCGCGATGCGGTGAGCGAGGCCGGGTACCCGAACGCGCAGATCCAGCAGACCGCCAATGTGTCGGGCGGCGCCGTCGAAGGCTTCCAGATCCAGACGCCGATGCTCTCGGGCGAGCAGCAGGTCGAACTGCGCGCCGCGCTCGACGAGAAGTTCACGCTCGAGAGCTCGGCCGGCAAACCGGTCTGGGGCATCGAGACGGTGAGCGCCTCGTTCGGCCGGCAGGTCGTGAGCTCCTCGCTCAAGGCGATCGCCATCGCGCTTCTGCTCATCGTCGCCTACGTCACGATACGCTTCCAGTGGAAGTACGCGGTCGGGGGCATCGCCGCCGTCATCCACGACACGCTGATCGTCGTCGGCATCTACTCGCTCACGGGCCGCGAAGTGACCACCGCGACCATCGCCGCCGTCCTCACGATCATGGGCTATTCGCTCTACGACAACGTCATCGTCTTCGACCGCATCCGCGAGAACGAGCCCAAGCTCGGCCGCATGGCCTACGCCGACATGGTCAACGAGTCGCTGTGGGAGACGCTGACGCGCTCGCTCAACACGTCGTTCATGAGCCTGCTGCCGGTCACGTGCCTGCTCCTCTTCGGCGGGGAGACGCTCAAGGACTTCGCCTTTGCGCTCTTCGTCGGCATCATCCTCGGCGCGTACTCCACCTTCTTCGTCGCGAGCCCGGTGCTCACGGTGCTCAAGGAGCGCGAGCCGAGATACAAGAAGCTCAAGGCGCAGGCCACGGCCGACCGGGCCTGACGCACCTCGGCTCCGACCCTCCAGTCGCGGCGCATGCCGCCTCGACGTGAGGTCGAGTGTGGGGTGCGCGGAACGCCATCGTTCAGGCTTCGCGAGAGGCTGACGCGAGAACCTCTCGATACTGCCACGTTTACGCTTTACTTCCGCGCGGTGCTGCCCTAGCGTCGCTCACGCGCCCCGCCGGGGCGCGCTCCATCCCGTCAGCACGAAGGGGATCCGTGGCGAGTCGAGCGATCCGATCGCGGGAGACCACCGCCGAACAGGCGCGGCTGCGCCTGTGCGCAGAGGGCGGGGACGGCAGACCGCCCGTGGTGCAGCTCGAGGGCGAGTTCGACCTCGACACGGTGGCCGAGATCGACCGCTTCCTGCGCAGGGCGCTGGGTCCCCTGTACGACCAGGACCATCTGGTGATGGACCTCTCGAGGACCACGTTCGTCGACTCCAGCTTCGTCGCGTTCCTCGTGCGGCTGTCGGCGGCGCAGCGGGCCAAGCGGCGCGAGCTGCTGCTGGTGCGCCCGGCCGGGCAGGTGCGCAAGGTGTTCGGCATCGTCGGCCTGGCCAACGTCGTGCCCGTGTTCGAGACCACCGAGGCCGCGGTGGACAGCCTGCTCAACGGGCGCTTGCCGGTGATCCCCCCGGCCTTCGAGGCCGCGGGCGCTTAGGCCGCAAGCGGGTCAGGCCGCCCCGGCGCCGCCGGCGGAGCCGGCGGGCGCACGCGGCGCGGCGCAGGGAGTCTCAGCTCGCGCGCCGTATGGGGACGGCGTCGTCCATACGGCGCGACTCCATGACGCGGGCCTGGAAGGCCCTCATGCGGCAGGCGTCGCTGCAGTACTTCTTGGCGGGGTTGGTGGTGGTGAACTCCCGGCCGCACTGCCCGAAGAGGCAGTGCCGCGTGATCTCCTCACGGTGGGTGGCCTTGCGCGTAGTGCGGTGATACTCGTCCTGCCACGCCCCGCCGTGCAGCGCACACACGCCCGACGGGTTGTACGCGGAGAGACGGGTACCGCACCCGTCCACCATGCAGATCCGCCCCACTCCGTATGTCTTCGTCTTCAGCATGACGTCGGCCACGTCCTGGAGCCTGCTGCCCCGAAGCGCTCTCGTGCTGCGGAACTCCATCGTGTTCGCCCCCGGCGGCCGCCGTGTCACCCTCCGGCGCCGCCTCCTGGTCGTGCTGCGGCGTCTCGCCTAGGCTGACGCCGCCCTGAGCGCCTCGCCCCGGCTGGGGAAGATCCCGAAGATCCGGTCGAGGCCGGTGATCTCGAAGATGCGGATGATGTTCTCGTCCGTGCAGACGATGTCGAGGTTGCCGTTGCGGGGCCGCACCCGCTTCGCGCCGCTCACGAGCACCCCAAGCGCAGTGGAGTCGATGAACGTGACCGCGGACAGATCGACGATCACCCGTTTCGCGCCTCCTTCGATGCCGTTGACCAGCACCTCTTTGAACTCCGGCGCGGAGTAGATGTCGATCTCGCCCTCGAGGATCACGATGCCGACTTCGGCGGTGGTGGCCTCGTAGTCGACACGGAACTGCGGCTTGTCCTCCATACGCGCCTCCTCCGGCCAGCACGGTTCGTGGCAGCCTTGACGGCCTCCGAGTGCATGTGCCCGGATACTTTCCGTGAGGAGGTGCCGCTAAACCCGCCGTCCCAGGCCCGCAGACGGCGGTGACGAGGGGCGGCGGTGGCCGCCGGCGGTCAGCGCAGCAGTCGCGCCAGCAGCCAGGCCAGTGGCAGCAGAAGCAACTGGTGGACGAGGTAGATCGGCAGCGCGTGGCGGCCCAGAAAGCGCAGCGGGGCCGTGGGCGCGCTGAGGTCGCGCAGCGAGAAGCGTCTGCGGCCGCCCGCGTAGAGCGTCAGCCCGAGAGCGAGACCGAGGAAGGCGAACCCGGCCCACGGCGCCAGGGGGTACCAGTCGACCGTGGCGCGAGGCGCCCACCAGCCGGCGACCGACCACAGGGCGCCGGGGCCCGGCGCGTCGAGCAACGTGCTCCAGCCGATCACCAGCAGGGCGAGGCCGAGGAACGCGTTGGCGACCGCGCCGAGCGGGGCGGACAGCGCCACCAGGACGGTGCACGCGGCCAGCAGGTGGAGGATGCCGAAGAAGACGAACTCGTCGGGCAGGAAGAGCCAGGTGGCCAGGGTGACGACGGCCGCGGAGCCTCCGATGAGCAGGAAGCGATGACCCGTGCGGCGCCACTGGGAGCCTCCCGCGGCGCGCACGCGGGCGCGGTCGAGCGCGATGGAGAGGCCGAGAAGGGTGATGAAGGTCCCCGCGATCATGCCCGAGGCGTACCGCGAGGCGTCACCAAGCCGCCCGTCGTTGACGTAGGCCCAGTCCCAGGCGAAGTGGAAGGCGATCATCGCCAGTACCGCCAGACCGCGAAGCGCGTCGATCTCCCAGAAGCGCGTGGCCGTGGGGCCTTGCGGCGACGAATGTGACGGTGAGTGGATGGTGGAGGTAACCGGGCTCGAACCGGTGACCTTTTGGCTGCCAGCCAAACGCTCTCCCAACTGAGCTATACCCCCACCGAAGGGGTGCCGACCGTGCCGGCAGGCTCGAAAGTATAGCATACCCGCTCTCGCCGGCAACCTGTCGCCCGGGCTTGGGAGCGCGGACGCGGAAGCGGGCAGAACCGGAGTGAACGAAGGAGCGATGACGGCGTGGCAGGCAGCTGGTGATCGACGGCAGCGGGATGGAGTCGGGGCACGACCCGGGCCCGGGACGAGGGCTCACGGTGCTGGCCCTCCGCATCGCGCTGCTGCTCGTGGTCGTGGCCGGCGTGCTGCAGTTGCAGGCTGCCGCCGGCTACGTCGTGGCCACGGGGTCGATCACCTTCCAGGTCCGGCCGGCGTGGCCGGGTGGACACCTGGTGATGCCGCTGGGGCCGGCGGGCGAGCTCTCGCTCCGCACCCACCGGACCCCGATGGACGTGATCATGGACTACCGCCTGCCGGCGCAGACCGCGGCGCTGCTCGACGACCCTTCCGCCGGGCTGCCGCGGCTCGAGGGCGGCGCCCGTGCGGCGTTCTCGCGCTACCTGATCGGCAGGCTGCCGTGGCTGCTGCTCGTGGGCGCGGCCGCCGGGCTGCTCGTGGCGGGCTTCCGGACGCGCCGCCGCCTCGTCCTGGCGGCCGCCGCAGGCGCCGCCGCCGCCATGGTGCTCGGCGGCGCCTTCGCCCTGGCGAGCTACGCGACGCTGGACCGCTCGCCCGAGGTGCGGTACTCCGGGCTCGCGTCGCGCGTCCCGTCCGTCCTGCCCCTGCTCCGCGCGCTGAGCAGCGGCGGCGACCAGGGCGACCGTCTCAGCCGCCTGCAGGACTTCCTGGACGGTCTGGAGGCGGTGGCGACGCAGCTGACGACGGAGCCGCGCCGGCCGGCGCGCGCCGAGGTCGTGCGGCTGCTGCTCGCGAGCGACATCCACGACAACGTGTTCGGCGCGCGAGCCGCGGCGCGCCTCGCCGCCGGCGGAGGCGAGCCCGTCGACGCCGTGCTGCTCGCCGGCGACATCACCGACAGGGGGACGGCCGAGGAGGCACGGCTCTTCGTGCGCGTGTTCGGCCGCGGAGACCCGCCCGTTCTCCTCGTCGGCGGCAACCACGAGGACGAGCCGGCGCTCCGTGTCTTTCGCGACGCCGGCTATCGCGTGCTCGAGGGCACGCTCGAGGACGTCGCCGGCGTCCCCATCCTGGGCGCTTCTGATCCCGTCGCGTCGCAGCCCCGGGTGAGCTCGGACGAGGAGCTCCTCGGTGTCTACGGAGCGCGTCTCGCGGGTCTCTGGGCGGCCGCCGACCCGCGACCGCAGGTGCTGCTCGTGCACGACGCCCGGCAGGCGCAGGACACGATCACCGCGGCCGCGGAAGAGGAGGCAGCCCTCGTGGTCGCCTACGGCAACGACCACGTGGCGGGGGTGCACGGCGAGGACGGGGTCGTCCTGGTCGACGCCGGCACGGCGGGCGCCTCCGGGTACGAGGCCATCGGCGCCGCATCGCCGACGTCTGCGCCGGCCCGCGAACCGCCGGCCGGGTCACGCTCCGTCTACACGTTCCAGCTCATCGACTTCTCCCGCTCCGCAGAGCCGCGACTCACGGGGGTGACGACGGTGAGCTACACCGGAACGGGGCGGACCGTCGTCACGTACACGCCCTTCGAGCCGTGAGCCCGGCGGGACGGGTCGCTGCCTGCCACCGCGCCGGCGCGCGGAGGGCGGCGGAGCCTGCCGTGCGCCTCATGTAGAATCGAAGGCCGCGCGCCGCCGAAGGCCCGCGCGCGCCGGCCGCAGCGAGAGAGGACTCACGTGGACAGACGGTACGACCCGCACGCCATCGAGGAGAAGTGGCAGCGTCTCTGGAAGGAGCGCGACGCCTACCGCACGCCCGACGAGAGCGACAAGCCCAAGTTCTACGCCCTCGACTTCTTCCCGTACCCGTCCGGCGACGGGCTCAGCGTCGGCCACTGCCGCAACTACGTCCCCACCGACGCGGTCGCGCGGTTCATGCGCATGCGCGGCTACAACGTCCTCCACCCCATGGGCTGGGACGCCTTCGGCCTGCCGGCGGAGAACTACGCCATCAAGATGGGCGTGCACCCGCGGGTGACGACCGAGCGCAACATCGCCAACTACCACCGGCAGATGGACCTCATCGGTCTCTCGTTCGACTGGTCGCGCGAGGTCACCAGTTGCTTCCCCGACTACTACCGCTGGACGCAGTGGTTCTTCCTGCTGCTCTACCAGCGCGGGCTGGCCTACCAGGCGACGGGACAGCAGTGGTGGTGCCCCAGCTGCAAGACGATCCTCGCCAACGAGCAGGTGGAGCAGGGCCGCTGCTGGCGCTGCGGCAGCCTGGTGACCAAGAAGGACCTCGAGCAGTGGTACTTCCGTATCACCGACTACGCGCAGCGCCTGCTGGACGACCTGGGGACCATCGACTGGCCCGAGCAGATCAAGCTCATGCAGACCAACTGGATCGGGCGCAGCGAGGGCGCCGAGGTCGACTTCGGGCTGCAGGGCCGCGACGAGAAGCTCACGGTGTTCACGACGCGGCCCGACACGCTCTTCGGCGCCACCTACATGGTGCTGGCGCCGGAGCACCCGCTGGTCGACGCACTGACCGACGACGAGCACCGGGCGGCGGTCGTGGAGTACCAGGACCAGGCCCGCCGCCAGAGTGAGATCGAGCGCATGAGCACGGAGAAGGAGAAGACGGGCGTCTTCACCGGCGCGTACGCGGTGAACCCCGTGAACGACGCGCCGGTCCCCATCTGGATCAGCGACTACGTGCTCATGGGGTACGGCACCGGCGCCATCATGGCGGTGCCGGCGCACGACGAGCGCGACTTCGCCTTCGCCACCCGGTTCGACATCCCGATCGTCGAGGTGATCGCGCCGGAGTCCGGCCCGCAGGGCGCCCTGACGGAGGCGTACACCGGCGACGGCGTCATGGTGAACTCGGCGCAGTTCGACGGCCTGCAGGCGCCGGGCGAGGCGTTCGAGGCCGTCGTCGCCTGGCTCGGGGAGCGCGGCGCCGCGCGCAAGAAGGTCAACTTCAAGCTCCGTGACTGGCTCATCAGCCGCCAGCGCTACTGGGGCGCGCCGATCCCCATCGTGCACTGCGAGAAGTGCGGGACGGTGCCGGTGCCCGACGACCAGCTGCCCGTGCTGCTGCCCGACCTCGAGGACTTCCACCCCACGGACGACGGCCGCTCGCCGCTGGCGCGCGCCGAGGAGTGGGTGCACACCACGTGCCCGGGCTGCGGCGGGCCGGCGCACCGCGAGACCGACACCATGGACACGTTCGCCTGCTCGAGCTGGTACCACTTCCGCTTCGCCTCGCCGCACGACGAGGCGGCCGCGTTCGACCGCGAGAAGACGCGGTACTGGCTGCCCGTCGACCTGTACGTCGGCGGCGCCGAGCACGCGGTCATGCATCTGCTGTACGCGCGCTTCTTCTGCAAGGTCGCGCAGGACGCGGGATACCTGGACTTCGGCGAGCCCTACGCGCGCCTGCGCAACCAGGGCATGATCCAGGCCGAGGACGGCCAGAAGATGAGCAAGAGCAAGGGCAACGTCGTCACTCCGGACAGTGTGGTCGAGAAGTACGGCGCCGACGCCCTGCGCGTGTACGAGCTGTTCATCGCGCCGTTCGAGCAGAGCGTCGCCTGGAGCGACCGCGGCGTGCAGGGCACGTACCGTTTTCTGGGGCGCTTCTGGAACCTCGTCGGCGAGGTCGTGGAGGCACAGGGGAGCGGGGTGGCGGCCGGCGAGGCGGAGGCCGAGAAGGGCCGCCAGGTCCTGCGCGCGCTCAACAAGACCATCCGCAAGGTCACGCGCGACATGGACGCGTTCCGCTTCAACACGGCCGTGTCGGCGCTCATGGAGCTGCAGAACCAGGTGCTCGACGTGTGGTCGTCGGCGCGCGGGTCGCTCACGCTGGCGCAGTGGCGCGAGGTGGTGCGCGACATGACGCTGCTGGTGTGCCCCATGGCGCCGCACGTGGCGGCGGAGGTCTGGGAGCTGCTCGGCCACGGCGACGACGTGCTGGACGCGCCCTGGCCCGCGTGGGACGAGGAGCTCGCCGCCGACGCGGTGGTGACCGTCGTGGTGCAGGTCAACGGCAAGCTGCGTGACCGCCTCGAGGTGCCTGTGGACGCGGAGAAGGACGACGTGCTGGCGATGGCGCGCGCGGCCGAGAACGCGGCGCGCTTCCTCGACGGCAAGCAGGTCGTCAAGGAGATCTACGTGCCCGGCAAGCTCGTGAACTTCGTGGTGCGTTAGAACAGCACGTCCTGCAGCTTCGCGATCGCCGCCGCCTCGTGGTCGCCGACGCCCTTGACGGCGTCGGCCGTTGCCTGCGCGACGCCGAGAAGGAACCCCTTGAACGCCGTGAGGTCGGCGGGCGACTTGGCCGCGACGACCTCCACGGCCTGACGCACCCGCGCCGTCACTTCTCCGCCCATGTCGGCCATGTCGTGGGAGACCGCTTTGTCACGTCCGAACTTGATGTCCCCGGCAAGATCGTGGACGAGCGGGCTTCCGCTGGACGCCTTGGCCTGCGCCATGAACTTCGCCGCCGCGCTGGCCTCCTTGAAGGTGTCCCAGAAGCCGGCGTCCGCCATCGAGACGTAGGCCATCGTGTCGGTCACCGCCCACTGCAGCGTGTGCCATTCGTCGTCGGTGAACATCGCCTTGCTGGTCATGCCGCCTCCCGGGTGTCGTGTGCCGTCGCGCCCACCTCCGACCCTATCCCAGCGCGGTCACCCCGTGAAATCGCCCCTGAGGGGTGATGCGGGGCGCGGGACGCTGCCGTAGCCTGCGACGCGACGGGCGCCGGACGCGCCCCCGGCGCCCGTCACTTCCCTCGCAGCGACCGCGGCGCCGGAGGTGGGCCGTGCAGCTCTCGCGACGCCAGATCATCGCCTACGTCGCCGTCGCCGCGGTGGTCGTCGCGGTCGGCGTCCGCTACGTCGTGCTGCCGCGGCAGGCCGGCCCGCCGCAGGCGCAGGCGGTCGTGCTCGCGCCGGTCGCCGCGTCGCCGGCGAGCCAGGACGCGGGAGCGTCGGCCGGGGCCACGGCGGCCTCGCCGGCGCCGGACATGATGGTGTACGTGTGCGGCGCCGTGCGCGCGCCCGGCGTCGTCCGGCTCCCGCCGGGGGCTCGGGTGACCGACGCGCTCCAGGTGGCCGGCGGCCCCACGGCCAAGGCCGAGCTCGCGGCGGTCAACCTGGCGGCCCCGGTCTCGGACGGCCAGCAGATCGTCGTCCCCGAGCGCGGGGCGGCGGTCGTGGCGGCGCAGGCGTCCGGCGGGTCGTCCACCGGCGGAGCGCCGGCGCTCGCCCCTGCGGCCGCCGCCGGCGGGCTGATCAACATCAACACCGCCTCGCTGGAGGAACTGGACGCGCTCGATGGGGTCGGCCCGTCCACGGCGCAGAAGATCATCGACTACCGCACGGCGAACGGCGGCTTCACGACGATCGAGGAGATCAAGGAGGTCCCGGGCATCGGCGACGCCAAGTTCGCGGCGATGCAGGACGCCATCACCGTCTGAGGCCGCGACGTGCGCCTGCCGGCTCCTCCGCACGTGCTGCTCGGCGCCTACTGTCTGGGGCTCTGCCTCGTCCTGGCGTGGCGGCCGCCGCCGGAGCTCCTGGCAGCGGCCGCCGCGCTGGCCGCCGGCGCGCTCATCGTCGGCGTCCGCGCGCCGGCCCTCTCGGGTCGCGGCCCGGTGGCCGGTCTCGCCGGGCTGGCCGCGCTGTTCCTCTGCGCCGGAGCCGTGCTCGGCGGCGCCCGCCTCGACGCCGTCGCCCGGTCCTCGCTCGCGGCGTACACGGGCGACCGCGTCTCGCTGGCGGCGGTCCTCACGGACCTGCCGGCGATCGACGCCGACCAGGTGACCCTGGCCCTGCGGGTGACCGACGTCGGGGGCAGGCGACTGCGCGAGCCGGCACACCTGCGCCTGCGACTCGAGGACGACAAAGCCTTTGCGCACGACCCCACCGGGCCCCTCACGGAGGGCGCGCTGCTGCAGGTGGCGTCCGTGCGCGTCGCGCCGCTCCCGGAGCCGCGTCCCGGCGCCTTCGACTACGGCCGCTACCTTCGGCGGCGTGGCGAGCACGTGCTGCTCGAGGGCGACTTCGCCGATCTGGTGGTGACCGGCCGCCGTGAGGGGCTGCAGGGCATGGTGGACCGCCTTCGTCTGGCGTCGCGCGCCCATCTCGCCGCCGGGGTGCACTCTCCGGTCGCCGACGTGCTGCAGGGCATGGTCCTCGGCGACGACGAGGGGGTGGACGCGGCGCTCGTCGAGGACTTCCGCGCCAGCGGCCTGCTGCACATCATGGCCGTCTCCGGGGAGAACGTGGTGCTGCTCTGCACCATGTGGTCGTTCGCCTTCGCGCTGCTCGGCATGCACCGGCTCCTGCGTACCGCGCTGCTGTTGCCCGTCGTGGCAACGTACGTGCTGCTCACGGGGGCGTCGCCGTCGATCGTGCGGGCCGGCGTCGCCGGCATCTGCGGGCTGCTCGCCATCCTCGCCTCGCGCCCGAGCGACGGCTGGCTGCTCTGGCTCGCCCCGGCGGCGTGGCTGCTCACGGCCAATCCCAACAACCTGTTCGACGTGAGCTTCCAGCTGTCGTTCGGCGCGGTCGTCGGGCTGCTGGTGCTCGCCGGGCCGCTGACCCGTGCCGTCTCCTTCCTGCCGGGGCCGCTGCCGGAGCAGGTGGGCGTCACGACGGCCGCCAGCATCTCCACCGCACCGGTGTCGATGCTGACGTTCGGCTCCGCCTCGCTCGTCAGCGTGCCTGCCAACGTGGCCGGGGGGTTCGTGCTGGGCCCGATCATGTTCCTCGGCATGCTCTCGCTCCTCCTGGGGTTCGTGAGCGAGTGGCTGTCGGCGCCGCTCAACGTCGTGGCCGGGCTGTTCATCGGGTTTCTGCTCGCCGTGTCGCACCTCTTCGCCGGGCTGCCGGGGGCAGTCTACGAGTACCAAGGCGTCTCGCTGCGGCTGCTGCTGGTCCTCGGGCTGCTCGCCGAGATCGCGCTGGTCGGGGCGCTCGCGGCGCGGGCCGGTGAGGGCGTGCTCGCCTACGTGCGCGACCGCCGCCGATGGGCGCCGCTCGCCGGCGCGACGGCGGCGCTGCTCGCGGCGGCGCTGCTCCTGGCGCCCGCGCCGGTGCGGCCGCCGGATGTGCCGACGTTGACGTTCCTCGACGTCGGCGAGGGGGCGGCCACTCTCCTTCAGGTGCCCGGCGGCCCAACGGTGCTGGTGGACGCTGGCCCCGAGGCTCTGGCGCGGACGCTGCGGGAGCACGCCGTCGGGGAGGTCGACCTGCTCGTGCTCTCCCACGGGCACGACGACCACGTCGGCGGTCTCGCGGACGTCATCGGCGCCGTCACGATCCGGGCGGCGCTGCTGCCGCAGCCGGAGGAGCCGTCCGCTGCCCTCGACGACCTCGAGGACCGCCTGCGCGCCGCGGGCACGGACGTGCGCAGGTGCACGACGGACCTGCGGCTGGGCGGAGCCGGGTGGAGCCTCGACGTCCTGCCGAGCGCCCCGGTGGGGGGCGTCGACCAGAACCAGAGGGAGAACGACGACGCGCTGGTGGCGGTGGTGGGGCTGGCGGGCCAGCGCGTGCTCCTGCCGGGCGACGCGGAGGGGCAGGTGCTCGAGAACCTGGACCTGCCGCCCTGCCTCGTGGTCGGCGTGCCGCATCACGGGAGCGACGGCGGGTTCGACGCCGGGTTCCTTCGGCAGCTCGCGCCTCGCCTCGCGGTGGTCCCCGTCGGCCCCAACCGGCACGGGCACCCGGACCAGGACGCCCTGGCGGTGCTGACGGCCGCCGGGGTGCCCTACGCGCGCACGGACCGATCCGGCGACATCGCCCTCTCGGCGGGGAGCGAGGGTCTCAGCGTGACCGCGGAGCGCGAAGGTTGAGGACGCTCAGATCTCGCGGCGCTCGAAGCGCAGCACGGCGGCCACCAGGCACGCCGCGGCGACGGCCACAGTCGTCACGAGCGGCAGCGCCCACTGCGCGGGCTCGCCACGCACGATCGCGAGTCCCGCTGCGGGGAGCCCAGCCGGGGTGGCGCCGCTGGTGGCCTCGAACTGCGCGAGCACGACCAGGGCCGCGTACACGCCGATGCCGGCGCCGGAGGCCGCCGCCGGAGCTTTGAGCTCGACGCTGAGCAGCACCATGACCGCCAGCAGCATGAGCGCGTAGGCGATCCAGAGGCCCACGGCGAGAACGGTCCTGCCGGCCGGGCCGTCCTCGAACAGCAGCTGCGTCAGGGCGATGCAGATGAGCGTCCCGAACGCCGCACCGGCGGCGACCACCAGCGCCTGAGAGAGCCACTTGCCGGTCACGAACGCGGCGCGGGAGAGCGGCTTGGCCAGCGTGAGCGCCGCCGTGCCTCCGCGCACCTCTCCGCTCACGATCCCGCCGTAGGCGATGACGAGTGCGAACAACGTGAGCTGGCCGAGGTTGCCGAGGTACTCGAGGTAGGCCTGCAGGGCGGTGGGGTCGGCGACGGTGATGCTGAGCCCCTGCTGCGCCGTGCCGAGCTGGTCGAGCAGCGTCGGCATGAGGTAGGTGACCAGCGGCGAGCTCAGGGCGGAGAAGAGCAGGAACCCCGGCACGACCCAGAGGCGCCAGGTGCGCACGGTCTCGCTGAACTCCTTGCGCAGGAAGGGGACGAGGCCGCTCATCGGCGGTCCTCCCCGACGAGGTCGACGAAGACGTCCTCGAGGTCGAGCTCGTCGACGCCGAAGCGCCGCAGCGCGAGGCCCAGCCGGCCCACGAGGGCCGGCAGCTCGCGCTGCGCCGCCCCGACGTCGTCGCAGGTCACGAGGAGCTCGCCGCTCTCGCCCGCCTCCACCGTCCGCAGCCACGGGGCGCCCGCGAGTCCCTCCCAGAGGCGCCGTGGGTCGTCGACCTCGATGCTGAGGCGGTTCAGCCCGCCCCTGCGGCTGCGCAGCTCGTCGATGCCGGACTGCGCGACGACGCGGCCGCGGGCGATCACGGCGACGGTGTCGCAGACGCGCTCGACGTCGCTGAGGATGTGCGTGGAGAAGAAGACCGTCGTGCGCCCGCGCATGGAGGCGATCATGTCGAGCACGTCGCGCCGGCCGATCGGATCGAGCGCGCTGGTCGGCTCGTCGAGCAGCAGCAGGCGCGGCCCGTGGATGAGCGCCTGGGCGACACCGAGCCGCTGCTTCATGCCGCGCGAGAAGCCCCCGACCCGCGTCCGCACCCCGGCCAGCCCGGCGAGCTCGAGCATGGCGGTCACGCGGTCGTCCAGCTCCCGGCCGGAAAGGCCGAACAGGCTGCCGGCGAAGCGCAGGTACTCGGGCGCCGTCATCCACTTGTAGAAGGCCGGGACGTCGGGGAGGAAGCCGATGACGGCGCGCGCGTCGGCGCCGCCGCCCGCCACGTCGCGACCGAGGATGCGGACCGCGCCGGCGTCGGCGTGCGCGAGGCCGGCCAGGATGCGCAAGGTCGTCGTCTTGCCGGCCCCGTTGGGGCCGAGGAACCCGTAGATGGAGCCGGGCGGCACGCTGAGCGTGAGGCCGTCCAGCGCGACCGCGTCGCCGAAGGTCTTGCGCACGTCGCGCAGCTCCACGGCCGGGCCGGAGGCGGCTGCGCCGTCCGGCTCCGCGCCGCGCGCCGCGAAGAGCGCGTCGGCCACCGTCGCGGCGTCGGCGCGCTGGACCGCCAGCGGCGGGGGAACGGCGCCGGCGGCCGCAACGCCCGCGACCGTAGCGCCGCCGGCCACAGCGCGTCCGGCGGCGCTCCCCGCGGGTCCGCCGCCGGCCAGGGGGTCGTGCGCCGGCTTCACCCGCTCCCGCCCCGCCGCGAGGTAGACGATGGGCCCGATGATCTGCAGCAGCAGGCAGAGGATCAGCCAGGGGATCTTGCTGCCGCCGTTGATCTGCGCCGACGGCCGCCGGTACAGGTCCACGAGCGCCCAGGCCAGCAGTCCCACCTCGACGGCGCCGAGGACGACGAGCAGCGCGACGAGCGCCGGCGACGTGCCGGTCGCCGCGACGTGTGTCGCGATGGGCAGCGTTGTCTCGACCAATGTCACCCCTGATCCGTGGACGGCGGCGCCGGCCGTGAGCATCCTATCGCCATGCTATCCTCACGGCACCATGGCCGAGCCCACCCCGCTGCTTCCCGCCTACCTCATCGTCGGCACCGACCGCCCCAAGGTGCGACGCGCCGTCGTGCGCCTGCGGCAGCGCGTGATCGACGAGGCCGGCAGCGACCTCAACGTGGTGCTGCTCGACGCCGAGCACGACCCGGTCGAGGCGTTCCTCGATGCGGCGGTCAGCCCCGGCCTCACGTTCGGGACCCGCCTGCTCCTCGTCCTCAACGGCCACAAATGGAAGGCAAAGGCGCGGCAGGCCGTGGTCGCCTACCTGCAGGACCCCATGCCCGACACGTGCGTCACGGTCGAGGGCGAGACGTTCGCCGCCTCGGACGCGCTGTACAAGGCGGTGAGCAAGCTCGGCGGCGTGCTGCGCTTCGACCTGCCCAAGAAGTACGAGATGGCGAAGTGGGTGAGGGAACGGGCCAAAGCTCACCGTCTGCCGCTCAGCCAGATCGTCGCCAAGCACCTGCTCGACCGGTGCGGCACCGATCCCAGGCACGCCGACCGGCTCGAGCGTGAGATCGAGAAGCTCGCGCTGTACTGCCGCGGCCAGGAGGCCACCGAGGCCGACGTGGACGCGATCTGCACGCCGGACGACGACGCGGTGATCTTCGACCTCATGGACGCCGTGGGGCACCGCGACCGCACCCACGGCTTCGCGTTGCTCGAGGCCCTCTACGCTTCAGGCAACCCGCGCAACGACGCCAACGGCGTGCTGTACAGCCTCAAGCGGCACATCGAGAAGCTCGACGCGGCGTCCCAGCTGCCGCACGCCGACCAGACGACGGCCGCGAAGCAGCTCGGCGTGCACCCCTTCACGGCCAAGAAGCTGCTGGAGCAGCGAGAGCACTTCGACCGGCGCCGCCTGGGCCGCGCGTACCGCGCGCTCGCCGAGGCCGAGGCTGGGTTGCGCGGCCGGGCGCCGGCGACGCTCGAGTCGATCGGCGGCGTCAACGACGGCGAGCGCCTCGTGGTCGAGCTGGCGCTGGCGCGGCTGCTGACGTAGGGGAGAGGCCGGCCCGGCTGCGGCGGCCGGCCCTGCCGCTGAACGGGGACGACGAAGCGGGCGGGCCGCTCCAGGCGGCCCGCCCGCTTCGTCGTCGTTCTCAGCCGCGAACCGTCAGGAAGAGAGGCGCGCCATGGTGTGCGCGACGCGGCTCTTCTTGTGGGCGGCGTTGTTCTTGTGAAGGATCCCCTTGGCGGCGGCCTTGTCGATGCGCGAGGTCAGGAAGGTCGCGGTCTTCGCCGCTTCCTCGGTCTGGCCCTCGGCGACCTCGTCCTCGAGCTGCTTGAACAGCGTCTTGAGGGTCGACTTGGCGTGCCGGTTGCGCAGCCGCTGCTTGGCTGCCAGGCGGATACGCTTCTTCTGCTGCTTGATGTTGGCCACGTGATCCCTTCGATCTGGCTAGATTCGTGACGGTTCCAGGTGCAGTGGGGCTGCGTCCGGACGCGCGATGCTATCACGGCGCGTCAGCGCGCGGCAAACGTCGGCGGGGTCAGGCAGAGGGTCGGAGCCCGGCTCCGCTCAGCGCAGCTCGCGCGTGATGAGGGGCCAGAAGCCGGAGGCCTCCTGGCCCATCACCCAGGCGCTGATGCCGGCGATCCCGGGGTGGCCCGCGCGCAGGGCTGCGAGCTTGGCGGCGACGGCCGCCTCGTCCTGGAAGTAGGCCGTGTGGGTGACCCCGCCGTCGGTGAAGGTCATGGTCGCCTCGTCTGAGGAGGGGTCGCGGCCCACGGTGGCGTCGTGGGTCTGCGCCAGCGACGCGCCGCGGTGCGCGGAGACGGTGTCGCAGGAGTCGCCGTACCAGTCGAAGCCGTAGAAGGGGATGCCCATCGAGATCTTGCGCGGCGGCACTTTGCGCTCGGCGAACGTGAGCACGCGGTCCACCCACTCAGCCGGCGCCTGCGGGCCGGGGTCGCCCCAGGGGCCGCTGTAGCTGTAGGTCATGATCTTGAACTCGTCCACGGCCTTGCCGATCCGCTTCCAGTCGGCGTACTTCTGGTTGTCCCACTCGCCGGGCTCGGACGTCTTGGGCATGACGGCGATGGAGAGGAAGCGCTGCTCGGCGTGCAGGGCCTCGGCGAGCTCCTCCACGAGCACCGAGAAGCTGTCCCGGTCGGCCGGCCTGAGCTCCTCCCAGTCGAGGTCGACGCCGTCGTAGCCCATGTCCTCGACCAGGGTGAGCAGGTCGTCGATGAAGCGGCGGCGGCGGTCGGGCGAAGCCAGCACCGCCGCCGCGACGTCACGGCTGAACGCGCTGCCCGAGCTGGTCGAGTTGGTCACGGTGGCGAAGATGTTCAGGCCCTTGTCGCGGGCCGCTCCGACGAGAGCGGGATCCTCGTTCTCGGCGGTGACGCTGCCGTCCGCCTGCGTGTGGTACCAGTCGAAGTCGATCTCGTCGACGGCGTTCGCGGCGGTCGCCGAAGTCAGCGAGGCGGCGTCGCCGAGCGTCCACGCCGTCACGCGGTGCTGCCGCCCGCCGAGGGGCTCGATGAGGTAGCCGAGGGGAGGGTCACCGGGTCGGTCGAGGTGCGACCCGAACGGCCCGACCGTGAAGAGCAACACGACCACCACGGCCAGAGCGCCGGCGGCGAGCAGCAGGACCAGCAGTCGCTGCCGGCGCAGCCGCGCGGCCCTCACCTCACGGGACGCGCGCGTCACGCGACGATGATCGCTCCTCTGTGGAGCCTCTCCTGCGTCGTTGGGCGTCGGTGCAGGGACGCTGCTTCACTCCTCTGAACGCGTTGCGTGCGGACATGACAAGCACGACCTTGGCCGGACCAAGGCTAGGTGCAGGCTCGCGGGAGGTCAACTGCTCCCCCTCCGGACAGGCACGCTTGCGCGGCGGCGCTCTGGCCCCTGCGCGAGTGCGGTGGTACGTTCCACGCCATGACCGGTCTCCGGCAGACACTGGCAACGCTCGGTCTCCTTGCCGGCGCGACCGTGGCGCTCGCGACGGGCGGGTGCGCCTCGGAGCACGTCGCGCAGGCGGCCCTGGAGCCGACGTCCGAGGCCGCGCTCGCTTCCGCGTCGCCGTCGTCCTCGCCGTCGCCGAGCCCGAGCGCGCCGTCGGAGCTCGCCGGGTGGGGCAACCGCCGGCTGGCCGCGCAACTCGTCGTGTGCAGCGTGCCCGCGACGAACCCGCTCTCCGGATGCCGGTACGCGCGCATGGGCGTCGGCGGCATCGTCATCCTCGGCGGCGGGGCGCGCAGCAGCATCGGCGGCGACCTCGCCGCCGTCCTGCGCGCCGCGCGCGGCGGCGTCAAGCCCCTCATCGCCAGCGACGAGGAGGGCGGGCAGGTGCAGCGGCTGCGCTACGTCATCTACCCGTTGCCATCGCCCCGTGTGCAGGGCGGGTGGAGCGCCGCGAAGACCAGGGCGACCGCGAAGGACTACGGAGCGCGGCTTCGCAAGCTGCACGTCTCGGTGGTGTTCGGGCCGGTGGCGGACCTGGACATCGAGGGCCGCTACATGAGCTCCCTCGACCGGTGCTTCTCGCCTCGGCCGGACGTCGTCGGGAGTCACGTCCTGGCGTGGGTGAGCGGCCTCCGGGCGTCGCGGGTCCTCGCGACCGTCAAGCACTGGCCCGGTCACGGCTGGGCCACCGACACGCACAGCGGCGCGGCGCGCGTCCCCTCGCTCTCGGTGCTGCGGCGCTACGACATGGTGCCGTTCGAGAAGGCGTTCGACGCCGGTGTGCCGCTGGTGATGGTGGGCCACCTGCGGTCCAAGGGGCTCACCGGGGACGAGACGCCGGCCAGCCTCTCGCGGACGGCGATGACCTACCTGCGCGGCCGCATCAGCGACAAGACCGTCATCATCACCGACTCGCTGTCCATGGCCGCGACGACCAAGGCCGTGGGCCTCAGGTTGCCGGCGGCGGCGGTGCGCGCGCTCAAGGCCGGCGCCGACCTCGCGCTGTTCGCCACGGGCGACCCGGGGCCGGTGATCGACGCCGTGACGGCGGCGATCAAGTCCGGGCGCATCCCCAGGGCCGAGGCGGAGGCGAAGGTGCTGCGCGTCCTGGAACTCAAGCGCAGTGCGGGTCTGGCGCCGGCGGCGCAGTAGGCGCAGGCCGGCGCCGGCTGTACACCGGTAAGGGCGGCCGGGCCGGGAGGCGGGCCCGCCCTCTGCTAGACTCTCGCCGGCCTCGCCGGGCAGTACTTCGCCGCCGGCGGTCGAATCAAGGGACTCATGAGCGATCACAAGCGCCGGCTCGCCCTCGCGGCCGTCATCGTCGCCTCCGCCACCGCCGTCTCGCGCCTCACCGGGCTCGGGCGGGAGGTCATCACCGCCGCCGTCTACGGCGTCGACGCGTCCTACAACACCTTCGTCTCGGTCTCCGTGATCCCGCAACTCGTGCAGCAGTTGTTCGCCGACGCCGCGATCAGCGCCGCGTTCGTGCCCGTGTTCACGGCGCTGCTGGCAAAAGGAGAGCGAGACCGCGCCTACCGGCTCGCCGCCAACCTGCTCGGGCTGATCGTGGTGGTCGTGGGGGCGGCCGTCGTGATCCTGGCGCTGGCCGCCGGCCCGCTCACGCAGTGGATGTACCCGGAGCTCACCGGCACGCCCGCCGGCGCGGACCTCGCCGCCGACCTCCTGCGCATCCTCGTGCCGACGATCCTGTTCCTCTCGCTGGCCGGCGCCATCAGCGGCGTCCTCTACTCCTTCGAGCGCTTCACCATGCCGGCCGTGGTGTCCATCGTCTGGAACCTGACGATCATCGCCGCCATCGCCATCTTCAACGACACGCTCGGCGTGGACGCGATCGCCTGGGGCATGCTCGTCGGCACCGTCCTCGAGGTCGTGATGCTGGCCGGCGCCGCCCGCTACCACGGGCGCTGGCTGTGGCCCGGCTTCGGCCTCACCGACCCGCTGCTGCGCCGCGTGCTGCTGCTCATGGTGCCGATCACGATCACGCTCGGCGTGCTCAACTTCAACGCCCTGATCGGCACGTGGTTCGCCCAGTTCGTGAGCGACCGCGCGGCGGCCGAGATCGGCTACGCGTTCCGCCTCTACCAGCTGCCGCAGGGCATCTTCGCGGTGACCATCGGCACCGTCCTGTTCCCGTCGCTCTCGCGGTTCGCGGCGCAGAAGGACGAGACCCGGTTCCGCGACACCGTCTCGATGGGTGTGCGCCAGATGGTCTTCGTCTCATTGCCGTTCGTCGCCTGGTTCCTGGTGATGCCGGCCGCGTTCGTCCAGCTCGTGTACGAGCGGGGGCAGTTCGGCGCGGACGCGACGA
>DASUMX010000214.1:0-2718 GCA_036277455.1 Thermoleophilia bacterium
GTCCACCCGGAAGCGGATCACCAGCCGGTTCTCGAACGGCTCGATGTGGATGTCGGAGGCGTTCTCCTTCACGGCCTGGGTAAGGAGCGCGTTGATCAGGCGGATGACCGGCGCCTCGTCCTCGCTCTCGAGCAGGTCGGAGGGCTCCGGGATTTCCTGTGCGAGGCTGCCGAGGTCGGTGTCCTCCTCGAGGCCGCCCATGGCGTCCATGGCGGCGCTCGAGCCGCCCTCGTAGGCCTGGCGCAGCAGCATCTCGAAGCGATCCGCGTCCGCGCGCTCGACGGTGAGCGGGCGGCGCAGGTGGCGTCGCACCTCGGCGAGGGCGATCGGGGAGGCGCCGGCTCGCAGCACGACGTCCGCCGACTGCTCTGTGAGCGCGCGCACCAGCACGCCGTGGCGCTTTGCAAAGGCGAAGGGCACGGGCCGCGGCGGCTCGGCGACCCGGCCCGCCGCAGCGATGATGGCCTCGTCGGTGAGGGTGGTGCTCACGGCGGCGGCCGGTCGCCGGGCGGCGGCGCGACCGGCTCATTCCCGAACGGCGTCGTCGGGGTCACCGGTTGCGCCGGGGCCGCGGCGGGTGGCGGGAGCGGCAGCGGGGTACCGTCCGTCGCGATCGCACGCTCGGCCGGCGTGTCGCTCATCGGCGAGGCCTGCCGGGCCGGGTTCAGCAGCTCCGGGGGCACCAGCGCCTCGAGCGCGGGAAGGGTCGGCTGCCGCTCGCCCGGCATCAGCGGGATCTTGCCGTCGTTCCGCTCGAGCTGCTGGTTACGGATGTAGTTGTACTTCGCATTGGTCTCGATGGCCGCGTCCACGCCGTCGCGCAGGATGCGCGGACGGATGAACACCATCAGGTTGGTCTTGACCTTGTCCACGCTGCGCGTCTTGAACAGCTCGCCGAGGATCGGGATGGACCCGAGGAACGGCACCTGCGATTTCGACTCGCGCACTTCGTCCGAGATCAGGCCGCCGAGCACGATGATGCCGCCGTCCTCGACCAGCACGTTGGTCGAGATGGTGCGCTTGTTCGTGATCAGGTCGTTGGTGCTGACCTGCTGCGAGCTGGCGGCGATGCTCGAGGCCTCCTGCGAGATCTTGAGGACCACCGAATCGCCCTCGTTGATCTGGGGCGTGATCTTGAGGATGTTGCCGACTTCCTCGCGGTTGATCGTCTGGAACGGGTTGACGTTGCCGCCCGGCGTCGACACGCCCTGGTTCGTGTACTGGCCCGTGACGAACGGCACTTCCTGGGCGATCTTGATCTCGGCTTCCTCGTTGTCGAGCGTGACGATCGAGGGCGTGGCGATGATGTTGGTGTTGCCCTGGCCGCCGATCGCGCGGATCAGCGCGGCCCAGCTGAAGCCGCCCTCGACGATCTGGCCGACGCCCATGGTCAGGCCGCTCGGCAGGCCCGCGAGGCTCTCGGGGTTCAGGACGCCCTGCAGGATCTGGCCGATGCCAGTGCCGTCCACCGGCTGCACGAAGCCGCCGGCGGGCAGCAGGTTGCCGTTGCTGTCGCGATCCCCGATCAGCCAGTTGATGCCGAGGTCCATGGACTTGTCGAAGGACATCTCGACCAGGATGGCCTCGACCAGCACCTGGGCGCGACGGATGTCGAGGCGGTCCACGATGGACATCACCGAGCGCATGACCTTGGGCGGTGCGGTCACGACGAGTGCGTTGGTCTGCGGCTCCGCCCAGATCGTGATGCTGCGGTCCACCCCGCCGCCGCCGCCGCTGACGATGGCCGGTGCGCCGCCGCCGGGACCCGCCGCGCCGGGCGCCGCGGCCGCCGTGATGCCCTGGATCTGCTCGCGCAGCTTCTGCGAGATCTTCTCGGCGTCCGCGTAGCGCAAGTAGCGCACCTGCGTGTCGCCGCCCGCCTCGAGCGGCGTGTCGAGGTGCGTGATGAGCGTCTTCAGGCGCAGGCGCTGAGAGCTCTCGCCGCTCACCAGCACGCTGTTGGTGCGGTCGTCGGCGACCATCTTCACCGTCGGCACGCCGCCACCCTCGGCGCCCGCGGTCACGTACAGCGAATTGACGATGCGCACCACGTCCGAGGCGCTCGCGTGCTGCATCGGGATGACGTCGATGTTCTCGTCGCCGGTCTGGTCGATGCGCTGGATGATGCGCACCATGCGGCTCACGTTCGCCGCACGGTCCGAGATGATCAGCATGTTGGAGGTCGGGTAGGCCGCGAGGTGCCCGTACTGGGGGATGAGCGGCCTCAGGATCGGCACGAGCTGGGCGGCGCTCACGTTCTTGACCGACACCACCTGCGTGACGATCTCGTCCGAAGTGGAGCTGATGCGCGAGGGCAGGTCGTTGGCGGGCAGCTGGCGGGCGTTGGCGTCGGGCACGATCTTGACGACGTCCCCGGACTGCACGGCCACGAAGCCGTGCACCTGCAGGATGGACAGGAACGCCTCGTAGAAGGCGTCGGGGGACATCGGCGTGGAGGAAAGCATCGTGACCTGCGCCCGCACCCGGGGGTCCACGATGAAGTTCTTGCCGGTCACGGCGCTCACGGCCTCGATGATCTGGCCGAGGTCCGCGTCCTTGTAATTGGGGGTGATGGATCCCTGGCTCTGGCCCGGTGCCGCCGCGGGCATGCCGAGCGCCAGGGCTGCGGCGAGTGCGCCGGCGGCCAGCTTCACTGCGACCCGATCCTTGAACTTGGATTTCATCGTCACTCCGCGGGATCCGGGTCTTCGGAGGCCT